>JAEYZK010000218.1 GCA_023428085.1 Pseudomonadota bacterium
CGCGGAGAGAACCCATGCAGGTGAGAGCACTCCTCGCGGTCCTCGCGCTCGGCGCCGCCGCGCGGGCGAGCGCGCTGCAACCCATCGACGAGTTCCTGCGCGCGGCCCGCGCCGGCAGCGCGGAGAACGCCGAGGCCAGCGCGGCGCGCCGGCAGCGCCGCGCCGAGGCCGACGGCGCGCTCGGCCGCGTGCTGCCGCGCGTCTCGGTCGAGGGCCAGTACACGCGCAACCAGCACGAGGCGACCCTGGCCTTCCCCGATCCCGGCGGCGGTCCGCCCGCGCAGGTCACCGTCACCCCGCGCGATCAGCTCGACGGCTCCGCGACCCTCGAGGTCCCGCTCGTCGATCTGGCGGGCTTCGCGCGGGTCGGCGCGGCGCGGTCCGGCGCCCGGGCCGCGGAGGCGCGGGAGGACGCGACGGACCTCGCCGTCCAGTCGCGCGTCTCCCAGGAGTACTACCAGCTCGTCGCGAACGTTGCGCTCGTGGAGTCCTCGCGCCGGGCGCTGGAGGTCGCGCGGGAGAGCCTGCGGATCGCCGAGCGCCGGCTCGAGGTGGGGGCCGTGGGGAGGCTCGACGTGGACCGCGCGCGCGCGGAGGTCGAGCGCAACGTCCAGCAGGTCGCGGCCGCCGAGCTCCGCGCGGCGCTGTCCGCCCGGGCCCTCCAGTCGCTCACGGGCCTCGCCCCGGCGCTCGACGCGCCCGTGGAGCTCTCCGACGACCTGCACGAGGAGCCGCCGCTGGAGCGGTTCCAGGCGCCGGACGAGGAGCTCCCCGCGCTCGCCGCGGCGATCCAGGACCGGATCGCGGCGGAGCGGCAGGCGCGGGCCGAGCGGTTGACGCTGGCGCCGAGCCTCGGCGCCCGCGTGACCCAGCGCGTGAGCGACTTCGAAGGGCTCGCCGGCCGGGACGCGAGCTGGCAGGCGGTGGTGGGCCTGCGCTGGTCGTTCGACCTCACCACCGTCGCCGGGATCCGGGCGCAGGCGGCCGCGGCGGCCGGCGCGCGCGCGCGCGAGCAGCGGACGCGGCTCGGCGTGCGGGACGACATCCACCGGGCGTGGAAGACGGTCCAGAGCAGCATCGCGCGGAGCCGGTCGGCGCGCGTGCAGGCGGAGGTGAGCGCGCGGGCCGCGGACCTGGCGCGCAGCCGCTACGAGGTCGGAGAGGGCCCGCAGCTCGAGCTGCTGCAGGCCCAGCGGGACGCCTTCGCGGCCGACGCGGGCCGCATCCAGGCGGACGCGGATCTGCGGAACGCCCGCCTCCAGCTCCGCGCCGCGGCGGGCGAGGACCTGCTCGCGGCGCCGCGGAGGGTGCAGTGAGCGGCGCGACCGCGGCCGGATCGGGTGCTCAGCGCCTGAGCGATCCGCTCACCGCGCCGGCTGCGCCCGCGCGGCCGGCGGCGCGCGGCCGCCGGTCTCGCCGTGGCCCGCCGCCTGCAGAGGCCGGGGACATTCACGAATGGGAGCGATCATGAGCGGACAGAGGAAGTGGAGGCAGTGGATCGGGATCACGGTGGGCCTGATCGCCGTGACGGCGCTGCTCGCGGGCGCGAAGGCCGGGCAGTTCGTCGGCATGGTGCGGGCGAGCGAGTCCTTCGCGCCGCCGCCGGAGTCGGTCACCACCGCCCCGGTGCAGGAGGTGCGGTGGGCGCGGACCACCGCGGCGATCGGCTCGCTGGTCGCCGTCCAGGGCGTGGTGCTCGCCGCGGAGCTGCCGGGGAGGGTCCGGAGGATCGCCTTCGAGGAGGGGACGCTCGTGAAGGAGGGCGCGGTCCTCGTGCAGCTCGACACCTCCGCCGAGGAGGCGCAGCTCGCCGCGGCCAGGGCCGAGGCCTCGCTGGCGCGGCTCGGCCACGAGCGCGCCCGGCGGCTCCGGCAGGGTGAGGCCAACGCGCAGGCGGACCTCGACGCCGCCCGCGCCCGCGCCGAGCAGGCCGACGCGACCGTCGCGAACCTCCGGGCGACGATCGCGAAGAAGACCCTCCGCGCGCCGTTCGACGGGCGGATCGCGATCCGCCAGGTCGAGGTGGGCCAGTTCGTGTCGCCCGGGACCCCGATGGCCTCGCTCCAGTCGGTGAGCCCGATCCACGCGGACTTCTGGCTGCCGCAGCAGGCGCTGGCGCGCGTCGAGCCCGGGCAGCGGACGGCGATCCGCACCGACACGTTCCCCGGGCAGGAGTGGGAGGGCGCGATCACCACGATCAACCCCGAGGTCGACCCCACCACCCGGAGCGTCCGGGTCCGGGCGACGCTCGCCAACCCCGGCGGCCGGCTGCGGCCCGGGATGTTCGTCAACGTCGAGGTGCGCTCCCGCGAGGAGCGGCAGGCGCTCACCGTCCCGGCCACCGCGGTGATCTTCGCGCCGTACGGGGACTCGGTGTTCGCGATCGAGGAGAAGCGGGAGCCCTCCGGCCGGTCCTCCACGGTGGCCGTGCAGCGCTTCGTGCGCACGGGGGAGCGCCGCGGTGACCTCGTCGCGGTGGTCTCGGGGCTGAAGCCGGGGGACCGCGTCGTGAGCAGCGGGGCCTTCAAGCTCCGCAACGGCGCGGCCGTCGCCGTGAACAACGCGCTCGCGCCGGACGCCAGGCTGGCGCCGCGTCCGAAGGACGAGTGAGCGCCCGGGAGGGACCATGAGAATCACCGACCTCTTCATCCGCCGCCCCGTCATCGCCGTCGTCGTCAACCTCGTGATCGTCATCGCCGGCGTGCAGGCGATCCGGAGCCTCAACGCGCGCCAGTACCCGCGCAGCGAGAACGCGCAGATCATCGTCACCACCGCCTACGTCGGCGCGAACGCGGAGCTGGTCCGGGGGTTCATCACCACCCCGATCGAGCGGGCGATCGCCTCCGCGGACGGGGTCGACTACATCGAGTCCGAGAGCAAGCAGGGCGTCTCCACGATCAAGGCGCGGCTCCGGCTCAACCACGACGCCACCCGGGCGCTGTCCGAGATCGGCTCGAAGATCGATCAGGTCCGGGGAGATCTCCCGCCCGAGGCCGAGGTGCCGGTCCTCACCGTGGAGTCCGCCGACAGCGCGCTCGCCTCCGCGTACCTCAGCTTCGCCTCGAAGGCGCTCAAGCAGAACGAGATCACCGACTTCCTGGTCCGCGTGGTCCAGCCGCGGCTCTCGGCGGTGGAGGGGGTGCAGCGCGCCGACGTCCTCGGGGCCCGGACGTTCGCGATGCGGATCTGGCTCAAGCCCGACCGCATGGCGGCGCTGAACGTGAGCCCGGCGCAGATCCGCGCGGCCCTCGCCCGGAACAACTACCAGGCCGCGGTGGGCCAGACCCGCGGCTCGCTCGTCCAGGTCAACCTGACGGCCAACACCGACCTGCGCTCGGTCGCCGAGTTCGAGCAGCTCCCGATCCGGGAGAAGGACGGCGCGGTCGTGCGCCTCGGCGACGTCGCGGACGTCGTGCTCGGCGCGGAGGACTACGACACCGCGGTGAGCTTCACCGGCCAGACCGCGGTCTTCATCGGCGTCTGGGCGCTCCCCAACGCGAACGCGCTCGACGTGGTCGAGCGCGTCCGGGCCGAGCTCGCCGCCCTCCAGCAGGACATCCCGGAGCAGATCGAGGCCCGCGTCGCGTTCGACGCCACCACCTACGTCCGCGACGCCATCGGGGAGGTCGAGCGGACGCTGGTCGAGACGCTCCTCATCGTGGTCGTCGTCATCTTCCTGTTCCTCGGGTCCCTCCGGTCGGTCCTCGTGCCGCTGGTGGCGATCCCGGTCTCCCTGGTCGGCGCCGTGTTCCTGATGCAGGCGTTCGGGTTCACCGTGAACCTCCTCACGCTGCTCGCGATCGTGCTCTCGGTCGGGCTCGTGGTGGACGACGCCATCGTCGTCGTGGAGAACGTCGAGCGGCACCTCCGGGAGGGGAAGCGGCCGAGGGTGGCGGCGCTGCAGGGCGCGCGAGAGCTCGTCGGCCCGATCGTCGCCATGACGATCACCCTGGCGGCGGTCTACACGCCCATCGCGTTCCAGGGGGGGCTGACCGGCTCCCTGTTCCGCGAGTTCGCCCTCACGCTCGCCGGCGCGGTCGCGATCTCGGGCGTGGTGGCGCTGACGCTCTCGCCGGTGATGTCGGCGGCGCTCCTCCGCGGCGACCGGCAACCGCGCGGGCTGACCCGCTGGATCGACCGCGGGTTCGACCGGGTGAAGGCGGCGTACGGGCGCCGCCTGGATCGATCCCTCCAGGCGCGGCGCCCGATCTACGCCGCGTGGATCGGCGTGAGCGTCCTCACGCTCGCCATGTTCCAGCTCGTCCCGAAGGAGCTCGCCCCCACCGAGGACCAGGGCTACATCTTCGGCGTCGTCAACACCCCCGCGAACGCGACGCTCGACCAGCTCACGCCGTCGATCCGCGCGGTGCACCGCGCCGCGATGTCGACGCCGGAGTCGAGGTTCACGTTCCAGCTCACCAACCCGACCGGCGGGTTCTGGGGCGTCGTGTTCGAACCGTGGACGGAGCGCACCCGCTCCGCGTTCGAGCTCCTCCCCGAGATCCACGCGAAGGTGGCGGCGATCCCGGGGATCCAGACGTTCCCCATCATGCCCCCGGCCTTGCCGGGCGGCGGCCAGTTCCCGGTGGAGTTCGTCGTCGCGTCGACCGCGGACACCGCGGAGATCCTGGGCTTCGCGACCAAGCTCCAGGAGAAGGCGGCCGCGAGCGGCATGTTCGCGTTCCCGCCGCTCCTGGACGTCAAGCTCGACCAGCCCTCGTCCGAGATCCAGCTCGACCGGCAGAAGGTGGCGGAGCTGGGCCTCGATCTCGAGACGGTGGGGCGGGACCTCGGCGCGGCCAACGGCGGGGGCTACGTGAACCGCTTCAGCATCGACGGCCGGAGCTACAAGGTGATCCCCCAGCTCCTGCGCACCGAGCGCCTGAACCCGGAGCAGCTCGAGAACATCCACGTCACCGGCCCCGGCGGGCGGCTCATCCCGCTCTCGTCGATCGCCACCCTGAAGGACTCGGTCACGCCCCGGACGCTCAACCGCTTCCAGCAGCTCAACGCGGTCAAGATCAGCGGGGTCGCGATCCGGCCGCTGGACCAGGCGCTCCGGTTCCTGGAGGACGAGGCCGCGCGCATCCTGCCGAGCGGCTACGCCATCGACTACACGGGCGAGTCGCGCCAGCTCCGCACCGAGGGAGATCGCTTCCTGCCGGCGTTCCTGCTCGCGGTGGTGCTGATCTTCCTGGTGCTCGCGGCGCAGTTCAACAGCTTCCGTGATCCGCTCGTGATCCTCGCTGGCTCCGTCCCGCTGGGCCTCTTCGGCGCCACCGTGATGATGTTCCTCAAGATGCCGAACCCGAACGTGCCCTCGTTCAGCGACGGGTGGACGACGACGCTCAACGTCTACTCGCAGGTCGGCCTCGTGACGCTCGTCGGCCTGGTCGCGAAGAACGGCATCCTCATCGTCGAGTTCGCGAACAAGCTGCAGGAGCAGGGGCTCTCCAAGCTCGACGCCGTGAAGGGCGCCGCGATCACGCGCCTCCGGCCGATCCTCATGACGAGCGTCGCCACGGTCTGCGGCCACTTCCCGCTGACCCTGGTCTCCGGCCCTGGCGCGGAGGCGCGCAACAGCATCGGCCTGGTGCTCGTGGCGGGGATGGCGGTGGGGACGGCGTTCACGCTGTTCTTCCTGCCGGCCATCTACCTCCTCCTCGCGCGCGATCGGCGGGGCGCGGCGCACGACGACCTCGACCTCGAGGACGAGGCGGCGCCGGACGGCGGTGGGCGCGTCGAGGCGCCGGCGCACGCCGCCGCGTCCGCGCGCGGGAGCGC
>JAEYZK010000338.1 GCA_023428085.1 Pseudomonadota bacterium
GCGGGGGTCCGCGCCCCGCCTACGCCGCGGCCAAGCGCGCCCTCGACGTCGCCTGCGCGGGCGCGGCCCTCGTCCTGCTCGCGCCGCTCCTCGGCGCCCTGGCGCTCGCGGTCCGCCTCTCGTCCGAGGGCCCGGTCTTTTTCCGCCAGCCGCGGGTCGGCCGCGGCGGGCGGCCGTTCGCCATCCTGAAGTTCCGCTCGATGCGGCCCGGCGCCGCCGGACCGGCCGTCACCGCGCGCGGGGATCCGCGCGTCACCCGCGTCGGCCGCTGGCTCCGGGCGAGCAAGCTCGACGAGCTGCCCCAGCTCTGGAACGTCCTCGCCGGCGACATGAGCCTCGTCGGCCCACGGCCCGAGGTCGCGCGGTTCGTGGAGCGCTTCCCGGACGACTACGCGAGGATCCTCCGCGTCCGCCCCGGCCTCACCGACTTCGCCGCGCTCGCGTCCCTGGACGAGGAGGCGGTGCTCGCCGCCTCGCCCGATCCCGAGGCCGCGTACGTGCAGCGCGTGCTCCCGGCGAAGATCGTCCACTACCACAGGTACCTCGAGCGCATGTCGCTCGCGACCGACGCCGCGATCCTGGCGCGCACCGCGGCGGCGCTGCTGCGGCCGGGGCGCGCCCGGAGCGCGCGGCCATGACGGACGGGACCGCGGCGGGTCACCCGGAGGCCGGGGTCGCGGCGGCGCCGCCGCGCGCCCAGGGAGCCACCCGGGTGGAGGGCGCGCGACCTCTCCGCGCGGCGCGCCTCCTCGGCGCCGCCCTCGGAGAGCCCTGGATCCGGGCCGGGGCCTGGCTCGCCGCGGCGCTCGGGCGCGACCGCGAGGCGGTGGAGCGCCGGCTCCGCGGGTGGCTGCTGGGCGGCGCCGCCGGCTGGCGCATCGGGCGCGGGGTGCGGTTCGTGGGGCCGGCGGGGCGCTTCCGGCTCGGGCCGGGCGTGACGCTGTACGGCGAGACCCGGCTCGACGCCAACGGACCGGCGGGCCGGGTCGAGATCGGCGCGGGGACCCACCTGGACGTCGGGTGCGTGCTCTACGGGCAGGGCGGGCTCACGCTGGGCGCGCGTTGCGCGGTGGCCGCGGGCGTCATCGTCTACTCGCAGTCGAACCACGACGCGCGCGGCGACGGCACGCCGGTGGCCCTCCAGCCCGTCCGCTACGCCGCCGTCGCGATCGGCGACGGGTGCTGGCTCGGCGCGGGGGTGCGCGTGCTCCCCGGCGTCACGATCGGCCCGGGCGCGCAGGTCGGAGCGGGTGCGGTGGTCACGCGTGATCTTCCGTCCAAGGTGGTGGCCGTCGGCGTGCCCGCGCGCCCGCTCGCGCCGCGGCCGCGGCCCGTCCGCGAGTAGGAGGCAGAGGATGCCCCGTGCACTCGTCCACCTGGTCGTCCTCACGCTCGCCGCGATGGCCTGCGGCTCCTCCGGCCGGAGCACGCGCCTCTCGCCCGGCGGCGACGCGACGGCGGTCCTCGAGCAGGCGCTCGCCAGCGCGGGCGGGAGCACGCTCACCATCGCCGGCTCCGAGACCTTCGTGGTCCGCCGCGTCCGCGTCGACGGGGCCAACACGACCCTGGAGTGCACGGGGGAGCCGGCCGCGACCTTCCAGCTCCCACCCCTCGCCGCCGGAGACGGGTCGCCCATCTTCGACGTCCGGGCGGACGGCTTCACCATCCGCAACTGCATCCTCGACGGCAACCGTGCGGCGCAGCCGGCCGGCGGGTTCAGCGACAGCTACCAGGGTCGGGTGTTCCGGGCGGCGCTGAAGGTGAGCGGGCGCCGCCGCGGCCTCACCGTGGACGGGGTCACGTTCAAGAACGTCTACGGCGCGGCGGTGGCGACGCACGGGGTGAGCGGGATCGTCGTCAAGGACAGCACCTTCCAGGACGGGAACTTCGAGGCCGTGTTCGCGGACAACGCCTTCACGCTCGGCGACTCCGTGAACTTCCTCGAGGGCTTCACCTTCACCGGCAACGAGGTCCGGAACTCCGCCTCCGGGGACCCCCGCGTCAACGCCAACGGCCTCATGGTCCACCAGATGAAGGGGATCACCATCGAGGACAACGCGTGGACGGGCTACGAGCGCAACGCGATCAAGCTCGAGAACTGCAGGGAAGGGACGATCGCCCGGAACCGGATCCGCGACGGCGCGTTCCGCAACTTCGCCGGCATCACCATGCAGAACGGCGGCCACGGGCTGACCCTCGCCGACAACGAGCTCACGAACGTGGGCACCGGCATCGACGCGTCGCTGGTCGCGGGGGGGCAGTACCCGCCCGACGAGCTCGTGGACGTGACGATCCGGGGGAACACGGTCCGCGGCGTGGCGGCCGGCCAGCTCGCGGACGGCATCCGGATCTTCGGCTTCGGCGCGACGACCGCGGACGTCACCATCGCCGGCAACACGATCGACGGGGTCCCGGGGCACGGGATCCAGGTGAAGCAGTTCCGCACCTTCCACGCCGACCCCGTCCTCGCGCGCATCACGATCGAGGACAATCGCCTCACGTCGTCCGGCGCCTGCGGCCGCTGGTTCGCGGGCTCGGAGGTCGAGCCGTCCGACGTCACGGACTCCGGAAACACCTGCGATTGAGCATGCGCAATCGCTGAACGTACGGAAGGTCCGCGACGGACGCATCGTCTCCGGCGACTCCGCTCTACAGCGGTCCCTTACATCCCCCGACCGGGTTGGAGTTCACTGCTGACGCTGTCCCATGAACGCGGGGCACGCGTCACCAGCAAACCAAGAACTTCAGCTCCTTCGGGCAGGTGTGATGAACGCGAATCGGAAGTTGGCCCTTGCAATCCTCTCCGCAATTGCTCTTGCGTGCGGAGCCCCCTCCTCCCTCGACGAAGAGAGCGGCGGCGACATCCCGTCGGCCGCGCCGTCGGAAGCGCTCGGCGGCGCCGCGGCCAGCAGCGGGTTCGTGGCCGTGGCCGCGACCGCCGCCGACGCCGGCTTCCCCGCGGCGAACGCGGTGGACGGCACCCTCGCCACGCGGTGGACGGCCCTCGGCAAGGGCCAGTACATCGTGGGCGACCTCGGCGCCCTCAAGACGCTGACGGGCCTGCGCATCTCGTGGTACCGCGGCGCGGCCCGCCGCACCACGTTCGAGATCCGGGCGCGGGGCACGGACAACGTCGTCCGCACGGTCTGGTCGGGCCAGTCCTCGGGCAAGACGGACGGCCTCGAGCTCTACTCGTTCCCGGCGATCAGCGCGAATCACGTGTGGGTCATCGTGAACGGCAACACCGAGAACGACTACGCGAACCTCTGGGAGATGCAGGCCGTCGTGCAGGAGACCACCACGCCGCCGCCGCCGGCGCCGGTGGCGATCACGGTCTCTCCCGCCACCGCGGCCCTCCAGGCCGGCGGCGCGGTGCAGCTCACGGCGGCCGTCACGGGCTCCACCAACACCAGCGTCACCTGGACGGTCCAGGAGGGCGCGGCGGGCGGCGCGGTCAGCTCGACCGGCCTCTACACGGCCCCCTCGGCCGCGGGCACCTACCACGTCGTCGCGAAGAGCGTCGCGGACGCGACGAAGACCGCGGTCGCCACGATCACCGTGACCGCCCCGGTGGGCGTCACCGTGGCCCGCCCGACGGGCGGCGACGACACCGCGAACTTCAACGCGGCCATCGTCTCGGCCAACGGCTCGGTCGTGAACGTCCCCTCCGGCACGTACCTCGTGCGCGCGGTCGCGGTGAACCGCGCCAACACGAGCATCGTCTGCGCCGCGACCTCCCCGGCGGTGATCAAGCTCCGCGCGCTCGCCTCGGGTGACGGCTCGCCGATCTTCAACGTCACCGCCAACAACTTCACCATCCGCAACTGCATCCTCGACGGCAACAAGGCGGCCCAGCCCTCGGGCGGCTTCAACGACAGCTTCACGGGTCGGTCCTTCCGGACGGCCGTGAAGATGGACGGCGCGTACAGGGGCCTCACCGTGGACCGCGCGACGTTCCAGAACGTCTACGGCGCCGGCATCGCCACCCGCCGGGTGAGCGCCATCAAGGTCACGAACAGCGTCTTCAAGGACAACCTGTTCGAGGCCGTCTTCGCGACGACCCCCTGGACCGGCGGCGACCCCGTCAACCACGTCACGGGCTTCGTCTTCACCGGGAACACGGTCACCAACGCGCGCTCGCGGCACTCGTCGATCAACGCCAACGGCCTCCTCGCGCAGCAGACCTGGGAGCTCGACATCTCCAACAACGTCTGGGACGGCTTCGAGCGGAACGCGATGAAGCTCGAGAACTGCCGCAACGGCACGGTCGCCAACAACCGGATCCGGAACGGCGACCTCTCCTGGGCGGGCATCGGGATGCAGAACGGCTCGCACGCGATGACGATCACCGGCAACGTCCTCGAGAACGTCGGCGCGGGCATCGACACCTCGCTCGTGGTCGGCGGCCAGTACGGCTCGGACAAGATCGAGAACCTGGTGATCCGCGGCAACACGATCTCGGGCGTCCACTCGGGCGCGATGCCGGACGGCATCCGGATCCTGGGCTACGCGTCGGCGATGACGGACGTCACCATCGAGAACAACGTCATCAAGAGCGTCCCGCGGTACGGGATCAACGTGCGGCAGTTCACGAACTACGTGTCGAACCCGACGGTCACCCGGATCACCATCCGGAACAACCAGCTCACCTCGGCCGGCGCGTGCAACAACTGGTTCGCCGGCACGCAGGTGCAGCCGACGAGCTCGATCACGACGCCGAATACGTGCGGGT
>JAEYZK010000343.1 GCA_023428085.1 Pseudomonadota bacterium
GCCTGTGGGCGCTCCTGAGCGCGCCGCTCATCGCGGGCAACGACCTCGCCACGATGAGCGCCGAGACCCGGGCCATCCTCACCAACCGTGACATCCTGGCCGTCCACGGCGACCCGCTCGCGCGGACTCCGGTGCGGGTGTCCGACGTCTCGGGGCGGCAGGTGTACAACAAGGTCCTCTCCGGCACGGGCAGGCGGGCGGTGGCCCTGCTCAACCGCAGCACGTCGGCCGGTTCGATCACCGTGCGCTGGTCCGATCTCGGGCTCACCACCGGCTCGGCCCTCGTGAAGAACCTCTGGACGGGCCAGGACCTCGGCGCCATCGCGACGAGCTACACCGTCACCGTGCCCGCGCGGGAGGCGGTCTTCCTCCTCGTCACCGACGCGAGCGTCTCGACCTACACGCTCACGGTCACGAAGGCGGGCACCGGGAGCGGCACGGTCACGTCGAGCCCCGCGGTCATCAACTGCGGGACGACGTGCAGCACGAGCTCCGCGAGCGGCACCACCCTCACGCTGACGGCGACCCCCGCGGCGGGCTCCACGTTCAACGGCTGGAGCGGGGCGTGCGTGGGGAGCGGCAGCTGCGTCGTGACCCTGACCGCGTCGCGCACGGTCACGGCGACGTTCGACGGCACGCCGGTGACGGGCCCCGTCTCCATCAACGCGGGCGGCGCGGCGACCGGCACGTGGGCCGCCGACGCGAACTACACGGGCGGCAGCACCTACTCCGTCACGACCGCGATCGACACCTCCCAGCTCACGGGCACCGTCCCGCCGCAGGCCGTCCTCCAGACCGAACGGTACGGCGAGTTCACCTACACGCTGGGCGGCTTCACCCCGGGGAGCGCGCAGGCGGTGACGCTCTACTTCGCGGAGGTCTACTGGACCGCCGCGGGGCAGCGGACGTTCAACGTGGCCGTGAACGGCTCCACCGTCCTCTCCGCGTTCGACATCTTCGTGGCCGCGGGCGGCGCCGGGAAGGCCATCTCGCGCACGTTCGACACCACCGCCAGCGCGAGCGGCCAGGTGGTCATCCAGTTCACCCGCGGCGGCGGGCCGGACAACGCCAAGGTCGCAGGCATCGTCGTCTCTCCCGTGACCGTCACGCAGCCGACCGTCTCGGTGAACGCCGGCGGAGCGGCCACGGGCGCCTTCGTCGCCGACGCCTGGTTCTCGGGCGGGAGCACCTACTCGACGACCAACGCCATCGACACCTCGCAGATCGTCGGCGCCGTGCCGCCCCAGGCCGTCTTCCAGTCCGAGCGGTACGGTGAGTTCACCTACACGATCCCCAACCGTACCCCGGGGAGCGCGCAGACGGTGACGCTCCACTTCCAGGAGAGCTTCTGGACCGCGGCCGGGCAGCGGACCTTCAACGTCGCCATCAACGGCGCCACGGTCCTCACCGCCTTCGACATCTTCGCGGCGGCCGGCGGAGCGAACCGGGCCATCTCCCGGAGCTACACCACCACGGCCAGCGCGAGCGGACAGGTCGTCGTCCAGTTCACCCGGGCCGGGGGACCGGACAACCCGAAGGTCTGCGGCGTCACGGTCGCCCCGCAGTGACGGACCGTCCATGAGCCTGGGCGCGAGCGGCGGTCCCTCTCCGCCGCTCGCGCCGCTCGGGACTACTCCCCGCGGTCCTTGCCCCGCCCGGCGCGGGCGGTCGCGAGGGAGACCGCACCGAAGCCGAAGCGCTCCCGGACGCGATCCACGACCGCGCCCACCCGCTCGTTGCGATCGAAGAGCGGGAGCTGCTCGCACACCTCGAGGTTCGAGAGCTGCACGCCCAGGAGGCGGACCGGCAGCGGCCGCGTCCGCGCGGCCTCGAGCAGCTCCTTGAGAACGGGATGGAGCTCGAGCTCGGAGCTGGTCGGCGCCGTGGTGCGCGACCGCGTCAGCGTGTGGAAGTCGGCGTAGCGCAGCTTGAGCGTCACCGTGCGCGCCTTCACCTGGCGTTTGCGCGCGCGCCAGCAGACCCGCTCGCACAGCCCGCACAGGACCGCGTCGATCGACGCCGGGTCGGTCACGTCCTCGCGGAACGTCCGCTCGTTGGAGATGCTGCCGACGGTCTCGCCCTCGGGATCGTGCTCGGAGAACGCCGGGCGCTCGCGGCCGACGTCGCCCGAGCCCAGCCCCTGCACGCCGCGCACGATCGACGCCGCCCACGCCCCGAAGATCCTCTCCAGCTCCGCGACCGGGGCCGCGGCGACCGCGCCCAGCGTCCGGTAGCCGGCGGCGAGCAGCTTCGCCTCGCCGACGGGCCCGATGCCCGGAAACGCCCGCACCGGCAAGGGCGCGAGCAGCGCACGCTCGATGCCGGCGGGCACCAGCATCACCCCACGCGGCTTGGCCAGCGCCGACGCCACCTTGGCGACGACCTTGCTGGTCGCGATCCCGGCGCTCGCGGGCAGGCCGATCTCGTCGAAGATCGCCGCGGTCAGCTGCTGCACCGCGCCCTCGACCGCGGCGTCGCCGGCACGGTCCACGCCCTCGCCATCGCTCCCACTCTCGCGCTTGCTCGCGCCTGCCGCGACGCCGGCACCGTAGAGGCGTTCGCAGCCGGAGAGGTCGAGGTACATCTCGTCGATGCTGGCGACGCGCACCGTGGGCGCGAAGCGGCGCGCGAGCGCGCGCACGCGCTCGGCGTAGCCGCCGTAGACGTCGTGCCGCGTGGGCAGGTAGATCGCGTTCGGCGCACGCTTGCCGGCCTCGACGAGCGACATGCCCGACTTCACGCCCAGGCGCCGCACCTCGTAGCTGGCGGCGGTGACCACGCCCCGGGTCCCCGGCTTTCCTCCCACGACGACCGGCTTGCCCTCGAGCGTGGGGTCGAGCAGCCGCTCGACAGACACGAAGAACGTGTCGAGATCCAGGCAGCAGATGCGCGGCGCCGCGAGGGGCTGCTTGCGCGCGAGCTCCGACGCCATGCCCATGGCTCCGAGGATACCTGCTCATGCGTGCAGGCGCAACCGGCGCCCTCTCCGCGGCCTCGGCGCCCTCGCGTCATGGCCTGGTGCGCGCCGCCCTCCGCGACACCGGCCGTCGCGTCGACGCCGCCAGCGCCTCGCGCCAGTCCGCCTCCGTCAGCATCGCCTCGAGCTTCGCCGTCGCGTCGCGCAGCGCGCATGCCCGGGCGTCCATGCCCGACCAGAGGTCCCCGACCTCGGCGATCCGCGCCGCCATGGTGCGCAGCGTCCACGTGCGCGGACCGACGGCGCCTCCCTCGACCTCGGCCCACGTGCACGGCGCCGAGACCGGCGCGCCCGGCCTGGCGCGCACCGCGTAGACGGCGGCGAACGTCGCGCCCGGCACGTTGCGCCCCGTGTCCACGAAGATGCGGCCGCCGCGATCGGCCTTGATGAACTCCTGCGTCAGCAGGCGCGGGTGGCGCTGCACGAGCACCGCGCCCGCGCCCAGCGCGAAGCGGAGCGCGCCCTCCGCGTCCGCCGTGCGGTCGAGCGGGATCACGACGTGGAACCCCTTCGAACCCGAGGTCTTCGGGTAGGACGGCAGCCCGAGCTCGTCCAGCAGCGCGCGCACCGCCAGCGCCGAGGTGCGCAGCGCGCCGGGATCGTCCTCCGCGGGATCGAGATCGAACACGCAGAGGTCCGGACGGCGGAGCTCCGGGACCCGGGAGGTCCAGACGTGGGGCGTGATCGAGTTCTGGTTCGCGAGCCAGACCAGCGCGCGCGCGTCGTTCGCGAGCGGGTAGTGCACGGCCCCGCCCTCCTCGTCGCCGCGCCGCTCGACCTCGACCCGCTCGAGCCAGCCCGGGAAGCCCTTCGAGACGTCCTTCTGGATGAACCCCTTCTTCCCGATGCCGGCGGGGAACCGCTCCATCGTGACCGGGCGCCCGCGGACGTGCGGGATCATGAGCGGCGCCACCGCCTCGTAGTAGGCGCACAGCTCCCCCTTGGTGATCCCGGAGTCCGGGAAGAGCACCTTCTCTGGATGGGTGACCACGCGTCTGACTTGTCGCCGGGGCCGGCCCCTGTCGATGCCCCAACGGTGTCAGCGGGTCGAGCGGCGCCGGGCTCCGCGCTTCCCCGCCTCCGCGCGCGCGCGCGCGCCCCGGGAGGCCGCGCCGCGCCGCGCCGGGCGCCGGGCCGCCGGACGCGCCGTGCTCCTGGATGTCCGCGAGCGAGGTCCGCTCGAGGAACCCGAGGTACGACGTCTTCACCTTGGACCACGCCTCGTGCGCCGCACAGGCGGCGTCGTCTCCGCACGCTCGGCCCGGCTCCAGGAGGCACCCGGGCCGGACCCGCTTGCCCTCGAACGGCTCCACGATCTCCAGCAGCGCGATCTCCCGGGGCGCCCTCGCCAGCCGGTATCCGCCGCGCGCGCCCCGGCTGGCGGACAGCAACCCGGCCCTGGAGAGCGTGGCGAGGACCTTGGTGAGGTAGTGCGCCGGGACCTGGATGCGCTCCGCGAGGTCGCGGCCCAGCGTCGCCTCGCCCTGCGGGTGGCCCGCGAGCCAGGCCATGGCGCGCAGCGCGTGGGTGGCGGAGGTGTTGAAGATCACGGCGCGCGGACCTGCCCGCATAGAGGATACCGACGTCCGGAATCAGCGGACGATGCCCCCCGGCGCGCGCCCTGTCAAGCGGCGCCGGCCCCGCGGCGCAGGACGCCGCGCGCCTCCGCGCCCGCTTGACACGCCCCGGGGCGCGGTGCAGGCTGCGGGCTTCCGGATATCCTTGTCCTCTATTGCGCTTTTCACCCACCGTACCGAGCCCTCCGATGAGCGAGACCTGGCGTGCGCTGTTGATGCTGGACCACGAGATCACGGAGCGCGTGTTCTCCGCGGCCGAGCGGGCGTTCGCCGCGCCCGGGGGCCCGACGCCGGGGCTGGTCGCGAACGTGCGCGCCTACCTCGTCGAGTACGTCGATCGCTGCCACAACCAGAAGGAGGAGCGCACCGTGTTCGCGCTCCTCGCGCGCGCCGGCATGCCGGCCGAGGGCGGGCCGCTCGCGGTGATGCTCGCCGAGCACGCGCAGGCGAAGGCGCTGGTCGAGCGGCTCGACGCCGCCGCGGGGGCGTTCGTGGGGGGCGATCGCGGGGGCCTCGCGCCGCTCCGCGCGACCCTCGCGGAGTACGCCGCGCTGTGCAAGGACCACTTCTGGAAGGAGAACGACATCCTCTACCCGATGGCGTCGCGGATGCTCGACGCGGAGGCCCAGGCGAGCATCGTCCCGGGGATCGAGGAGGTCGAGGCCGGCGTCGGGCCCGACACGCGGCGCCGGTATCACCGGATCGCCGACGAGATCGTGAAGGCCGCCGAGCTCGAGGATCTCTCGTACGGCCTGGATCGCGAGGTCCTGGCGGCGGTCCTGAATACGCTCCCGGTCGAGCTCTCGTTCGTGGACCACGAGGACCGGGTCCGCTACTTCAGCCACGAGCGGGGTGAGAAGATCTTCCCGCGCGCGCGGGGCGCCATCGGGACCAACGTGCGGGGCTGCCACCCGCAGAGGTCCGTGCACCTCGTCGAGCGGATCCTCGCCGACTTCAAGGCGGGCCGGCGCGAGGTCGCCGAGTTCTGGATCGACATGGGCCCGCGCAAGGTGCACATCCGCTACTGGCCGGTGCGCGACCGCGCCGGCGGCTACCTCGGCTGCCTCGAGACGGTGCAGGACGTCAGCGCCATCCAGCGGCTCACCGGCCAGCGGAGGCTCCTCGACGACGCCGGCGCGGACGCCTCGCCCGCGGGCGGGTGAGCGCTCGCCGCGCGCCTCTCAGGGACCGTGAAGGTATCGCCTTGCCGAACCGACAAGTCTCTTTTCGATGACTTTCGGTCTTCTCGCGCCCAGTGAGCGTCCGTCCCGCGGCGCCCGCTTGGTCACTCGTCTCCAGGCCGTTGGAGCCGAGCGAGCCCCGTCTCGGCTACAGCAGTCCGGTCCCCACCAGTCGCAGAGGGTTGAAGCTCAAGGCAGCGAGGAGCACGACCGTCTTCACCTTCTCGAGTCCCCGGACGTTGAGGCGGTCCAGCCCTCGGTGCACTCGTAGGTCGGCGTTGGTTCGCTCTGCCAGGACTCCGCGCTG
>JAEYZK010000349.1 GCA_023428085.1 Pseudomonadota bacterium
GGCGCGGACGGGGAGCCGCCGCCCGCGCCGGCGGGGCTCGCCGCGCCCGGCGAGCGGCTCACGCTCCAGCGGCACGACGATCACGGGCGCGCGCGGCTCCTCGTGACGTTCGCCCCCGAGGTCCCGCGCAACCCCACCCTCTCCTCTGCGAGCGCGCGGGCGGAGGAGCTGGGGCGCGCCCGCGAGCTCACGCGGCGCCAGACCGAGGTGCTCGCGCGCCTCGCGACGGGCCAGGGCAACCGGGCCATCGCGGACGGGCTCGGGTGCAGCGAGAAGACGGTCGAGCTGCACGTCTCGGCGCTCCTCGCCAAGCTGGGGTGCCGGAGCCGCGCCCAGCTCGTCGCGCGTTTCTGGACGCACGAAGCGCCGGAGGCGGCCGGGCGGCAGCTTCCCGGTTGACGGGCGCGCGGCGGTGCCGAAGACTCGGGCCCGGTGCGATCGATGAGGCCCCCGTCCCTCCGCCCCCTGCGCAGGAGCTCCGCCCGGCACGGCGCGCTGCCCTACGCCTACCTGGCGCCCGCGCTGGTGGTGCTCGCGGTGTTCGGCCTCGCGCCCGTGCTGTTCACCGTCGGGATGGCGGTGCTCCGGTGGGACTCGATCAAGGGGTTCGCGGAGCTCGGGTTCGCCGGGCTGGACAACTTCATCTGGATCTTCGTGGACGACGACTGGTTCGGCGCCGCGCTCGGGAACGCGCTCTGGCACACGGCGGTCTCCGGGGTCCTCGTCCACGCCTCCGCGATCCCGCTGGCGGCGTTCCTCGACCAGGCGTTCCGGCGCTGGCGCGCCGGCGTGCTCGCGCTCTACTTCCTGCCCTTCCTCACGTCGGGGATCGTCGTCTGGATCGTGATGTCCACGCTGTTCTCGTCGGGCGAGAACGGCCTCGCGAACTCCGCGCTCATGGCGCTCGGGAACGCCGAGGTGCTCGGGGTGAAGCCCCTGGCCCTCTTCTTCCCGACCCGGCCGGTGGAGTGGTTCCAGGACCACGGGGCCGCGATGGGCGTGCTGATGTCCTGGTGGTACGGCCTGGGCTGGAACGTGCTCCTGTACGTGACCGCCCTGCAGTACGTGCCCAAGGTGCTGCTCGAGGCGGCGCGCATCGACGGCGCCGGTCCGTGGCAGACGCTGCGCCACGTCACCGTCCCGCAGCTCCGGCCGATGATCTTCTTCGCCGCGTCGCTCACCGTCGTGGGCGGCCTCTCCGGCGGCGGGCGCCGCTCCCTGGTCGGCTACATGGAGTTCATGGCCTACAACCAGGGCGACTACGGGGCCGCGGCGGCGATGGCCGTCGTGGTCCTGCTGGTGCTCGCCGGGAGCGTCTACCTCCTCTGGGCCCAGGTCGGCGGCCGCCCCGCCCTCCCGCGGGCCGCGCGGCCCGGCGCGCCGGTGGACCTCCGTCCCCGCCGCCCGACCTGGGGTTCGCGCCTGTGGGCGTGGCTGCGCCGCACGCTCGAGTCGCCCGAGAGCAGCGACCCGGCCGCGCTCCGCGGGTTCGACGGCATGCGCGCCGTCGCGTGCCTGCTCGTGATCGGGCATCACCTCGCGCAGCGGCTCGACGGGAACTGGACGCTGCTCTGGATCTTCAAGCCGCTCTGGCGCGTGGGCATCCGCCCCGGCATGGGGGTGAGCCTCTTCTTCGTGCTCTCCGGCGCGCTGCTGTCGATGTCGTTCTGGAAGCGGTTCCTGGACGGCGAGCGGCCGCCGCCGCTCGGGCCGTACGCGGTCAAGCGCGCGGCGCGGATCGCCCCCGGCTACTGGGCCGCGCTCGGCGCGAGCACGCTGCTCGGGCTCGCGCTCCTGCCCGACACGCTCCACGTGCTCCGCCGCTTCGTCGCGGGGGCGACCTTCACCTCGGGGTTCCACTGGGTCACCCTCTTCCCGGCGGAGCTCGACCCGGTCCTGTGGACGATCAGCTTCGAGGTCCTGTGCTACGCGCTCCTCCCCGCCGTGCTGCTGCCCATGTGGCGCGTGCTCCCCGACCGGTCCCCCCGGCGCGCGCTGCGGTACCTGGCCTGGGTGCTCGCCGGCCTCCAGCTCGTGCACCTCGCGATCGTCGCGATCTTCCCGACGGACGAGGCCGGCAAGGGCTGGCACCTCGGCCTCTTCGGGGGCGCGAAGGAGTGGCTCCCGTACTGGAACCCCGCGACGTTCATGACCCAGTTCCTGCTCGGCAGCGCAGCCGCGCTCGCGATCGCGTGGAAGCAGCGCACGAACCCGCGACGCAGCGCGGAGTTCGACCGGCTCGGGACCTGGGCGCTGCTCGGGGCGCTCTTCCTGCATGCGATGTTCGGCGGGGGCGTGAACGTCGTCACGCGCCAGCCGTACCTCTCGCCGTTCTTCCCGGCGCTGCTGGCCCTGGGCCTCTTCGCGATGCAGTTCGGCGACCGGCTGCCCCGCTGGCTCGACAACCGCCTGCTCCGCTGGATCGGCAAGTACTCCTTCGGCCTGTTCCTGTGGCACTTCCCGCTGCTCGAGCTCCTCCGCCTCCTGTGGTTCCCCACCTTCAAGCCGATGGAGATGCGCAGCATCGGCCTCTGGCTCGGGCTGTCGGCGCTCGCGGTCGCGGGCTCGTTCGTCCTCGCGTGGCTGTCCTGGCACGTCGTCGAGCAGCCCGCGCTCCGCTGGGCGCGGAGCCGGCGCGCCCGGCCGGCGGCGACCGCGCCGGAGGTGGCGCCGTGACCGGCCGCGCGGCCACGCGCGCACGCCGCCGCGCCCTCGCCCGCGCGCTCGCCGTCGGGGGCGGGCTCGCGATGCTGCTCCCGCTGTACCTCGTCTTCGTCTTCGCGACGCACACGGACGCCGCGATCACCGGCGCGCCGGCGCCGATCTGGTTCGGGTCCGCGTTCGGCGCCAACCTCCGCCAGCTCCTCGAGCGCCTGCCGTACTTCTGGCAGAACCTCTGGATGAGCCTGCGCGTGGCGGGGGCCGTCGCGCTCCTCCAGGTCCTGCTCTGCCCGCTCGCCGCCTACGCGTTCGCCCTGCTCGAGTTCCGGGGCAAGGACGCGCTGTTCGCGCTCGTGCTCTCGACGCTCCTGCTGCCCGGGTTCCTGGGCATGATCCCCCACCGGATGACGATCGGCTGGCTCGGCTGGCACGACGGCGCGCGCGGCCTCGTCATCCCGGGCGCCGCCAGCGCGCTCGGCATCTTCCTGATGCGCCAGTACATGGAGCGCGCCGTCACCCGGGAGCTGATCGAGGCGGCGCGACTCGACGGGTGCAGCACGACCGGCGTCTACGTCCGCATCGTCCTGCCGCTCGTGCGCCCCGCGCTCGCCGCGCTGGCGCTGATCGCGTTCATCGGCGCGTGGAACGACCTCCTGCGGCAGATGATGACGCTCCACGACATGAAGGCGTACACGGCGCCGCTGGCCCTCCGCTCCATGATCGGGACGGGGCACCCGCCGCTCGGTCCGCTGTTCGCCGGGGCCGCGCTCACGATGGTCCCCGTGATCGCCGCCTTCGCGCTCCTCGCCCGCAGCCTCTTCCGGACGCTCGCGATCGAGAGCAGCACTGGCGAGTGAACGCGGCGCGATCAGCCCCGGGGCCGGGCCCTCGGGGTCGCCGCCGCGGGCCCGGCGCCGGACGCGGCCGCGCGGGCGAGCTCCTCCATCCCCTGCGCGCGGGTGACGACCTCCCGGTACCCGAGCTCCCTGCGCGCCCGCGCGTCGTCCACCGTCACCTCGACGCCCATGACGGCGAGGAGCGTCCGGGTGATCGGCGGCGGGTGCGCCGCGCGCTCGGGCCAGACCGCCTCGAGCGCCGCGCCCAGCCCGCGCGCGAGCCAGCGCGGCACCGCCCGCGCCGGCGCCTCGAGGCCCTGCGTCGCGAGCAGCGCCGTGACGAACGCCCGGAACTCGATCGGGGGCCCGTCGGTCAGGAAGTAGACGCCGCCGGCGCGGCCGCGCTCCGCCGCGAGCCGCACGCCGTGCGCCGCGTTCGCGACGTGGCACGTCGAGGTCAGGTAGCGGCCGCCGGAGATCCACGCGAGCGTACCGCGCCGGGCCGCGTCCACCATCTTCGGGAGGAGGGAGGTGTCGTCCCGTCCCCAGACGAACCGGGGGCGCACGACCATCGTCTCGAGGGCGGGGCCGCTGGCGGCGAGGACCCGCGCCTCGGCGAGCGCCTTCGTCACGGCGTAGGCGCCGCGCGGGCGGGGCGGGAGGGGCCGCGACTCGTCGGCGTTCACGATGGGGCGACCGTCGGCCAGGACCGCCTCCGTCCCCACGTGCACGAGGCGCGGCACGCCCGCGCTCCGCGCGGCGGCGAGGACGTTCTCCGTCCCCGCGACGTTCACCCTGTGGAACTCTGCGCGCGCGCCCCAGGGCTCCACCTTCGCCGCGGCGTGGACGACGAGGTCGCAGCCTGCCATGCCGGCCGCCAGCGCCGCGGGCCCGGAGAGGTCGGCGGGCACGGGTTCGGCCCCGGCCGCCGCGACGGCGCGGGCCGCCGCGTCCGAGCGGGCCGCGGCGACGACCTTCCAGCCTGCGCCGCGCAGCGCGCGGATCACGTTCCGGCCCACGAACCCCGAGCCGCCGGTCACGAAGGCGCGGGTCACGACCCGTCGCCCTTCGGCTCCTCCAGCGCGCGCGCGCGGACCTCCGCGGCCCAGGCCCGTCCGTCGGCCGCGTCCGCC
>JAEYZK010000381.1 GCA_023428085.1 Pseudomonadota bacterium
GGTCGAGGCCGCCGCCGCGGAGGTGGAGGCGGCCGCCGCGGCCGGGGATCCCGACGCGCTGTCCTCGGCGCTGCAGGAGCTCACGCGGCTGTGGGACGCGCACCTCGCGGCGCTCCAGAAGCCGCTCTGGCGCTCGGTCCTGGAGGTCGCGGCCGCGGCCGCGGTGCTCGCGCTCGCGACGCGCGCGTTCCTCGCCGACACCTCGCGGGTCGAGTCGATCTCGATGGAGCCGGCGCTGCTGCCCGGGGACGTCCTCCTCGTCCGGAAGTCGGCGTACGCGATCCGGCTCCCCTTCACGCGCCTGCGGCTCCTGGACACCGGGGCGCCGCGCCGCGGGGACGTCGTCGTGTTCGAGGACCCGCGCGATCCCTCGTCGGTCTACGTCAAGCGGGTGGTGGGGGTGCCGGGCGACGTGGTCGAGCTGCGCGAGCAGGTGCTGCTCGTGAACGGAGTGCCGCAGCCGCGCACGTCCCTCGGCTACTACTCCGCCCGGGCCGCGCCGGGCCGGCGGGAGGGCGCGACGATCTGCACCCGCTTCCGGGAGCAGCTCGCGAAGGGGGAGCTCACCGCGGCGGAGTCGCGGGAGGCGCGCTGGAACGCCGCCGCCGCGGCCGGCGTCGCGACCTACGACATCCTCCAGTGCCGGCGGGCGCGGCCGGACGCGCGCGAGGGGCCGTTCGAGCCGGTGAGGCCCGACCACGTCTTCGTGCTCGGCGACAACCGGGACAACTCCGCGGACAGCCGGAACCCGGGCGGCTGGCAGATCCCGTACGGCCACATCCGGGGCCGGGCGGCGTACGTGCTCGTGAGCTGGGGCGACGGCGGCTGGGCGCCGCGGGGCGCCGAGGGGCTCCGGCTCGACCGGCTTTTCAAAGCCGTCGGCTCGCGCTAGAACCCAGGCACCGATGCAGGCCTCCGCCCCCTCGACTCCACGCGCCGTCACCGCGCGCGGCGGCATCTCCTGGGTGACGGCGCTCCTGCTGGCCCTGCTCGCGGGCGGCGCGTACCTGGCGATCACCTGGGTGCCGGTCTGGATCGTCCACTTCCAGGTGAAGCAGGTCGTCCACGACTACATGAACCAGGCGGTGAAGAACCGCAACGACGCCGAGCTGGTGGAGAAGATGGTCCACAAGCTCCGTACGCTCGACGAGCACGACGCGCCGGACGAGGACGGGGAGCTCGTCCAGGTCCCGGTGGTCGACCTCGATCCTGCCGCGGTCACCTGGGAGCGGGACGCCGACGCGGACCCGCCCACGCTGCGGGTGGCGTTCGAATACACCCGCGCCGTGCGGTACCCGTTCGTCGAGCGGTGGACGGAGGTCACGCTGGGCATCGACATCGCCAAGGACGTCGCAATCCCGGACTGGGGCCCCAGCCGCTGAAGGAGACCTCGATGAACGCGGCAGAGATCGATCGCGCGCTGGACCGGCTCGCCGCCGAGGTGGCGGACCGCGCCCGCGCCGAGGACGGCGAGAAGGGGCTCGCGATCGTCGGCATCCGGCGGGGCGGCGTGCACCTCGCCCAGCGCCTGCGCGCCCGGCTCGCGCAGCGGGTCGGGGCGGCGCCGCCGGTCGGGACCATCGACATCGCCCTCTACCGCGACGACCTCGACGAGAAGGGCGCGGTCCCGGTGGTCGGGCCGACCGACGTCCGGTTCCCGGTGGACGGGAAGACCATCGTCCTCGTGGACGACGTGCTCTACACCGGGCGCACGGTCCGCGCCGCCCTCGACGAGCTCGTGGACTTCGGGCGGCCGCGCCGGGTCTGGCTCCTCGTCCTCGTCGACCGCGGCGGCCGCGAGCTGCCCATCGCTGCGGACTTCGTCGGCGCGCGGCTCTCGGCCGCGTCGCAGGACGACGTCCAGGTCCGGCTCACCGAGGCGGGCGCCGCAGAGGACGCGGTGGTCGTGACGCGGAGGCCGTCGTGATCGGCCGGCACAAGCACTGCCTGGGGCTCGCGGACTACTCCCGCGAGGAGATCCTCGAGGTCCTCGACCTCGCGGTCTCGATGAAGGAGGTCCTCCAGCGCCCCATCAAGAAGGTACCCAGCCTCCGCGGGAAGTCGGTGGTGAACCTCTTCTTCGAGGCGTCCACCCGGACCCGCAGCTCGTTCGAGGTCGCCGCGAAGGTGCTCTCGGCCGACGCGCTCAACTGGACGGCGAGCGCCTCGTCGGTCACGAAGGGCGAGACGCTCGTCGACACCGTGCGAAACCTCGAGGCGATGCGGCCGGACGTGATCGTCATCCGGCACTCCGCCGGGGGCGCCCCCGCGCTCGTCGCGAGCCGGGTGGGCTGCGCGGTCATCTCCGCCGGCGACGGCGCCCACGAGCACCCGAGCCAGGGGCTCCTCGACTGCTTCACGCTCCGCGAGAAGCTCGGCGGGCTCGAGGGGAGGACGATCGCCATCGTCGGCGACATCACGCACTCCCGCGTGGCGCGCTCCGACCTCTACGGCCTCCTCGCGCTGGGCGCGCAGGTGCGGGTCTGCGGGCCGCCGACGATGATCCCGCCCGGCGTCGAGGCGCTGGGCGCGACGGTGCACCACGCGCTGCAAGCCGCCGTCGCCGGCGCGGACGCCGTGATCATGCTCCGCATCCAGCACGAGCGGATCGGGGACCCGCTCATCCCGAGCACGCGCGAGTACTCGCGCCTGTGGGGCCTCAACGCGCGCAAGGCGGCCGAGTGGCTCACCCCCGGCTGCCTCATCCTGCACCCCGGCCCCATCAACCGCGGCGTCGAGCTCGAGCCCGACGTGGCCGACGGGCCGCGCTCCGTGATCCTCGATCAGGTCGAGAACGGGGTCGCGGTGCGCATGGCGCTCCTCTACCTCCTGGCGGGCGGCCCCGAGGCCGCGGGCGAGGCGAAGTCCTCGGCGAGGGCGTAAGCATGGCCGACGTGCTCTTCATCGAAGGCGGGCGGGTGATCGACCCGGCGAGCGGTACGGACGGCGTCCGGACCGTCGTGATCCGCGACGGCGTGGTGGCCGAGGTCGCCGAGCGCGTCGAGCGGCCGCGCGAGGCGCGCGCCATCGACGCCCGCGGGCGCTGGGTGACGCCGGGGTTCATCGATCTCCACGTGCACCTGCGCGAGCCCGGGCAGGAGTACAAGGAGACCGTCGCCACCGGCGCGGCGGCGGCCGCGGCGGGCGGCTTCACGGCGGTCTGCGCGATGCCCAACACGCGCCCGGTGAACGACAACGCGGCGGTGACCGAGCTCGTGCGGGCGCGCGCCGCCGCCGCCGGCCTGGCGCGCGTCTACCCGGTGGGCTGCATCTCGAAGGGCTCGGCGGGCGAGGAGCTGGCCGAGTACGGCGAGCTCAAGCAGGCGGGCTGCGTCGCGCTCTCCGACGACGGGAAGCCGGTGATGAGCCCGGCGCTGATGCGGCGCGCGCTGGAGTACGCGCGGACCTTCGGGCTGCCGCTCACGGTGCACGAGGAGGACCTGGCCCTCGTGGGCAAGGGCGTCATGCACGAGGGCGCGGTCTCGACGCGCCTCGGCCTGAACGGCATCCCGGGGCAGGCGGAGGACGTGATGGTCCTGCGCGACCTCGCGCTGGCCGAGCTGACCGGCGGACGCCTCCACATCGCGCACATCTCCACCCGCGGGGCCGTGCGCGCCGTGCGCGAGGCGAAGCGGCGCGGCCTGCCGGTGACCGCCGAGGTCACCCCCCATCACCTCGCGCTCACCGACGAGGACCTGGCGGCGTCGGGGTACTCGACCGACTACAAGATGAACCCGCCGCTCCGCGCCCGCGCCGACGTGGACGCGTGCCGCGAGGGGCTCGCCGACGGGACGCTCGACGCGATCGCCACCGACCACGCGCCGCACGCGCTCCAGGAGAAGGACGTCGAGTTCGACGTCGCCGCGAACGGCATCGTCGGCCTCGAGACCGCGTTCCCGGTCTGCCTCGAGCTCGTCCGGCGCGGCCTGCTCGCCGAGCGGCGGCTGGTGGAGGCGCTCACGGCGGCCCCGGCCGCCGCGTTCGGCCTGCCCGGCGGCCGCCTCACGCGCGGCGCGCCGGCGGACGTCGCGGTGCTCGATCCCGCCGCCGCGTGGGTGGTCGAGCCGGAGCGGCTCCGGAGCAAGAGCAAGAACAGCCCGTGGAAGGGGAAGCGGCTCATCGGGCGTTGTACACACACCATCGTGGGCGGACGCATCGTCCACGAGGAGGGCAGGGCGGAGCGATGAAGAAGGCCATCCTGGCGCTTGCGGACGGGACCACCTTCGAAGGCCACTCGGTCGGTGCGACGGGCGAGGCCTCCGGCGAGGTGGTCTTCAACACCTCGATGACCGGGTACCAGGAGATCCTGACCGACCCGTCGTACGTCGGGCAGATCATCTGCATGACCTACCCGGAGCAGGGGAACTACGGGGTGAACCAGGTGGACGAGGAGTCCGCCCGGCCGCACGCCACCGGGTTCGTGGTCCGGCACCACGCCGAGGAGCCGTCGAGCTTCCGGGCGGAGATCTCCCTCGACGCCTACCTCAAGGCGCACGGGGTCGTGGGCATCTCCGGCATCGACACGCGCCGCCTGACGCGCCACATCCGGAACGCCGGCGCGCAGATGGGCGTCGTCTCGACCGAGGGGAGCGCGAAGGCGCTCGTGGAGCGCGCGCGCACGCTGCCGGGCATGGAGGGGCAGGACCTCGCGACGCGCATCTCCACCACGGCGCGGTACGAGTGGCGGGAGAAGGGCGCGGACGCCTGGACCGCCGGGGAGCGCACGCAGGAGACCGCGCCGCGCCTCCACGTCGTCGCCTACGACTGGGGCCTGAAGCGCGCCATGCTCCGGCTGCTCGCCGACGCCGGCTGCCGCGTCACGGTCGTGCCGTCGCGCACCACCGCCGAGGCGGCGCTCGCCCTCGAGCCGGACGGCGTCTTCCTGACCAACGGCCCGGGCGATCCGGACGCGGTGGTCGGGGCGCGCGAGGCCGTCGCCGGGATCCTCGGCAAGGTGCCGGTCTTCGGGATCTGCCTCGGGCTCCAGATCCTCGCGCTCGCGATCGGGGCGAAGACCTACAAGCTCAAGTTCGGCCACCGCGGCGCGAACCAGCCGGTGCAGGACCTCGCGACGGGCAAGGTGGACATCACCGCCCAGAACCACGGCTTCGCCGTGGACGCGGCGAGCCTGGGCACGCGGGCCAAGGTCACGCACCTCAACCTGAACGACCGGACCGTCGAGGGCATCGAGGTGCTCGACGCCCCCGCCTTCGGCGTCCAGTACCACCCCGAGTCCTCGCCCGGCCCCCACGACGCGCGGGCCCTGTTCGGCCGGTTCGTCGAGATGATGGAGCGCCGCCGATGACCCTGCAGGCGCTCCACGATCGGCTGCTCGCGTGGGGCACCGCCGAGGCGCGGAAGGACCGGCTGCTCGACGCCCGCCGGTCGCACTTCGCCGCGTACGGCGAGCCCCACGAGGAAGACCGGAGCTACGAGTCGCGCATCAACGGGATGCTCGACAGCTACCTCTACGACTACCGCGCCGGCGGCGCAGGCCCGACGACGCTCGAGGAGTTCCTCGAGGCGGAGGGGCCGTCGCTCACGGCGGAGGACCGCGCCGCCTACCTCGCGCTGGGCCAGAACGTCCACGCGCTGTTCGAGGTCCGGCGGATCTCCGAGGGGAAGTTGCGGGTCCGGGATCTCTTCACCGGCAAGGACCACGACGTCACGGAGCGGCGTCAGCTCGTCGGCCTGGAGAAGGGCGACGTGCTGGAGGCCCGGCTGCTGCCCTTCGACGGCCAGCTCTTCTTCTCGGGCGCGTTCCTGTACCACCCGCGGGAGGCGCGGCGGCCGATCCTGGGCGAGGTGAAGCGCCGGAAGAAGGCGGCGGGCAAGGGGGGCACGCCCGACGTCGCGGGGCTGCTCGCGCTGCTCTCGCGGATGGCGTTCAAGCTGGAGCGGTACCGGAACGTCCGGCTCGAGTCGATCTACGACTTCTCGCCGGAGGCGGTGCGGCTCGCCATGCCCGCTCCGCGCGGCTGACGGCTGCCTGCCCGCCCGGGGGGCGCCGCGCCCGGCGGGCCCACGGACGGGGCGTCCGCTGCACGGCGGGGCGCGCGGCAGCACAATCTGGGGGTCGTGGACCTCGAGCTGCTCGAGTCGCTGCCGGACGCCCTGGTCATCGCGGATGACCAGGGCATCATCCTGTTCGTCAACTCGAGCGGCGAGGCGCTGTTCGGCTACCCGCGCGCCGATCTGATCGGCAGGCCGATCGAGGTGCTGCTCCCCGCGCGCTACCGCGTCATGCACCAGGTCCACCGCGCGAGCTACCAGGCCGCCCCCCGCCGGCGTCCGATGGGGCTCGGGCTCGATCTCTCGGCGCTGCGCAGGGACGGCACCGAGTTCCCGGCGGAGATCAGCCTCTCGCCGATCCAGGTGGACGGGAAGGCGTGCACGATCGCGGCGGTCCGCGACGTGGCCGAGCGCCGCAAGGTCGAGGAGCGGGCGCGGCTGTGGCGCAAGGCGCAGGAGGAGGTCCGGGAGCGCGACGAGTTCCTGTCCATCGCCTCGCACGAGCTGCGCACGCCGATCACCGCGCTCCAGCTCCAGCTCCAGCTGCTGCAGAAGGCGGCGACGCGCCTGCAGGGCGCGGGCCCCCAGGTGCTCGACCCGAAGCTCCGCTCGCTGGAGCGCCAGACCCGCCGGCTCTCGCTGCTCGTCAACGAGCTGCTCGACGTCTCGCGGATGCGGCTCGGCCGGCTCGAGCTCCGCCTCGAGGCGGCCGACCTCGCCGAGGTGGCGCGCGAGGCGGCGGCCCACGTCGAGGCGGACATCGGCCGGAGCGGCTCCCACCTCGCGTACGATCTCGCGCCGGCGCCGGCCCGGTTCGATCGCCTGCGGCTGGAGCAGGTCGTCGGCAACCTGCTCGTGAACGCCGGGAAGTTCGGGGAGGGGAAGCCGGTCCGGCTGCGGGTCTGGCCGGACGGTGCGTTCGTCCTCCTCGAGGTCTCGGACCAGGGCATCGGCATCGCCCCCGAGCACCAGGCGCGGGTGTTCGAGCGGTTCCAGCGCGCCGTCCCCGCGCAGCACTTCGGCGGCCTCGGGCTCGGGCTGTACGTCGCGCGGCAGATCGTCGAGGCGCACGGGGGGACCATCGACGTCGCGAGCGAGGCCGGCGCCGGGGCCACCTTCACGGTCCGCCTGCCCAAGGATCCGCCACCCGCGCAGCCCGTCCAGGAGGTGGGAGAGGCGGATCCCGCGGTCCACTAGTCCGTTTTGACGCACGGCCGGTTGCTTGACCGCGCCGAAACCCTTGCGATACGTCTCGGGCCCATCTCGGGCGGCAGGCGAGCAGCAGCCCGGTTAGACCGAGGCGTTCGAGGCCCCTGGGGCCGCTCCACCCGTTCACATCCGAGGTCCACACATGCCTGACGCCCGGCCCGTGGTGCCGCAGCACGGCGCGAAGATCACCCTCGTCGGCGGGAAGCTCTCCGTCCCCGACCACCCCATCATCCCCTTCATCGAGGGCGACGGCACCGGGCGCGACATCTGGCGCGCGAGCGTGCGCGTCTTCGACGCGGCCGTGAAGAAGGCCTACGGCGGCAAGCGCTCCATCGCCTGGGCGGAGGTCTACGCCGGCGAGAAGGCGTTCAAGCGGTTCAACAACTGGCTCCCCGACGAGACGATCGAGGCGTTCCGCGAGTACGTCATCGGGATCAAGGGCCCGCTCACCACGCCCATCGGCGGCGGGATCCGCTCCCTCAACGTCGCCCTCCGCCAGCTCCTCGACCTCTACGTGTGCCTGCGCCCGGTGCGCTGGTTCAAGGGCGTGCCCTCGCCGGTGAAGCGGCCCGACAAGGTGGACATGGTGATCTTCCGCGAGAACACGGAGGACATCTACGCGGGCATCGAGTGGGAGGCGGGGAGCGAGGCGGCGAAGAAGGTGCTCGCCTTCCTCGAGCGCGAGTTCCCGAAGGACTACAAGAAGGTCCGGTTCCCGGAGACGAGCGGCGTCGGGCTGAAGCCCGTGTCGCGCGACGGCACCGAGCGGCTCGTCCGCGCCGCGATCTCCTACGCCCTCGCGAACCGCCGCAAGAGCGTGACGCTCGTCCACAAGGGCAACATCATGAAGTTCACGGAGGGCGCGTTCCGCGGCTGGGGCTACGCCCTCGCGGAGCGCGAGTTCGGCGACCGGGTCTACACCTGGGAGCAGTGGGAGCGGACCAAGGCGGCGAAGGGGGAGGACGCGGCCAACGCCGAGCAGAAGGAGGCGCTCGCCGCGGGCCGGGTGCTCGTGAAGGACGCGATCGCGGACATCACGCTCCAGCAGGTGCTCACGCGCCCGGACGAGTTCGACGTCATCGCCACCCTCAACCTGAACGGCGACTACCTCTCCGACGCGCTCGCCGCGCAGGTGGGCGGCATCGGCATCGCCCCGGGCGGCAACGCCAACTACGTCACCGGCCACGCCATCTTCGAGGCGACCCACGGCACCGCCCCCAAGTACGCCGACCTCGACCGGGTGAACCCGGGGTCGGTGATCCTCTCCGGCGAGATGATGCTGCGGCACATGGGCTGGACCGAGGCGGCCGACCTCATCATCCGCGGGATGGACGGGGCCATCACGGGGCACCGCGTCACCTACGACTTCGCGCGGCTCATGAAGGCGGAGGGCGTGGCGGACGCCGTCGAGGTGAAGTGCTCGGAGTTCGGCGACGAGATCGTGAAGCACATGCAGTGAAACGCGCCCGCGGGCGCACCAGGGAGGTCGGGACATGGCAGCTCGGAAGAAGATCGCGCTCATCGGCGCGGGGCAGATCGGCGGCACGCTCGCGCTCCTCGCCGGGCAGCGCTCGCTCGGCGACGTCGTGCTCGTGGACATCATGGAGGGCGTCGCGAAGGGCAAGGCGCTCGACCTGCAGGAGACCCGCGGCGTCTTCGGGTTCGACGTCGAGCTGACCGGCGCGGGCACGACGGACTACGGGGCGATCAAGGGCGCGGACGTGTGCATCGTCACCGCCGGTATCCCGCGGAAGCCGGGCATGAGCCGCGAGGACCTGCTCAAGGTCAACCTCGACGCGATCTCCAAGGTCGCCCAGGGGATCAAGGAGAACGCGCCCGGGGCCTTCGTCATCGTGGTGACGAACCCGCTCGACTCGATGGTCTACGCCATGCAGAAGGGGACCGGGTTCCCGCCGCACCGCGTGGTCGGCATGGCCGGCGTCCTCGATACCGCCCGGTTCCAGTACTTCGTCGGCGCGGCCGCGGGCGTTTCGCCGCAGGACGTGACCGCGCTCGTGCTGGGCGGCCACGGGGACGACATGGTGCCGCTCCTCCGGTACTCCTCGGCGAACGGCGTCCCGCTGACCAGGCTCCTCGACAAGCCGACGCTCGATGCGATCGTGGAGCGCACGCGGAAGGGGGGCGGCGAGATCGTCCAGCTCCTCGGCACCGGCTCGGCCTTCTACGCGCCCGCGATCTCCGCGATCACGATGGCCGAGTCGTACCTGCAGGACAAGAAGCGGGTCCTGACGTGCTCCGCGTACCTGGACGGCCCGTATGGCGTGAAGGGGCTGTTCGTGGGGGTGCCCGCGGTGATCGGCGCCGGCGGCGTCGAGCGCATCCTCGAGGTCGAGCTCGACGCGGCCGAGAGGGCCATGTTCGAGAAGTCGGTCGCCAGCGTCAGAAAGTCCGTCTCCGAGACGGGGCTCTAGCCTGTAGAATCCTCCCGCTTTCGACCGCCGACCCCCGGCACCCGGGGGTCGGCTCTCTTCTGCCGGGAGGCGAGATGTCCGAGGCCGCCACAGCCGCGCCTGCGAAGGATCATTCCTTCCTGCTGCGCAAGCTCCACTCGTTGAGCGGGATCGTGCCGGTGGGCGCGTTCCTCCTCTTCCACCTCTTCGAGAACCTCAAGATCGGGATCGGCCCGAAGGCGTACGAACACGCCATCGAGAGCCTCTGGGGCCTCGCCCCGCGGCCGATCTTCTACGCCATCGAGGTCGGCTTCCTCCTCGTGCCGATCCTGTTCCACGCGCTGTACGGGTTCTGGATCTGGTACACGGGCGCGTCCAACACGACCGAGTACCCGTACCGGCGGAACTGGCTCTACACCGCCCAGCGGTGGAGCGGCCTCGTCGCGTTCGCCTACATGGCGCTGCACGTCTGGCAGCTCCGGATCATGCCGGAGGGGCAGCTCGCGCTGCTCCGCGGGCCGGACGACCTGCCGACCTTCGCGCACGTGCAGCACGCCGTCACGCCGCTCTTCTGGACGGCGGTGTACGTCGTCGGCGGCATCGCCGCCGCGTTCCACCTCGGCAACGGGCTGTTCGGCTTCGCCTACTCCTGGGGCCTCGCGGTCGGACGCAAGGCGCAGGCGCGGGTCGAGCTCCTGGGGTGGGGCGTGTTCCTCGCGCTCTCCGCGGCGATCCTCTACACCGTCTACCGCATCCACGTCCCCGTTCACTGAAAGCAGCGAGGCTCGAACTCCATGGCCGAAGGTCGTTACATCGTGGTCGGCGGCGGTCTCGCCGGCCTCATGACGGTGCTGAAGCTCGCCGAGGCGGGCAAGCGCGTGGACGTGTTCTCCATCGTCCCCGTGAAGCGCTCCCACTCGGTCTGCGCCCAGGGCGGCATCAACGGCGCGGTGAACACGAAGGGTGAAGGGGATCACCCCGACATCCACGTGAAGGACACGCTCAAGGGCGGAGACTTCCTCGCCGAGCAGCCGCCGGTGAAGGGGATGTGCTACGCGGCGCCGGGCATCATCTACCTGCTCGACCGCATGGGCGTGACCTTCAACCGGACGCCGGAGGGGTTCATCGACTTCCGGCGGTTCGGCGGGACGCTGCACCACCGCACCGCCTTCGCCGGCGCGACCACCGGCCAGCAGCTCCTCTACGCCCTCGACGAGCAGGTGCGGCGGTACGAGGTCGAGGGGCTCGTGCGGAAGTTCGAGTACTGGGAGTACCTGGGCAACGTCCTCGACGACGACGGCGCCTGCCGCGGCGTCGTCGCGGTGGACCTCCGCACGCTCGAGCTCCAGGCCTTCCCGGCCGAGGCCGTCTGCCTCGCCACGGGCGGCCCCGGGGTCGTCTTCGGCCGGTCCACCAACTCCGTCATCAACACCGGCTCCGCCGCCGCGCGCGCCTACGTCGAGGGCGCGATCTACGCGAACGGCGAGTTCATCCAGGTCCACCCGTCCGCGATCCCGGGCGACGACAAGCTCCGCCTCATGAGCGAGTCGCTCCGCGGGGAGGGCGGCCGCGTCTGGGTCCCGTCCGACGGCCGCGCCACCGACCCGGTCACCGGGAAGCCCATGCCGCCCAAGGGCGAGCCCTGGTACTTCCTCGAGGAGCGCTACCCGAAGTTCGGGAACCTCGTCCCGCGTGACGTCGGCACCCGCGAGATCTTCCAGGTGTGCCGCGAGATGAAGATGGGCGTCGGCGGCCGCGACGCCGTCTACCTCGACATGACGCACATCCCGCCGGACGTGCTCACCCGCAAGCTCGGGGGCGTGCTCGAGATCTACGAGAAGTTCCGCGGCGTCGATCCGCGCCACGTGCCCATGGAGATCTTCCCGGGCATGCACTACTCGATGGGCGGCCTCTGGGTGGACTACGAGGCGGACGCCAAGGCGAACATCGTCCCCTCGCACCGGAACCACGCCACGAACATCCCCGGGCTCTACGCCGCCGGCGAGTGCGAGTACCAGTACCACGGGGCGAACCGCCTCGGCGCCAACTCGCTCCTCTCCTGCATCTACGCGGGGCAGATCGCCGGCCCGGCGATGGCGCTCTACGCCAAGGGGGCGAAGGCCTCGGCCGAGGCGGTGCCCGCGGCGGTGCTCGAGCGGGCGAAGCGGTACTGGACCGACCGGTTCGAGGCGATCCGCGGGCTCTCCGGGAAGGAGAACCCGTGGCGGATCGCGCGGGACCTCGGCGACGTGATGACCGAGAACTGCACGGTGGTCCGCGAGAACGGGAAGCTCCGGCGGACCCTCGAGCAGCTCGACGCGCTCTGCGCCCGGGCCAAGGACGTGAACGTCCTCGACACCGGCAAGACGATGAACCAGTCGCTCGCCTTCGTGAACCAGCTCTGGAACATGCTGGAGCTCGCGAAGGTCATCGCCAAGGGCGCGCTGCTGCGCGACGAGTTCCGCGGCTCCCACTTCAAGCCCGAGTTCGCGCTCCCGCGCCCCAGGACCAAGAGCCCGAAGGAGGATCCGGACTTCATGGCCCTGTGGACGGCCAACACGGAGAAGTGGCGGAAGACGACGATGGCCCGGTTCACGGAGCAGGGCCCGGACATCACCTACCGTGACATCCCCACGCCGGTGCTCGCGCCCGAGCCGCGGCACTACGACTAGGCGCCGAGGATCCCAGCCATGAAGACCCAGAACGGCAAGACCGCGGCCCCCGCGCCCACCCCGAGCCACATCGAGATCCGCGTCAAGCGCCAGGACGGCCCCGACCAGCCCGCGCGCTCCGACACGTTCAAGCTCCCGTACAAGCCCAACCTCAACGTCATCTCCTGCCTCCAGGAGATCCAGCGGACGCCCGTCACCGCGGACGGCACCCCGACCACGCCGGTGGTCTGGGACTGCAGCTGCCTCGAGGAGGTCTGCGGGGCGTGCAGCATGGTGGTGAACGGGAAGGTCCGGCAGGCGTGCACGGCGCTCATCGACCAGCTCGAGCAGCCGATCACGCTCGAGCCGATGACCAAGTTCCCGCTCGTCCGCGACCTCATGGTCGATCGGCAGCGGATGTTCGAGTCGCTGAAGAAGGTCCGGGCGTGGGTCCCGATCGACGGCACGCACGACCTCGGACCCGGTCCGCGCCAGGCCGCGAAGGACCAGGAGTGGATGTACGTCCTCTCGACCTGCATGACCTGCGGCTGCTGCCTCGAGGCCTGCCCGCAGGTGAACGAGGACAGCCCGTTCATGGGAGCGGCGCCGATCAACCAGGTCCGGCTGTTCAACGCCCACCCGACCGGAAAGTTGAACCGCGAGGACCGGACCCGGGCTCTCATGGGGGCTGACGGCATCCAGGGCTGCGGGAAGAGCCAGAACTGCGTAGAGGTCTGCCCGAAGCGGATCCCGCTCACGACGTCTCTCGCCGAGATGTTCCGGGCCACCACGATCCAGGCCGTCAAGGACTGGGTGCGGCAGGAGGGCCCGGGGGAGTAAGCCCGGATGAAGATTCACGAGTACCAGGCGAAGCAGATCCTGCGGCAGTACGGGGTGGCCGTTCCCCGGGGGCTCGTCGCGACGACGGCGGTCGAGGCCGAGGCGGATGCCCGGCAGCTCGGCGGCACCGTCGTCGTGAAGGCCCAGATCCACGCCGGAGGTCGAGGCAAGGGGGGCGGCGTCAAGCTGGCCCGCTCGCCAGACGAGGCGCGCGCGCACGCGCAGGCCATGCTGGGCATGATGCTCCGGACCCCGCAGACCGGGCCCGAGGGGCAGCGGGTCCGCAAGGTCTACATCGAGGAGGGCTGCCGGATCGCCCGGGAGCTCTACCTCGGCCTCACCCTCGATCGCGACGTCGGCCGCATGGCGATCATGGCGTCGGCCGAGGGCGGCATGGACATCGAGGAGGTGGCGGCGAAGCACCCGGAGAAGATCCTCCGCGAGTGGATCGACCCGCTCCTCGGCCTCGCGCCCTTCCAGGCGCGGCGGCTCGCCTTCGGGCTGGGGCTGATGGGCGACTCGGTCTCGGCCTTCGTGAAGTTCGCCGGCGGGCTCTACCAGGCGTGCGTGGCCACCGACGCCTCGCTCGTGGAGATCAACCCGCTCGTGGTGACGGCGGAGGGCGGGGTGCTGGCGCTCGACGCGAAGATGAACTTCGACGACAACGCCATCTTCCGCCACCGGGACGTGGCCGCGCTCCGCGATCCGGACGAGGAGGATCCGAAGGAGGCGCAGGCCAAGGTCCACGACCTCTCGTACATCGCGCTCAAGGGCGACATCGGGTGCATGGTCAACGGGGCCGGCCTCGCCATGGCCACCATGGACGCCATCCAGCTCTCCGGCGGCCAGCCGGCCAACTTCCTCGACGTGGGCGGCGGGGCGGACGAGGCCAAGGTGACGGCGGCGTTCAAGATCCTGCTCTCCGATCCCGACGTGAGGGCCGTGCTCGTCAACATCTTCGGCGGCATCATGAAGTGCGACGTCATCGCGAACGGCATCGTGGCCGCGGCGCGCCAGGTCGCGCTGCGGATCCCGCTGGTGGTCCGGCTCGAGGGGACGAACGTCGAGCTCGGGAAGAAGATCCTGGCCGAGAGCGGGCTGCGCATCACGCCCGCCGACGACCTCGGCGACGCCGCCCGGAAGGCGGTCGCGGCGGTGCGGAGGACGGCATGAGCATCCTTGTCGATCGCAAGACGCGGGTGCTGGTGCAGGGGATCACCGGAGCGGCGGGGAGCTTCCACGCGCGCCAGATGAAGGCGTACGGGACGGCGCTCGTCGCGGGCGTCACGCCGGGGCGCGGCGGGAGCCTCTTCGACGAGGAGGTCCCGGTGTTCGACACCGTGACCGAGGCGGTGCGCCGGACGGGCGCGACCGCGTCGGCGATCTTCGTGCCGCCGGCGGGCGCGGCCGACGCCATCGTCGAGGCGGCCGAGGCGGGCATCGCCCTCGTCGTGGCGATCACCGAGGGCATCCCCATCCTCGACATGGTCCGCGTGCGGCGGGCGCTCGAGTCGCGGCAGGGGACCCGGCTCATCGGGCCGAACTGCCCGGGCGTCATCACGCCCGACCAGTGCAAGATCGGGATCATGCCGGGGCACATCCACCGCCCCGGGCGCGTCGGCGTGGTCTCCCGCTCCGGGACGCTCACGTACGAGGCGGTGAAGCAGCTCACCGACCTCGGCCTCGGGCAGTCCACCGCGGTGGGCATCGGCGGCGATCCCGTCCACGGCACCGACTTCGTGGACGTGCTCCGGCTCTTCCAGGAGGACCCCGCGACCGACGCCGTCATCATGATCGGCGAGATCGGCGGGGCCGAGGAGGAGAAGGGCGCCGCCTTCATCCGCGACCACCTGACGAAGCCCGTGGTCGGCTTCATCGCCGGCCGGACCGCCCCGCCCGGCAAGCGCATGGGCCACGCGGGCGCGGTCATCTCCGGCGGGACCGGGACCGCGGAGGCGAAGATCGAGGCGATGAGGAAGGCAGGGGTGACCGTCGTGGACGGCCCGCACCTGCTGGGGCAGGCGATGAAGGACCTGCTCGATCGGCGCGCGCGGGCGAAGCCGCGGGCGGCCGTCAAGAGCACGGGCGGGGGAAGGAAGGCGGCGCCGAGGAAGAAGGCGCCGGAGGTGAGGAAGAAGAAGGTTTCTGGCAGAGGGCGATGACGCCCTCGGGCGCGGGCGCGGGCTCGGGCTCGTTCACGGGGGAAGGGGAATCGACACGACATGGCGATCGAGCGGACGCTTTCCATCATCAAGCCGGACGGCCTCGAGAAGGCGGTCATCGGCAAGGTCATCGCGCGGTTCGAGGAGAAGGGCCTGAAGCCGGTGGCGATGCGCCTGGCGCGCCTCTCGCGGGCGGAGGCGGAGGGGTTCTACGCCGTCCACCGCGAGCGGCCGTTCTTCCCGGCGCTGGTGGAGTTCATGACCAGCGGGCCGGTGGTCCTCATGGTGCTCGAGGGAGAGGGTGCCATCGCGCGCAACCGCGAGGTGATGGGGGCGACGAACCCCGCCAACGCCGCCCCCGGGACGCTCCGGAAGGACTTCGCCTCGGACGTGCAGCGGAACACCGTCCACGGGTCGGACAGCCCCGAGAACGCGAAGATCGAGATCGCGTACTTCTTCCCCGAGGTGCAGATCTGCTCGTACGAGTGGAAGCGCTGACGCAGGCGCTGCGGCCCGCCGGGCGAGCCCCCCGCGGGCCGTCCGGGCACCGGGCCGACGCTGATTGAGGTAGTATCTCCGGCCCCTCCCGCACCGGGAGGGGTCGTCACGTATCGAGGAGAGGAGACCTTTGGAGGTAGTGCCGGTCTGGAAATGGCTCCTGGCCGCCTTCTTCGTGGCCGGGTCGGCGTTCTGCTCCGGCACCGAGACGGCCCTGACCGCCCTCGGCGAGGGGCGCGCGCGGCAGCTCCGCGACCGCGGGGGCAGGCGGGAGCGGCTCCTCGGCCTGTGGGTCGAGCACCCGGAGCGCGTCCTCTCGACGCTCCTCATCGGGAACACGCTCGTGAACATCGGCGCCGGTGCGCTCGCGGCGGCGCTGGCGCTCGACGTCGCGGCCTGGACCGGCCTCTCGGCGGCGACCTCGGTCGCCCTGGCCACCGCCGGCACCACCGCCGTCGTGCTCTTCGCGGGCGAGATCCTCCCGAAGACGATCGCCAAGCGCCACCCGGTCCGGATCGCGCTCACGAGCCTGCCCGTCCTCCACGCGCTCTGCTTCGCGCTCTGGCCGCTCTCGGCGGGCGTCACCCGCGCGACGTCGCGCCTGCTGCGGCTCCTCGGCGTCGGCCCGGCCACGTCCGTCACCGGCGAGGAGATCGAGTACCTCATCGAGATGGGCACGCGCGAGGGCGCGCTCGATCCGGTGAAGGAGGAGCTCCTCAACAGCGTGCTCGAGTTCGCCGACCGGGTCGCCCGCGAGATCATGGTCCCGCGGACGCGGATGGTGGCCGTCGATCGCGACGCGCCGCCGGACGCGCTCGTCCGCGTCATCACCGAGAACCCGTACAGCCGGATGCCCGTGTACCAGGGGACGGTGGACGAGATCGTGGGCATCCTCATCGTCCGCGAGATCGTCGGCGAGCTGCGGCACGGCGGGCCGATCGAGCTCGGGCGCCACCTCAAGCCCGCCTTCTTCGTGCCGGAGGCGATGAAGATCTCCCGCCTGCTGAAGGAGATGCAGCGGCGCCGCACCCACCTCGCGATCGTCGTGGACGAGTTCGGCGGGACGAGCGGCCTGGTCACCCTGGAGGACGTCCTCGAGGAGATCGTGGGCGAGATCCAGGACGAGGCCGACGTGGAGACCGCGAAGGTGAAGGAGGTCGCCCCCGGCGTCTGGCTCGCCGACGCGGGGATCCCGCTCCACGAGCTGGAGGCCTTCCTGAACCGGCGCCCGCCGCAGAGCCCGGGCGCGCACGCCGGGCAGGAGGAGGCGGCGCCGCCCCCGGAGCTCCGGTTCCCGGAGCGCGGGGACTACGAGACCCTGGGCGGCTTCGTGACCGCCACCGCCGGCCGCGTCCCGCTCGTCGGCGCGTCGGTCGTGTGGGAGGACCTCACCTTGACCGTGCGGGCCGGCGACGAGCGCCGCGTGACGCGCGTGGAGATCGCGCGGCGCGGCGAGGCGCCCGCGCCGCCGGTCGCGCGGACGGCCGCCGCCTCTTAAGAGATGGACCCGATGGACGAGACGATCACGCTCCCCGACGCCGACGCCCGGCTGGCCGCCGAGCCCCCGCGCGACGAGCGCCCCGACCTCCGCGGCCTGCCGCTCGACGTGCTCGGGCGGCTCGTCGCCGAGCTCGGCGAGCGCCCGTTCCGGACGCGGCAGCTCTACCGCTGGCTGCACCAGAAGTGCGCGGCGAGCCTCGACGAGATGAGCGACCTCCGCCGCGAGTTCCGGGCGGAGCTCGGGCGCCGCGCGCGCCTCACCACGCTCGAGCGCGCCAGCGAGCAGCGCTCCGCGGACGGCACCATCAAGTGGGCGTGGCGCACCGCGGACGGGAAGCTCGTCGAGTCGGTCTACCTGCCCGAGCCCGACCGGAAGACGCTCTGCGTCTCGACGCAGGTCGGCTGCGCCGTGGGCTGCACCTTCTGCCTCACCGCCACGATGGGCCTCTCCCGCAACCTGACCGCCGCGGAGATCGTGGACCAGGTGCACCGGGCGAACCGCCGCCTCCTGGAGCTCGGGGAGGGCTCGGCGCCGCGGCCCCTCACGAACCTCGTGTTCATGGGGATGGGCGAGCCGCTCGCCAACTACAGGCACCTGAAGCTCGCCCTCGACCTGCTCCTGTCCGAGGATGGCCCCAACTTCTCGCACCGCCACGTCACGGTCTCGACCTCCGGCCTGGTGCCGCTCATCCCCCGGTTCGGCGCCGAGACCTCGGTGAAGCTCGCCATCTCGCTCAACGCCACGACCGACGCGCAGCGGGACGCGCTCATGCCGATCAACAAGCGCTACCCCATCGCGGCGCTGCTCGAGGCCTGCCGCGCCTTCCCCATGCGCAACGGCCGCCGGATCACCTTCGAGTACGTGCTCCTGGGCGGCGTCAACGACACCCTCGACGACGCGCGACGCCTGGCGCAGCTCGTCCGCGGGATCCCGGCGAAGGTGAACCTCATCCCCTACAACGAGAACCCGGGGCTCGGCTTCTCCGCGCCGGCGCCCGAGACCGTCCAGGCGTTCCTCGACGCCCTCGTCGCGAAGGATCTCACGGTGGTCGTGCGGCGGAGCCGCGGGCGGGACATCTCCGCCGCCTGCGGGCAGCTCGCCCGCGAGGGCGGCCCCGGGAGGCCGATCAGGGCGGGGGTGCCGAAGAGGCCGGCCCCCCCGGACCCCCCGCTCGCTCCGGTCCAGCCTCCTCCGGCTGGACCTGCGCTCGCCGGTCCGAGATCCGGTCGTTGACCCGCACCGCTGGGCCGCGCTAAACGAGCCACGGCGTGCCCGCTTCCGGGCACGATCCACACGCTCCGGGGGAGCGGAAAGCGTCCGCATGTCGCTCGTCGTGGTGGGATCCGTCGCCCTCGACTCGCTGGAGACGCCCTTCGGGCGGCGGGAGGAGGTGCTCGGCGGCGCGGCGTCGTACTTCTCCACCGCCGCGAGCTTCTTCGAGCCGCCGCGCGTCGTGGCGGTCGTGGGCGAGGACTTCCCGGCCGCCCACCTCGAGTTCCTCGCCTCGCGCGGGATCGACCTCGCCGGGCTCGTCCGCCGGCCCGGCAAGACCTTCCGCTGGAAGGGGCGCTACGAGTTCGACCTCAACGTCGCGCACACGCTCGACACGCAGCTCAACGTGTTCGCCGAGTTCCGGCCCGAGCTGCCCGAGGCCTACCGCGACTCCGAGTACGTCTTCCTCGCGAACATCGACCCCGATCTCCAGCGGGCGGTCCTCGACCAGGTGCGCAGGCCGGCGTTCGTCGGCTGCGACACGATGAACTACTGGATCTCGTCGAAGCGCGAGAGCCTCCTGCGGACGCTGCGGCGGGTGGACATGCTCTTCGTGAACGACGCGGAGGCCCGGCAGCTCGCCGGCGAGCACAACGTCGTGAAGGCGGCGGCCGCGATCCTCACCATGGGGCCGAAGGCGCTGGTCGTGAAGCGGGGCGAGTACGGCGCGCTCCTCTTCGGGGACGGCGAGGTGTTCGCGGCGTCCGCGGTGCCGCTCGCGTCGGTGTTCGATCCCACCGGCGCCGGCGACAGCTTCGCCGGCGGCTTCATGGGCTACGTCTCCCGGGCGCGGCGGCTCGACAAGGGCACGCTGCGCCGGGCCATCGTGGTCGGGAGCGTGATCGCGAGCTTCGTGTGCGAGCAGTTCTCGCTCGACCGGCTGCGCACCCTCCGGCCCGACGAGATCGCCGCGCGGTACGACGAGCTCCGGCGGCTCGCCCACTTCGACGCGCTCGAGCCGGACGCGCTCCGGGAGGCCGCCGGCGGTTGACGCTGCGGCGGCTCGGCGGCTACGATGCCCGGCCGGACGGCGAACCGCCCTGGCGTCGCCCTCGCCCGCCTCCTCCGCGAATGCGCATCGGGATCCTGTCGGACATCCACTCGAACCTCGAGGCGCTGACGGAGGTCCTCTCCGCCCTCGACAAGCACCGCACCGACCTGCGCATCTGCCTCGGCGACGTCGTCGGCTACGGGGCGAGCCCGAACGAGTGCTGCGCGCTCATCCGGGAGCATTGCCAGGTCACGCTGCTCGGCAACCACGACGCCGCCGTCAGCGGCCGGATGGAGTACAGCTTCTACTACGACGCCGCGCGGCACGCGCTCGACTGGACGGCCGCCCGGCTCGCGCCGGACCACCTCGAGTGGCTGAAGAGCCTCCCGTACGCCCACGGGATCGACGGGGTCGGCTTCAGCCACGGCAACCCGGTCGATCCGGCGGCGTTCGAGTACGTCTTCGCGATGGAGCAGGCGTACGAGCTCCTGCCGAAGGCGGCGAAGCTGCCCGAGGTGAGCTTCCTCGGCCACTCCCACCTCTGCAAGACGTTCGCCCTGCACGGCGCGGACGAGGTGCACGAGGTGCTCGCGGGGCGGTTCACGCTCCGGCGGGGCGGCTACAAGTACGTGGTCTCGGTGGGCTCGGTCGGCCAGCCGCGCGACTGCGACAACCGGGCGGGGTTCGTGATCTTCGACACCGAGCGGCGCACCATCGAGTTCCACCGTGTGCCGTACGACATCGAGACCTCCGCGCAGAAGATCTTCGACGCGGACCTCGCGCTCAACTTCGGCAAGCGCCTCTTCCTCGGCGTGTAGGGCCCCTTCGCCGGGCCTGCGCTCAGGGTAAACGGAGTCGAAGGGCGGCCGGGAGCCAGCGCTCCTTCACACCACGCTCAGATGCGTGCTCAGCCGGTGGACCGTCACCAGCCCGTCGAGGTCGAGGGTCGCCACCGAGAGCGCCCCGTCCATGGCGAGCTGGATCGCGGAGACGCCGGGGAGGCCGCCGAGGATCTCGCCGGTCTCGCGCGCGTGGAACGACAGGCCGTCCCCGGCGACGACCAGCGCGTCGCGCGCCACCGCGAGCGGGCGGGGGCCGCGCCAGGCGCCCTCGGGGGCGGGGCGGGACCACCGCGTCCGCCCGTCCCGGCCCAGCGCGAGGAGCGCCCCCGCCGCGTCCCGCACGACGAGCAGCTCGCCCGCGGGCAGCACCGCGGGCGCGCCGGACAGCGCCGGGGCGGTCGTCCACACCGGCGCTCCGCCCGCGTCCAGGACGGTGACGGCGGGATCGCCCGCGATCGTGCCGGCCACGGCCAGCCGCCGCCCCCACGGCGCCGGGGCGCAGGACGGAGAGAGCTCGAGCGGCGCCTCGAAGCGGCGGACGCCGGTCGCCGCGTCGACGGCGAGCAGGGCGGCGCCGGACGTGGTCTCGCAGACGGCGAGGCAGAGGCGGCCCCAGGCGGCCGGCGCGCGGAGGATCGGGCCGGGCGCGCGGACCCGCCAGAGGAGCCGCCCCGCGGCGTCCAGCCCGTGGAGGAACCCGGTGTCGGACGCCGCGACGAGGACCGCGCCGAAGACGGCGCCCCAGCTCCGCGCCGCCCCCGGCGCGGTGAAGCGCCAGGCGAGCGCGCCCGTCGCGGGATCGAGCCCCGTCACCGCGCCGGGCTCGACGAGCGCGAGCGGCCCGCGCGCGAAGTGGAGCGCGCC
>JAEYZK010000032.1 GCA_023428085.1 Pseudomonadota bacterium
CGAGCGGGTGGCGCGCGAGGGCGGCGCCGCGCTGGCGGTGGCGGGCGACGTGCGGCGCGAGGCGGACGTGCGGCGGCTCCGCGAGGAGCACGAGCGCGCGCTCGGGCCGGTGGACGTCCTCGTGAACGGCGCCGGGATCCTCGTCCGCGGGCCGGCGGAGGACCTCGCGCTCGAGGCGTTCCGCGAGGTGCTCGACGTGAACCTCGTCGGCCCGTTCCTGTGCGCGCGGGAGGTCATCCCCGGGATGAAGGCGCGGGGGCGTGGCCGGATCGTCAACGTGGCGTCGATCTCCGCGACCCTCGGCACGCCGCTGGCGAGCCCGTACAACGCGTCGAAGTGGGGGCTCGTCGGGCTCACGAAGTGCCTCGCCGAGGAGCTCCGGCCGGCCGGCGTGCAGTGCCTCGCGGTCTCGCCCGGGAGCACCGACACCGCGATGCTCGCGCAGACGCCGTTCCCGCCGCGGATGTCCCCGGAGGACGTCGCGCGGGTGGTCGTGTTCGCCGCGCTCGACGCGCCGGACGCGATGACCGGGGCCAACGTCGAGGTGTTCGGGTGAGCGCGGGCCGGGCGGAGGTCGTCGCCGCGCTCCGGCGCGTCTTCCCGGCGGACCGGCTCCTCCTGGATCCGGAGCGGCGCGAGGTCTACGGGCGCGACGAGTGTGACCTCGGGTCGCGACCGCCCGACGCGGTGGTCCTCGCCGAGCGGGCGGAGGACGTCCAGGCGGTCTTCGCGATCGCCGCCCGCCACCGAGCCCCCGTCATCCCGGTCGGCGCGCGCAGCGGCAAGTCGGGCGGCATCATGGCGCTCGAGGGCGGCGTCGCGGTGTCGCTCGAGCGGATGAACCGGATCCTGGAGATCGCACCGGCGGACGGGCTCTGCCGCGTGGAGCCGGGCGTCGTCACCGGCCAGCTCCAGGCGGAGGTCGAGCGGCGCGGCCTGTTCTACCCGCCCGATCCGAACTCGCTCGACCTCTGCTCGATCGGCGGCAACGTGGCCGAGAACGCGGGCGGGCCGCGCGCCCTCAAGTACGGCGTGACCCGCGACTACGTGCTCGGGCTCACGGTCGTCGTCCCGACCGGCGAGATCCTCCGGGTCGGCAAGCGGAGCATCAAGGGGGTCGCCGGCTACGACCTGACCGGCCTGTTCGTCGGGAGCGAGGGCACGCTCGGCGTCGTGACCGAGGTGACCCTGGAGCTCCTGCCGCTCCCCCGCCACGTCGCCACCGGGCTCGTCGCGTTCGCGGACGTCGCCGGCGCCGCCCGGGCCGTCACGCGGCTCCTCACGAGCGGCGTCCTCCCCCGCTGCCTCGAGCTGTTCGACGACGTCTCGCTCGAGGCCGCGGCGCGGACCTCGCCGTACCGGTTCCCGCCCGGCGCGGGGGCGGCCCTCCTCGTCGAGGTGGACGGCAACGACGAGGACGGCGTGCTCGCGGAGCTCGCGCGGGCCGCCGAGGCGCTCGCCGCCGACGCGCAGGGCGAGATGGTCATGGCGCGGGACGAGGCGCAGCGGCGCAGCCTGTGGGAGACGCGCCGGATGCTCTCGGTGAACCTCAAGATCGTCCACCCCCGCAAGCTCTCCGAGGACGTGGCGGTCCCGCGCTCGCGCATCCCCGACCTCGTCGCGCAGGCGAAGGAGATCGGCCGCCGGCACGGGCTCACCGTCGCCACCTACGGCCACGCGGGCGACGGCAACCTCCACGTCAACATCCTCTTCGACCGCGAGGACGAGCGCGGGCGGGCCGAGGGCGCCGCGGCGGACGTGCTCCGCGCGTCCGTCGATCTGGGCGGGACGATCACCGGCGAGCACGGCGTGGGGTACACGAAGCGCGCGTTCCTCGAGTACGAGCAGGGCGCGGAGCTCGTGGCGCTGCAGCGGCGCCTCAAGGCCGTGTTCGATCCGCTGGGGATCCTCAACCCCGGCAAGATCTTCCTCCCCCTCCCGTGAACGAGCCCGAGCCCGAGCCCGAACGCAGCTCGGGGGTCTGCGGGACGCACCCGGCACCTCCCCGGGCGCGGGCGCCGGCTCGAGCACGGGCTCGGGATTGACGCACCCGCTGCGCTCGCCTTGACTCTCACGCCGGAAGCCTGCTTAGAGTGCATTTTCGCACGGTTGGGGCCCCTCCGACGGAGGAACCACGGACGGGCCCCGGTCTTCGATGGAGGCCCATCCGCTCATGGCGACGCAGACGACGCCGTCCCGGCTCAAGGTGGCAGAGGTCGAGGCGGTGACAATCCGGTTCGTCGGTGATTCCGGCGACGGCATGCAGCTCACCGGCGCCGAGTTCACCCGCGCCAGCGCGCTCGCGGGCAACGACGTGGCGACCTTCCCCGACTTCCCGGCGGAGATCCGGGCGCCCGCCGGCTCGCTCTCCGGGGTGTCCGGCTTCCAGGTCAACGTCGGCGCGAAGGACGTGCACACGCCCGGCGACATGCCCGACGTGCTCGTGGCCATGAACCCGGCCGCGCTCAAGACGAACCTCGCCGACCTGAAGCCGGGCGGGCTCCTGCTCGTGAACACGGGCGCGTTCACGCCGGGCAACCTCGAGAAGGCCGGCTACACGGCGAGCCCGCTCGAGGACGCGGCGCTCCGCGGCAAGTACCGGTTCATCGGCGTCGACATGAACGGCCTCACGGAGGCGGCGCTGGCCGGCGCCGGGCTCTCCTCGAAGGAGGTCGCGCGCTGCAAGAACTACTTCGCGCTCGGCCTCCTCCAGTGGCTCTACAGCCGCCCGGCGGACCAGGAGGCGGAGTCGATCCGCCGCAAGTTCGCCAAGAAGCCGGAGCTGGCGGCCGCCAACCTCAAGGTGTTCGAGGCCGGCTACTCCTACGGCGAGACCTCCGAGCTCTTCTTCGAGCGCTACGCGATCCCGGCCACGAAGCTCGCGCCCGGCACCTACCGGACGATCACCGGGAACCACGCCGCCGCGCTCGGCTTCGCGGCGGTCGCGAAGACGACCGGGAAGCAGGTCTTCTTCGGGGGGTACCCCATCACCCCGTCCACCGAGATCGTGCAGGAGCTCTCGAAGTGGAAGGAGCACGGGGTCGTGACCTTCCAGGCGGAGGACGAGATCGCCGGCATCGGCTCCGCGATCGGCGCCGCGTACGCCGGGGCGCTCGCGGTGACCGCCACCTCCGGCCCGGGCCTCGCGCTCAAGGTCGAGATGATGGGCCTCGCGGTCATCGCCGAGCTGCCGATCGTGATCGTGGACGTGCAGCGCGGCGGGCCCTCCACCGGCATGCCGACCAAGACGGAGCAGGCCGACCTGCTCATGGCGCTCTTCGGCCGGCACGGCGAGGCGCCGATGCCGGTGCTGGCGGCGCAGAGCCCCTCCGACTGCTTCTGGGGGGCGATGGAGGCGATGCGGATCGCGGTGAAGTGGATGACGCCGGTCCTCCTCCTCACCGACGGGTACCTCGCCAACGGCTCCGAGCCGTTCCGGATCCCGGACGCGTCCGAGCTGCCCAGGGTCGAGCCGCGCTACGCGACCGCGCCCAACCGCGACGGCAAGTACATGCCGTACCTGCGCGACGAGAAGCTCGTCCGGCCCTGGGCCATCCCGGGCACGCCGGGGCTCGAGCACCGCGTCGGCGGCCTCGAGAAGGACTCGCTCACCGGGATGGTGTCGTACGACGGCGCCAACCACGAGCTCATGGTCCGGACCCGGGCGCAGAAGATCCGGAACGTCGTCGAGGACGTCCCCGACGTCGCGGTGGACGGCCCGGAGCAGGGCGACCTGCTGCTCGTCTCCTGGGGTGGGACGTACGGCTCGGTCCGGACCGCGGCCGAGCGGCTGCGCGGCGAGGGGAAGGCCGTCTCGCACGTCCACCTCCGCTGGCTCAACCCGCTGCCGAAGAACCTGGGCGCGATCCTGCGGCGGTTCCCGAAGGTGCTCGTCCCGGAGGTCAACGACGGGCAGCTCGCGTTCTACCTGCGCGGCATGTTCCCGGGCGTGGACCCCGTCTCGCACACCCGCATCAACGGCAAGCCGCTCCGCGTCTCCGAGCTGGTCGAGAAGGTCCACCAGGTCCTGTAGCGCGAGGAACGAACATGAGCACGACCCAGGCCCCCGCCTACACCAAGAAGGACTTCGAGTCCGGCGTCGATCCGCGCTGGTGCCCCGGCTGCGGCGACTACTCGATCATCAACCAGGTGCAGCGCACGCTGCCCGCGGCCGGCGTGCCGCGCGAGAACATCGTCTTCGTCTCCGGCATCGGCTGCTCGTCGCGCTTCCCGTACTACATGCGCAACTACGGGATGCACACGATCCACGGCCGCGCGCCGTCGTTCGCGACCGGCATCAAGCTCTCGCGGCCCGAGCTCCAGGTGTGGATCGTCACCGGCGACGGCGACGCGCTCGCGATCGGCGGGAACCACTTCATCCACGCGTGCCGCCGCAACGTGGACCTCAAGATCCTGATGTTCAACAACCGGATCTACGGGCTCACGAAGGGCCAGGTCTCGCCGACCTCCGAGCTCGGCAAGAAGACCAAGACCACGCCGCACGGCTCGCCCGACTACCCGTTCAACCCCCCCGCGCTCGCCCTCGGCGCGGGCGCGACGTTCGTCGCCCGGGCGATCGACGTCGAGGGCCCCCACCTCGGCGGCGTGCTCAAGGCCGCGCAGGACCACACGGGCACGGCGTTCGTCGAGGTGTTCCAGAACTGTCCGGTCTTCAACGACGGCGCCTACGAGTTCCTCACGGACAAGGGGACCAAGGCCGACACGCAGCTCCGGATGGAGCACGGCAAGCCGCTCCTCTTCGGCAAGGACGGCAAGAAGGGCATCCGGTTCAACCCCCGGACCGCGACGCTGGAGGTCGTGACGATCGGGGAGGGCGGGATCACCGAGGCCGACATCCTCGTGCACGACGCGCAGCGCGAGGACCCGACGCTCGCGTTCATGCTCGCGAACCTGGGCACGACCCCGGGGTTCCCGACGCCGATCGGCGTGTTCCGCGACGTGCGACGTCCGGCGGGCGACGAGATCACCTGGAACCTCATCGACCAGGCGAAGGCGGCGGTGAAGAAGCCGGCCTCGCTCACCGAGTTCCTGTCCCAGGGAGAGACCTGGACGGTGAAGTAGGCGCCCGCGCCGCAGGCGCGGACGGGAAGAGGACCGCGGCCGCACAGCCGCGCGCTGCCTCCAGGCTCTGGAGGCAGCGCTCCTCGCCGGGGCGGAGCTCGAGGCAGCTCTGGCAGGCTCGTACGGCGTCCCCGCAGCGGTCGAGCCGCACGAGCGAGATGCACAGCCCGTGCTGCGCCTCGACCGAGCCGGGCTCGAGCTCGACCGCCCGGCGGTACGAGGCCTCGGCGGCGCTCCAGTTCCTGGAGAGATAGGCGACGAGCCCGAGATCGTGGTGGGCGGCGGCGCGGGCCGGATCCGCCTCGAGCAGGTGGAGGAGCTCGCGGCGCGAGGCGGCGAAGGCCGCGGAGCGGTCCGCGCCCTCCTCGAGCCCCTTCCAGAGGAGGGCGCGCGCCAGGTTCTGGCGCGCGTCGGCCAGGTCGGGATCGATCTCGAGCGCGGTGCGGAGGCTCGCCTCGGCCGCGCGGATCTTCCCCTCCGCGAGGAGGGCCTCGCCCAGGTTCGCGTGCGCCTCGGCGAAGTCGGGCCGGAGCGAGATGGCCCGCTCGAACGAGCGCCGCGCCCGCTTCAGCTCGGAGCGGGTCCGCGCGACCACGCCGAGCCCGTTCTCGCCCTCGGGGAAGTCCGGATCGAAGGCGAGCGCGTGCCGGAACGCGACCTCGGCGCGCTCCGGGTCGCCGGCGCTCAGGTACTCGTAGCCGCGCGAGACCTCCTCGGCGGCGCGCGGGTGGAGGCGCGGCGGGACGGGGCAGGCGGCGAGCGCGGCGGCGAGGGCGGGCCAGGCGAGGCGGAGCAGGGGGCGCATGGCCCCCGCGAATGCGCGTGGCGTGCCGGCGGGAGGCGTGAGGTCCCGGGCTTCAGGCCCCAGGAAGAGCGGGCGGATCCACGCGGCTGCCCGGGGAACACCGCGGAGGAGGCGCGGGGAACCGTCCGCGCCGCGGCCCCCGGTCCGCGGCGCGGACGGCGCTCACTTCTCCGGCGCGTCCGCAGGGGCGGCAGGGTCCGCCGGCGCCGGGCCCTCGGCCGGCTCCGAACCGCTGCGCCGGTCCCACCGGTCCACCTGCCCGTCGCCGTCGAGGTCGACGCCGATCCGGTCGAGCACGCCACCCTCCCAGTACTCCCAGGTGTCGACCTTGCCCGCGCCCTTCGTGTCGCGCTCCTTCCGCACGAGCTTGCCGTTCTCGTAGAAGGCGATCGTCCGGGCCATGCCGTCGAACCCCGGCGCGTACTCCTTCTTCACGAGCTGCCCCTTCTCGTACGTGACGACGAGGTCGGCCTTCGCGTCGAAGTCCATGTCGAAGACGACCTTCGCGGAGCGGCCCTCCTCGTCGAAGGTCTCCCAGGTGTCCACCCGCCGGTCGCGGTTCAGGTCGCGCTCCTTGCGGACGATGCGCTCCTGCCCCTCGGCGATCACGACCGCGTAGCGCCAGAGGTCCGGCGCGCCGTCGCCGTCCGAGTCGAGGGCGACCACCGCCTCGCCGGGCACCGGCTGCAACCCCTCGATCGTGGACACCGCCGCCTGGGCGGAGTCGTCCGGCGTCGCGGCCGTGGCCGGCGCGCGGGACTTGTGGGAGCAGGAGGCGGCGAGCAGGCCGGCGGTCAGGAGCAGCGCTCTGCGCATGGATCGACCTCGGGTGTACGGAGTCACGAGCCTACCAGACACCCCCCGGGGGCGGCACCGACCGGGCAGGCGCGGTTTGACACTACATCAGCAGTCACATAGCTTCCAGCGAGCCCCTGGGACGAGGTCGCCTTGGCCCGCCGCAAGATCTCCACGACCATCTACATCACGCCCGAGCAGAACGAGCGGCTCAAGCTCCTCCACGAGCGGACCAAGGTCCCCGTGGCGGAGTACATCCGCCAGGGCATCGACATGGTCCTGGATCACTACCGGGGCGCGATGCCGGGCCAGCTCACCCTCGAGGACATGGCGGCGAAGAAGTAGGGGGCTGCGGCGAGGGAGGCCTCCGCGCGCCCGCGGGCGCGACTACATTGCTCGGACCCAAAGACCCTGCGGGGTGGAGATCGACATGGCGAGGCGAGTGCTCATCACCGGGGGTGCCGGCTTCATCGGATCCACCGCGGCGGACCAGTTCCTGGCCGCCGGGTGGGACGTCGCCATCCTGGACGACCTCTCGAGCGGGAAGCGCGGGAACGTGCCCGCCGGCGCGCGGTTCTACCCGGTGGACGTCCGCAGCGAGGCCGCGCTCGAGGCCGTGAAGAAGGAGCGGCCGGAGGTGATCTGCCACCAGGCCGCCCAGATCGACGTCCGCCGCTCGATGACCGACCCGCGCTACGACGCGGACGTGAACGTCGGCGGGCTCCTGAACCTCCTGCAGGCCGCGGTCGCGGCGGGCTCGGTCGAGCACGTCGTCTTCGCGTCCTCCGGCGGGGCGACCTACGGCGACACCGACGTCGTCCCCACGCCGGAGTCCCACCCGCAGCGACCGGTCTCCTGCTACGGGGCGGCCAAGGCCGCGAGCGAGATCTACCTGGGCGTGTACCGCGCCAACCACGGGATCAAGGTCACCGCCCTGCGCTACGCGAACGTCTACGGGCCCCGGCAGGATCCGCACGGCGAGGCCGGCGTGGTCGCGATCTTCTGCGGGCGCCTGCTCGACGGCAAGCCGTGCACGATCTACGGGGACGGCGCGCAGACGCGCGACTACGTGTTCGTCGGGGACGTCGCCCGGGCGAACGTGCTCGCCGCCGAGAAGCGGTTCGACGGCCCGCTCAACGTCGGCACCGGGGTCGAGACCGACGTGAACCGGATCTACGCGCACCTCGCCCGCGCCGCCGGCGTGAGCCGCCCGCCCGAGCACGCGCCGGGCCGGATGGGCGAGCAGAAGCGCTCGTGCGTGGACCCCGCGGCGGCGGCGAAGGCCATCGGGTGGAAGCCCGAGGTCGCCATCGAGGACGGCCTGGCGCGGACGCTGGAGTTCTTCCGCAAGCAGCGGGGCTGAGGAGCGGCCCGGACGCCCGGGCCCTCACCCCGGCTCCGCCGGCGCCTCGGCCACCGCCTCCGGCTCCTCCTCGGGCGGCGGCTCCTCCTCGTCCGACTCGGGGCGGGGGCCGGCGAGGATGCGCTCCAGCTCCGCGCTCGCGCGCTGGTGCTCCGCGGCGTCGATCCGGCCGGCCTGGAGCATCCGGTCGAGCAGCCGGCGCGCGCGGCGCTGGAGCCAGGTCGAAGGGGCGCGCAGATCGGCCTTGCGCGGCGCCGGGAGCATCGACGCCAGGACCACGCCCTGCGCGACCGAGAGCGCGGAGGCGCCGACGCCGAACCGGGCGCGGGCGCCCGCCTCGAAGCCGAAGACGCCGTCGCCCAGCTCCACGACGTTGAAGTAGAGCGCGAGGATGCGCCCCTTCGAGAGCGCGCGCTCGAGCTTCCACGCGAGCACCGCCTCCTTCGCCTTGCGCCAGAGGCTCCGCTCGGTGCCGAGCCACAGGTTCTTCGCGAGCTGCTGGGTGATGGTCGAGCCGCCGCGCGCCAGGCGGCCGCGGGCGAGGTCGTGCTCCGCCGCGGCGCGGGTCGCGTCCCAGTCGATCCCCTCGTGCCCGAAGAAGCGCGCGTCCTCGGAGAGGATCACCGCGTCCCGCACGTGCCGGGGGATCTGCTCCAGGCTCACCCAGCTCCGCTGGACGTGCAGCGCGCGCTTCTTCGCGCGCGCCTCCGCGCGGCGCTGCTCGATGAGCGCGGTCGTCCTCGGCGCCTTGCGGGCGAGCGGGGCGGGATCCGGGAGGACGACCCAGAGCGCGGCGAGGCCGCCGGCCGCGAGGGCGAGGGCGACGCCGGCGGCGAGCGCGGCGCGCCGGAGTGGGGAGCTCCGCCGCTTCATGGCGAGACCATAGCAGGGCCACCGCCCCCGCTCTCGCGCCGGTGCCCTGAGGCCTGTTGCCCGCGGCCGGATGCCCGCAGCGGGGCCCCCTCGTGCATCTTGACACCCCCCGGGTGCGGCCCTAACTCGGGTCGCACACCAACCGACCACGAGGGCCGCGAGGCCCCGACGGAGGGCAAAGATGGCCGACCCGAAGAAATACTCCCCCCGCGACTTCTCGAAGGTCCGCGGCCTCACCGGGATCTCCGACAAGCAGCTCGAGGAGCACCTGAAGCTCTACGAGGGGTACGTGAAGCGCACGAACGCGCTCACCGAGAAGCTCTTCGCGCTCGCGAGCGAGGGCAAGGCCGCGGGGGCCGATCCGGTGTACGCCGAGCTCACGCGGCGGCTCGGGTTCGAGTATTCGGGCATGGTGAACCACGAGTACTACTTCGACAACCTCACCGCGGGCGCGCAGGCGGAGCCGCCGGCGGGCGGGAAGCTCCGCAAGGCGATCGAGGCGTCGTTCGGGAAGTACGACACCTGGCTCGCCGACTTCCGCGCCATCGCGACGATGCCGGGCATCGGCTGGGCGATGCTGTTCCAGGACCCGAGCACCGGCTGGCTGTCGAACCACTGGATCTCGCTGCACCAGGACAACGTCCCCGTCGGCTTCAAGCCGATCCTCGTGATGGACGGCTGGGAGCACGCGTTCATGCGCGACTACCAGGCGACGGAGCGCGCCAAGTACCTGGACGCGTTCTTCAAGAACGTGAACTGGGAGGCGGCGGAGAAGCGCGTCGGCTAGCGTTCACGCCCGCGTCCTGGCAGCGAGAGGAGCCCGCCCGGGAGACCGGGGCGGGCTCCTTTCCTTCCGGGAGGGCTCGTGGCATCTCCCTGCCGTGCCCCGCCCGCTCGTCCCCTCCGCCCGCCGCGCCGCGCTCCGGCGCCGGCTGCTCGCGTGGTGGGACGCGGGCCACCGCGCCCTGCCCTGGCGCTTCCCGCAGCACGCCGCCGATCCGTACCGCGTCTGGCTCTCGGAGGTGATGCTCCAGCAGACGCGCGTCGCCGTGGTGCGCCCGTACTACGAGCGGTTCGTCGCCGCGTGGCCCTCGCTCGAGCGCCTCGCCGCGGCGCGCGACGAGGACGTCCTCGCCGCCTGGAGCGGCCTCGGCTACTACGCGCGGTGCCGGAACCTGCTCGCCGCCGCGCGCACCGCCCTCGCGCGCCACGGCGGGCTCCCCGCGTCGCTCGCCGGCCTCCGCGCGCTGCCGGGCTTCGGGCCGTACACCGCCGGCGCCGTCGCCTCGATCGCGTTCGCGATCCCCGCGGCCGCTGTGGACGGGAACGTCGGCCGCGTGCTCGCGCGGCTGTTCGCGGTGCGCGGGGATCCGGCGGGCGCGGAGCGCGAGCGGGTCTGGGGGATCGCGCGGGAGCTGGTGGGGGAGGGGGCGCGTGGGGGGAAGGGCGAGCCGGGGTCGGGCGCGGGCTCGGGGGCACGCCCCGGAGACTGGAACCAGGCGCTCATCGAGCTGGGCGCGACCGTGTGCGGGCCGGCGCCGGCGTGCGGGCGGTGCCCGGTCGAGCGCCTCTGCGCGGCGCGCGCGGCCGGGCTGGAGGGCGAGATCCCTGTGAAGCGGCGGCGCCCCGCCGTGCGGGCGATGCAGCTCGCCTGCGCGGTGATCGAGCGGGAGGGCAGGGTCCTCCTCTGCCGGCGCCCTGCGGGCGTGCTCTTCGCGGGGCTGCTCGGCTTCCCCGCCGCGGAGGTCCGGCCCGGGGTCTCGCCGCGGCAGGCGCTCGCGCGGGCGCTTCGCGCCGCGGGCGTCCCGGCCCGCGCCGGCGACGAGCTCGGGGCGGTCGACCGGAAGCTCACGCACCGCGATCTCCGGCTCGTGGCCGTCGCCTTCCACCCCACCGGGCCCGATCGGACGGGGAGCGGCGCGGCGTGGGTGCCGTGGGACGAGCTCGAGCGCGCAGGCATGCCGGCCGCGATGAAGGCGCTTCTGCCGCTCGCGTTCTCGCGCAGGGTGGTGTAAGAACTGCCCCGCTCGTGGCCGGCAGGGTGGGTCCAAGGCGCCGGCGTTCGACGGGCTCAGGGTGAAATCAAGACGGCCTTGACACGCGAGGGTCGAAACGTATAATTCGCCGCCCTCAAGACGGGATTCTTCATGAACGCCCCCCGTGCCGCACCGAAGGGGCGTTTTCGTTGGGAAAAGAGAAGAGCTCGCACACGATGCCGACGATCAGCCAGCTGGTGCGCCAAGGGCGCGAAAAGCTCGAGGTGAAGAAGAAGGCGCCCGCCCTGCGGGAGTCGCCGCAGAAGCGCGGCGTCTGCACGCGCGTGTACACGACCACGCCGAAGAAGCCGAACTCGGCGCTCCGGAAGGTCGCCCGCGTCCGTCTCACCAACGGCTTCGAGGTGACGAGCTACATCCCGGGGGTGGGGCACAACCTGCAGGAGCACTCGGTGGTGCTCATCCGCGGGGGCCGCGTGAAGGACCTCCCGGGCGTCCGCTACCACATCATCCGCGGGACCCTCGACGCCGTCGGCGTCCAGGGCCGCAAGCAGGGCCGCTCGAAGTACGGCGCGAAGCGCCCGAGCTAGCTCGATAAGGACACGGTTCGATGCCTCGTCGTCGCGAAGTCGAGAAGCGGAAGATCCTCCCCGATCCGAAGTTCCAGGACCGCGTGGTGGCGAAGTTCGTCAACAACCTGATGCGCAAGGGCAAGAAGTCGACCGGCGAGAGGATCATCTACGGCGCCTTCGATCAGGTGGAGCAGAAGCTCAAGGACGATCCGCTCAAGATCTTCAAGAAGGCGCTCGACAACGTGAAGCCGGTGGTCGAGGTGAAGAGCCGCCGGGTCGGCGGCGCGACCTACCAGGTCCCGGTCGAGGTCCGGCAGGATCGGCGGACCGCGCTCGCGATGCGCTGGCTCATCGACTACTCGAAGGGCCGCGGCGAGAAGACGATGGAGGAGAAGCTGGCCGGCGAGATCATCGACGCCGCCAACAACCGCGGCAACGCGGTGAAGAAGCGGGAAGACACGCACAAGATGGCCGACGCCAACAAGGCGTTCGCCCACTACCGCTGGTAAGGGCGGCGGCGAGGGAAGAGGAGGAGCGAAGGAACAGCGGTCGGCTCTGCCGACCAGGGTCGAAGGAAGTCCGACCCTCCGCTCTTTGACAGCTTGGTCGTAGGTCGCGCGGGGCCGCTGGAGGCGGTCCGCCCGACCATCTGCACGGAAGCGTTACGAGTACCCGGAACGAAAAGATGCCGCGCACCAGTCCACTCGATCGCTACCGGAATTTCGGCATCATGGCGCACATTGATGCCGGGAAGACGACTACGACCGAGCGCATCCTTTTCTACACCGGCGTCACCCACAAGATCGGCGAGGTCCATGAAGGCACGACCGTCATGGACTGGATGGAGCAGGAGCGCGAGCGCGGCATCACCATCACCTCCGCCGCCACCACCTGCTTCTGGCGCGATCACCGGCTGAACATCATCGACACCCCCGGCCACGTGGACTTCACCATCGAGGTGGAGCGCTCGCTCCGCGTCCTCGACGGCGCGGTCGCGGCCTTCGACGCGGTGAACGGCGTCGAGCCGCAGTCCGAGACGGTGTGGCGGCAGGCGGACAAGTACAAGGTCCCGCGCATCTGCTTCATCAACAAGATGGACCGCGTCGGCGCCGACTTCTACATGTCGGTGGACACCATCAAGGACAAGCTGGCCGCGCGGCCGCTCCCGCTCCAGATCCCCATCGGCGCCGAGGACAAGTTCCGCGGCATGGTCGATCTCGTGAAGATGAAGGGCATCACCTTCGACGACGAGGCGATGGGGGCGAAGTACCAGGAGGTGGACATCCCCGCCGACCTCCTCGAGCAGGCGAAGGAGTACCGCGCCAAGCTCGAGGAGACCGTCGCCGAGTTCGACGACGAGCTGATGCACAAGTACCTCGACGGCCGGTCCCTCTCCTCCGAGGAGCTCGTCCGCGGGATCCGCAAGGGCACCATCGGGATGCACTTCTTCCCGGTGGTCTGCGGCACGGCCTTCAAGAACAAGGGCGTGCAGCAGATCCTGGACGCGGTCGTGGATTACCTGCCGAGCCCGCTCGACAAGCCGGCGGTCTCGGGTGTGAACCGGAAGGGCGAGGAGGTCGCGCGGCGCACCGCCGACGACGAGCCGTTCTCCGCCCTCGCGTTCAAGCTGATGAACGATCCGTACGTGGGGAACCTCACGTTCTTCCGCGTCTACTCGGGGAAGCTCGAGGCGGGCTCGTACGTCTACAACGCGACGAAGGACAAGCGGGAGCGGGTCGGCCGGCTGCTCCAGATGCACGCGAACAAGCGCGAGGAGATCAAGGAGGTCCTCGCCGGCGACATCGCGGCCGTGGTCGGGCTCCGCCAGACCACCACCGGCGACACGCTCTCCGACGAGGACAAGCCGGTCGTCCTCGAGAGGATGGAGTTCCCGGAGCCGGTGATCCACGTCGCGATCGAGCCGAAGACGAAGGCCGACTCCGACAAGATGGGCGTCGCCCTCCAGCGCCTGCAGATGGAGGACCCCTCGTTCCGGGTCCGCACCGACGAGGAGACCGGCCAGACCATCATCGCCGGCATGGGCGAGCTCCACCTCGAGATCCTCGTGGACCGCATGTTCCGCGAGTTCAAGGTCGAGGCGAACGTCGGCAAGCCCCAGGTCGCCTACCGCGAGACGATCACGAGGTCGGTCGAGGCCGAGGGCCGGCACATCCGGCAGTCGGGCGGCAAGGGGCAGTACGGCCACTGCTGGCTCCGGCTGCACCCCCAGCCGCCGGGCAAGGGCTTCGAGTTCGTGAACGCCGTCGTCGGTGGCGTCATCCCCAAGGAGTTCATCGCGCCCATCCAGAAGGGCATCGAAGAGGCGATGACGGGGGGCGTGCTGGCCGGTTATCCGATGGTGGACGTCAAGGTCGAGGTGTTCGACGGCAGCTACCACGACGTCGACTCCTCCGAGATGGCGTTCAAGATCGCCGGCTCGATCGGCTTCAAGGAGGGCGCCGCTCGGGCGGCCCCGGTCCTCCTCGAGCCGATGATGGACGTGGAGGTGGTGACGCCCGAGGAGTACATGGGCGACGTCATCGGCGACCTGAACTCCCGGCGCGGGAAGATCGTGGCGATGAACGCGCGCACCGGGGTGCAGGTCCTCGAGGCGGTGGTTCCGCTGGCGCAGATGTTCGGGTACGCCACGGACTTGAGGTCGAAGACGCAGGGACGCGCCACCTACACGATGCAGTTCGCACACTACGCGCAGGTTCCGAGCAGCATCGCCGAGACCATCATCAGCAAGGCGAAGGGCATCCTCGCCGCCAAGTAGACCGCCGTACACGTTCGCTAGAAGAAGGGAGAAGTCCAATGGCCAAGGAGAAGTTCGAACGTACGAAGCCGCACGTGAACGTCGGGACCATCGGTCACGTCGACCACGGCAAGACGACGCTCACGGCTGCGATCACCTTCACGCAGGCGGCCAAGGGGCTCGCCAAGCCGAAGGAGTACGCCGAGATCGCGAAGGGCGGCACGGTCCGCGACGACTCGAAGATCGTGACCATCGCCTCCTCGCACGTCGAGTACGAATCCGAGACCCGGCACTACGCCCACGTCGACTGCCCGGGCCACGCCGACTACGTGAAGAACATGATCACCGGCGCGGCGCAGATGGACGGCGCCATCCTGGTGGTCTCGGCCGCCGACGGCCCGATGCCCCAGACCCGCGAGCACGTGCTGCTCGCGCGCCAGGTGAACGTGCCGGCCCTCGTGGTCTTCCTGAACAAGGTCGACCTCGTGGACGACAAGGAGCTCCTCGACCTCGTCGAGCTCGAGGTCCGCGAGCTGCTCTCGAAGTACAACTTCCCCGGCGACAAGGTCCCGGTGATCCGGGGCAGCGCGCTCCCGGCCATGCAGAGCCGCGGCAAGGAGGGGATCGCCTGCATCGAGGAGCTGCTCAAGGCCCTCGACACCGCCATCCCGGAGCCGAAGCGCCTCCTCGACCGTGACTTCCTGATGCCCGTCGAGGACGTGTTCTCGATCGAAGGCCGCGGCACCGTGGCCACGGGCCGCATCGAGCGCGGCATGATCAAGGTCGGTGACAAGGTCGAGATCGTCGGCCTGACGCCCACCAAGGAGACGGTGGTCACCGGCGTCGAGATGTTCCGCAAGCTCCTCGACGAGGGGCGCGCGGGCGACAACGTCGGCTGCCTCCTCCGCGGCCTGAAGCGCGAGGAGGTCGAGCGCGGCCAGGTGCTCGCCAAGCCGAAGTCGATCACGCCGCACACGAAGTTCAAGGCCGAGGTCTACGTCCTCACGAAGGACGAGGGCGGCCGCCACACCCCGTTCTTCAACGGGTACCGCCCGCAGTTCTACTTCCGCACCACCGACGTGACCGGGTCGCTCCAGCTGCCCGCCGGCGTCGAGATGGTGATGCCGGGCGACAACATCGCGATGGAGGTGACGCTCATCACCCCGATCGCGATGGAGAAGGAGCTGCGGTTCGCCATCCGCGAGGGCGGGCGCACCGTGGGCTCCGGGGTCGTGACCGAGGTGATCGAGTAAGGGTTTCGACTGCGGCGAACGGCGGGGCCCCCCTGCCCAAGAACCTGGGCAGGGGGGTCTACGCGCTGCGCCGTGTGACGGAGAGAAGGCTTTCCGATGGCGACTCAGAAGATTCGGATCCGGCTCAAGGCCTACGACTACAAGTTGCTCGACCAGTCGGCCGGCGAGATCGTGGAGACGGCGAAGCGGACCGGCGCGAAGGTGGCCGGCCCCATCCCGCTGCCCACCCGGATCAACAAGTTTACCGTCCTGCGCAGCCCGCACGTCGACAAGAAGTCGCGCGAGCAGTTCGAGATCCGCACGCACAAGCGGCTCCTCGACATCCTCGAGCCCACCCCCCAGACCCTCGACGCGCTCATGAAGCTGGATCTGTCGGCCGGCGTGGACGTGGAGATCAAGTAGGCCTCGCGGCTGCTGCCGCGGCGGACAGGATGACACTATGGCCAAGTTCGACGTCTTTGACCTCGAGAAGAAGAAGGTGGGCGAGATCGAGCTCGCCGACGCCGTCTTCGCCGGCGAGGTGAACGAGCACCTCTTCTACGAGGTGGTCAAGGCGAAGCTCGCCTCCGATCGCTCGGGCACCCACGCGGTGAAGAACCGGTCCCTCGTCTCCGGCGGCGGCAAGAAGCCGTGGCGGCAGAAGCACACCGGCCGCGCCCGGCAGGGCTCCACCCGCGCCTCGCAGTTCGTCGGGGGCGGCAAGGCGATGGGGCCGAAGCCCCGCGACTACTCCTACGAGGTGCCGCGGAAGGTCCGGAAGGCGGCCCTCCGCGCCGCGCTCGCCCTCCGCAGCCAGGGCGGCAAGCTCGTGATCGTCCAGGAGTGGAAGCCGGCCGCGCCCAAGACCTCCGCGGCGCAGAAGGTGCTCGCGAAGCTGGGGGCCCGCAAGGCCCTGGTGGTCGACGAGGCCGCGAACCAGGCCCTCGCGAGGAGCGTCCGGAACCTCGACGGCTCCGACTTCCTCGGGCTCGAGGGGCTGAACGTCTACGACATCCTGAAGCACGACGCGCTCGTGCTCACCGCCAGCACCGCCAAGAAGCTGGAGGAGAAGCTCTCATGAACCTCCCGGTCCAGGACGTGGTGAAGCGGCCGCTCATCACCGAGAAGGCCGAGCGGAACCGCGAGGCGGCCCGGCAGTTCGCCTTCGAGGTCCACCGCGAGGCCACCAAGATCCAGGTGAAGCAGGCGGTCGAGAAGCTGTTCAACGTGCACGTGCTCGCGGTTCGTACCGCCATCGCGCGCGGCAAGAACAAGCGGGTCGGCCGGAACGTCGGCCAGCGGCCCAACTGGAAGAAGGCGTTCGTGACGCTCCGGGAGGGCGAGACCATCGCCCTCTTCGAGGGCCAGTAGCGGACGGGAGAGCACCATGGCCCTCAAGGAATACAAGCCCACGAGCTCGGCCCGCCGGCACATGTCGGTGTCGGACTTCGCCGAGATCACCAAGACGAAGCCGGAGAAGAAGCTCACCCGGCCGATGAAGAAGACGGGCGGGCGCAACGCGCACGGCCACATCACGACCCGTCACATCGGCGGCGGCCACAAGCGCCGCTACCGCCTCGTCGACTGGCGCCGCGAGAAGGACGGCGTGCCGGCGAAGGTCGCGGCCATCGAGTACGATCCGAACCGGACCGCGCGCCTCGCGCTGCTCCACTACGCCGACGGCGAGAAGCGGTACATCCTCGCCCCGGTCGGCGTGAGCGTCGGCGACAAGCTGCTCTCCGGCGAGAACGTGGACATCCGGCCCGGCAACACGCTGCCCGTGAAGTCCATCCCCCTCGGCACCGTCATCCACGGCGTCGAGAGCCAGCCCGGCTCCGGCGCGAAGATGATCCGGACGGCGGGCTCCTTCGGCCAGCTCATGGCGAAGGAGGGCGCGTACGCCCAGATCCGCATGCCCTCCGGCGAGGTCCGGATGGTGCTGCAGGACTGCCGGGCCACCATCGGGCAGCTCGGGAACGTCGAGAGCTCCTCGGTCCGCGTGGGCAAGGCCGGCAAGAGCCGCTGGCTCGGCGTCCGCCCCACGGTCCGCGGCCTGGCGATGAACCCGGTCGATCACCCGCACGGCGGCGGCGAGGGCAAGTCGGGGCAGGGCAACCCGCACCCCGTCTCGCCCTGGGGGCAGAAGACCAAGGGCCTCAAGACCCGCAACAACCGCCGCACCGACAAGCTGATCGTCACGCGGCGCCGGCCCGGCGTGCGCAACACGCCGCAGTAGCGGAGAGCCACCATGGCGCGTTCAATCAAGAAGGGCCCGTTCGCCGACAAGCACCTCACCAAGAAGGTCGAGGACGCGAACAAGGGCAACAAGAAGCAGGTCATCAAGACCTGGTCGCGGCGGAGCACGGTGCTGCCCGACTTCGTGGGCCACACCTTCGCCGTGCACAACGGGCGGAAGTTCGTCCCGGTGTTCGTGACCGAGAACATGGTCGGGCACAAGCTGGGCGAGTTCGCGCCCACCCGCACCTTCCACGGCCACTCGGCCGAGAAGAAGGTCGCGGCGGCGCCGGCGTCGCCGGGCAAGAAGTAGCGAGGAGCCGAACATGGCCGAGACCCAGACTGCCCCCAAGAAGAAGGTCCGCACCGCGCCCCCGGCGCGGCGGGCGAAGCCGAACCGCCCGGCCCCGCCGCCTCCGGGCCCGCACGCGTCGCTCAGCTACCTGCGCGTCACGCCGCGCAAGGTCCGCCTGGTGGCGGACGGCCTCCGCGGTATGCCCGTGGGCGACGCGCTGGCGACGCTCAAGTACACGAGCGCCGCCGCGGCCAAGCCGCTCGCGAAGCTGCTCCGGTCGGCGGTCGCCAACGCCGAGCAGAAGGGCGGGCGGGTGGACGTCGACGCGCTCTTCGTGAAGACGCTCAACGTCGACCAGGGCCCGAAGATGCGCCGCTTCATGCCGCGCGCGCAGGGCCGCGCGTACCGCGTCGAGAAGAAGACCAGCCACGTCTACGTGGAGCTCGGGACCGCCGCCCGCGGCTGACCCTAGGGAGATTCGAAATGGGACAGAAAGTTCATCCGGTCGGGTTCCGCCTCGGGGTCATCCGGTCCTGGGACTCGAAGTGGTACGAGGAGAAGAACTACGCGAAGTGGCTCCACGAGGACATCCACCTCCGCGAGTTCGTGAAGGAGAAGCTCGGCCAGGCCGGCATCTCCCGGATCGAGATCGAGCGGGCCGCGAACAAGGTCAAGATCAACGTCCACACCGCGCGGCCCGGCATCGTCATCGGCAAGCGGGGCGCGGGGATCGAGACGATCAAGAAGGACCTGCAGGCCCTGACGGAGAACGAGGTCTACCTGAACGTGGTCGAGGTCCGGAAGGCCGAGACCGACGCCCAGCTCGTGGCCGAGAACATCGCCACGCAGCTCGAGCGCCGCATCGCCTTCCGCCGCGCCATGAAGAAGGCGGTGCAGACGGCGCAGAAGTTCGGCGCCAAGGGCATCCGCGTGGCCTGCTCCGGTCGGCTCGGCGGCGCCGAGATGGCGCGGTACGAGTGGTACCGCGAGGGCCGCGTGCCGCTGCACACGCTCCGCGCGGACATCGACTACGGGTTCGCCGAGGCGAAGACCACCTACGGCAAGATCGGCTGCAAGGTCTGGATCATGCGCGGCGAGGTCCTGCCGCAGTCGGCCGCGCCCCGCGCCCCCCGCAACGCGGGCGGCGCGCGGGTCTAGCCGCACGGTTCACGAGGAGAGACGCACATGCTTCAGCCGGCGCGCACCAAGTACCGCAAGCAGATGAAGGGCCGCATGCGCGGCAAGGCCTACCGTGGCTCGGACCTGAACCAGGGCGAGTACGGCCTGCAGGCCACCGAGTGCGGGTGGCTCACCTCCCGCCAGATCGAGGCGGCCCGCATCGCCATCACCCGCTACGTGAAGCGCGGCGGGAAGCTCTGGATCCGGGTCTTCCCGGACAAGCCCATCACCAAGAAGCCGGCCGAGACGCGCATGGGCACCGGCAAGGGCAACGTGGAGTACTACGTCGCCGTGGTGAAGCCGGGCCGGGTGCTGTACGAGCTGGCCGGTGTGGACGACGCGTCCGCCCAGAAGGCCTTCCACCTCGCCGCCCACAAGCTGCCCGTCGCCACCAAGGTGGTGAAGCGCGGCGCGACGCTCTGAGGAGGCAACCATGGCGACGCTGCAGGAGCTGCGTGAGCTCTCCCCCCAGGAGCTCCGGAATCGAGCCGGGGAGCTGAAGCAGACGCTCTTCGAGCTCAAGAACAAGGCGAACACCGGCGTGCTCGACTCGACCGCCGATCTCACCAAGACCAAGCGCGACATCGCGCGCTGCCTCACCGTGGCCAAGGAGAAGGAGCAGGCTGCGGCGAGGGGCGCGAAGTAAGGAGCGACGACATGGAGCGCGGCACACCCAAGTCCCGGGTCGGCGTGGTCGTCTCGAACAAGATGACGAAGACGGTGGTCGTCAAGGTCGAGCGCCGGGTCGCCAACCGGAAGTACGGGAAGATCATCACCCGTGCGGAGAAGTACAAGGCGCACGACGAGAAGCAGGCCTGCCAGATCGGCGACAAGGTCCGGATCGTGGAGACCCGGCCGCTGTCGAAGGACAAGCGCTGGCGCGTGGCCGAGACCCTCGAGAAGGGCGCGGAGGTCTAGGCCATGATCCAGATGCAGACCGTCCTCGACGTCGCGGACAACAGCGGCGCCAAGAAGGTGATGTGCATCAAGGTGCTGGGCGGGTCGAAGCGGAAGTACGCCTCGATCGGCGACGTGATCGTGGTCTCCGTGAAGGAGGCGATCCCGCAGGCCAAGGTGAAGAAGGGCGAGGTGGCCCGGGCCGTGATCGTCCGCACGAGCCGTGAGGTGAAGCGGCCCGACGGCAGCTACATCCGGTTCGACGGCAACAGCGCCGTGCTCATCAACAAGGACCTCGAGCCCATCGGCACCCGCATCTTCGGCCCGGTGGCCCGCGAGCTCCGCGCCCGCAAGTTCATGAAGATCATCAGCCTCGCCCCGGAGGTCCTCTAGCCATGCCCGAGATCCGCAAGGGCGACACCGTCCAGATCATCGCCGGGAAGGAGAAGGGCAAGACCGGCAAGGTCCTGTCCGTCCTCCGCGAGAAGGGCCGCGTCCGGATCGAGCGGCACCAGATGGTGAAGCGGCACCTGAAGAAGGGCCGCTCGCAGGCCAACGCCGAGGGCGGCATCGTCGAGAAGGAAGGGACGATCGCCATCTCCGCGGTGATGGTGATGAAGGGCGACGCGAAGGTGCGCCGCGAGGGCATCGAGCGCGAGCTCGGCGCGAAGGAGAAGGCCCGCCTGGAGAAGCGGAAGGCGGCCGCGAAGTAGGCACACCCCCGCATCGCCCGGCACGTGCAGGCGCCGGCCGAAGGCAAGGAGAACGTGATGGCAGCGCGACTCAGGGAGCGGTACGAGAAGGAAGTCCGGCCCGGCCTCATGAAGGAGCTCGGGTTCAAGAACCCGATGCAGGCCCCTCGCCTCGAGAAGATCGTGGTGAACATGGGCCTCGGTGAGGCGATCAACAACGGCAAGATCATCGACGCCTCGGTGGAGCAGCTCGCGGCGATCACCGGGCAGAAGCCCGTGGTCACGAAGGCGCGCAAGTCGATCGCGAACTTCAAGCTGCGGCAGGGGCAGTCGATCGGCGCGATGGTGACGCTCCGCGGCGACCGGATGTACGAGTTCCTCGACCGGCTCGTCTCGATCGCGCTGCCGCGCGTGCGCGACTTCAAGGGCGTGTCGCCCAAGGCCTTCGACGGCAAGGGCAACTACACGCTCGGCGTGCGCGAGCAGATCATCTTCCCCGAGATCAACTACGACAAGGTGGAGCGCATCAAGGGGCTCAACATCACGGTGGTGACCACCGCGCGGAACGACGAAGAAGGCCGAGCGCTCTTGCGCCACCTCGGCATGCCGTTCCGCCAGTAACGGAGAGAGATCGATGGCCAAGCTTTCCAAGATGGCGCAGGCGAAGCGCAAGCTGAAGTTCAAGGTGCGCCAGTACAACCGCTGCCCGCTGTGTGGCCGGCCCCGCGCCTACCTGCGCAAGTTCCAGATGTGCCGCATCTGCTTCCGCAAGCGCGCGCTGCAGGGCGAGATCACCGGCGTCATCAAGTCGAGCTGGTAAGGGAGAACGCGCGATGAGCTTCACCGACCCCATTGCAGACATGCTGACGCGCATCCGGAACGCCTCGGCCGCGCGTCACGAGAAGGTCCTCGTCCCGCGCTCGCGCCTCAAGGTCCGCATCGCGGAGGTGCTCCGCGACGAGGGCTTCATCAAGGACTTCGTCGTCCACGACGACGGTCCGCAGGGCGCCATCACCATCCTGCTCAAGTACAGCGCCGACCGCGAGCCCGCGATCAGCGAGATCAAGCGGGTCTCGAAGCCCGGCCTGCGTCGCTACGTGCCCACCGACTCCATCCCGCGCGTGCTGAACGGGATGGGCATCGCGATCCTCTCCACGTCGAAGGGCGTGATGGCGGACCGCGAGGCGCGCAAGCAGAAGGTCGGCGGCGAGCTGATCTGCACCGTCTGGTAAGGAACCGAGCCATGTCCCGAGTCGGCAAGATGCCCGTCAAGATCCCGGAGAAGGTGAAGGTCTCCGTGGACGGCTACGTGATCAAGGTCGAAGGGCCGAAGGGCAAGATGTCCTTCCCCTACAACCCCGCCGTGAAGGTGGTGGTGGACAAGGGCGAGGTCCAGGTCTCCCGGCCGGACGAGTCCCGCCTGGCGAAGGGCCTGCACGGCCTCACCCGCACCCTCGTGAAGAACGCGCTCGAGGGCGTGGTGAAGGGCTACGAGCGCGCCCTGGAGATCAACGGCGTCGGCTTCAAGGCCGAGCTGAAGGGGAAGCAGATCCACTTCACCCTCGGCTACTCGCACCCGATCGCCTTCGATCTCCCCGAGGGGATCGCGGCCGAGGTGGACGCGAAGCAGACGCGGGTGGTCGTCCGCGGCGTGGACAAGCACCTGGTCGGCCTCATCGCCGCCAAGATCCGCGACCTCAAGCCCCCGGAGCCGTACAAGGGCAAGGGCGTCAAGTACGCGGAGGAGCAGATCCGTCGCAAGGAAGGCAAGACCGGCGCCGCGTAGCGGTCCGGACACGAAGGCTCATGCGGCGGCTGAGCCGTCGCCGCCGCACGGAGGAAGCACGCCATGGCACAGCAGGTCACCGCTCGAGAGAAGCGCAGGGCCCGCATCCGCCGGAAGGTCTCCGGCACGCCCGAGCGCCCGCGGCTCACGGTCTACAAGAGCCTCAAGCACATGTACGCCCAGCTCGTGGACGACACCAACGGCAAGACCCTGGTGGCGGTCTCCACCGGCTCCAAGGCCCTGAAGAACGAGGTGAAGGAGGACGACAAGACCTCCGCCGCCAAGAAGGTGGGCCAGGCGATCGCCGCCGCCGCCAGGGCCAAGGGCATCGAGGCCGTCGTCTTCGATCGGAACGGCTTCGACTATCACGGCCGCGTGCAGGCGGTGGCCGCGGCGGCCCGCGAGGCCGGGCTCAAGTTCTAGTCCAGGAATTCGAGGAAACGAATGGCTACTCCCATCAACGCGAACGAGCTCGAGCTCCAGGACAAGGTCGTCCACATCAACCGCGTCGCCAAGGTCGTGAAGGGCGGCCGCCGGTTCAGCTTCTCGGCGCTGGTCGTCGTCGGCGACGGCGCGGGGCACGTGGGCATCGGCCTGGGCAAGGCGAACGAGGTCCCGGAGGCGATCCGGAAGGGCGGCGACCAGGCGAAGAAGAACCTCTTCAAGGTCCCGCTCATCGGCGCCACGATCCCGCACGAGGTGCTGGGCCACTTCGGCTCCGGCCGCGTGCTGCTGAAGCCCGCGGGCGAGGGCACCGGCGTCATCGCCGGCGGCACCGTCCGCGCCGTCCTCGAGGCGGCCGGCATCCGGAACGTGCTCACGAAGAGCCAGGGCTCCCGCAACCCGCACAACGTCCTCAAGGCCACCGTGGCCGGGCTGAAGCGCCTCCGCTCGCTCGAGGACACCGCGCGGCTGCGCGGCAAGGACGCCGGCGAGATGGCCGGCGTCTAGGAAGGAAACGATCCCAATGGCTGCCATCAAGGTGAAGCTCGTGCGCGGGCTGGCCGGATGCCCGGCGCCCCACCGCGTCATCATCGCGGGCCTCGGTCTCAAGAAGCGCGACTCGACGAAGCTGCTGCCCGACACGCCCCAGACGATGGGGATGATCGGCAAGGTGTCGTACCTCGTCGAGTGGGAGCGGGTCGACGCGCCGCCGCCGCAGGGCCGCAAGGCACGCAAGGCCGCGGCCGCTCGCCCGTGACAGCGCCGGGCCCCGTGAGATAAAAGGAGACGCAACCCAATGTCCCTGCACCAGTTGAAGGCGCCCAAGGGCGCGCACCGCCGGAAGACGCGCGTCGGCCGCGGCCAGGCCTCCGGCCTCGGCAAGACCGCCGGGCGCGGCGGCAAGGGCCAGAAGGCCCGCTCCGGCAACATGCACTTCGAGGGGTTCGAGGGCGGCCAGATGCCGCTCCAGCGCCGCCTCCCGAAGTTCGGCTTCAAGAACGTGTTCCGGCTCGACTACGAGGAGGTCAAGGTGGGCGACCTCGAGGGTCTCTCCGGGACCCTCGACGCGGCGGCCCTCAAGGCCGCCGGCCTCATCCGCGGGAACCGCGACGGCGTCGTGGTGCTCGGCGGCGGGGAGCTCAAGAGCGCCGTCACCGTCAAGGTGAACCGCATCACGGCGGGCGCCCGGGCGACGATCGAGGGCGCCGGCGGAAAGGTCGAGCTCCTCCCGCCGCTCCAGACGATGCACCAGAAGGCCAAGGCCGCGAAGCGCGCGGCCGCCGCCAAGTAGCCGGGCCGAAAGGAAGCGCGATGGCCATCGCCAGCGGGATCGTCAACGTCTTCAGGATCGCCGAGCTGAGGAAGCGGCTGCTCTTCACGCTGGGGATGCTGGCCGTCTACCGGCTGGGCACCTTCGTGACCACGCCGGGCGTGAACCGCGCCGCGATGCGGGGGCTCCGCAACACCTTCCTGGACATGATGAACTTCTTCTCGGGCGGCGCGATCGAGCAGGCCTCGATCTTCGCCCTCGGGATCATGCCCTACGTCTCGGCCTCGATCATCCTCCAGCTCCTCACCGTGGTCGTCCCCACGCTCGAGGCGCTGCAGAAGGAGGGGGAGCTCGGGCGTCGCAAGATCACGCAGTACACGCGCTACCTGACCGTGGTCCTCGCGGCGCTCCAGGGCTACGGCATCGCCACCTACCTCGAGAGCCAGACCGGCACCGACGGCGCGGCCGTGGTGGTCTCCCCGGGGTGGGGCTTCCGGCTGATGGCGATGATCTCGCTCGCGGCGGGGACGGCGTTCATCATGTGGATGGGCGAGCAGATCACCGAGCGCGGCGTGGGGAACGGCATCTCGCTCGTCATCTTCGCCGGCATCGTGGCGCGGATCCCGAGCGCCGCGGTGGCGCTCTTCCAGGGCGACACCCAGACCCCGGCCAAGCTCGTGGTGCTCGCCCTCGTCATGGTGGCGGTGATCGCGGGCATCGTGTTCGTCGAGCGCGGGCAGCGCCGCATCCCGGTCCAGTACGCGAAGCGCATGGTCGGCCGGAAGCTCTACGGCGGACAGTCCACGCACCTGCCGCTCAAGGTGAACACGTCGGGCGTGATCCCGCCGATCTTCGCGTCGTCCCTGCTCATGTTCCCGGCGACGCTGTCGGGCTTCGTCCCCGGGATCCGGGCGTTCACCGACCTGCTCCAGCCCGGCAACATCGTCTACACGACGCTGTACGTCGTGCTGATCATCTTCTTCGCGTACTTCTACACCGCGGTGACCTTCAACCCGGTGGACGTCGCGGACAACCTGAAGAAGTTCGGCGGGTACGTGCCGGGGATCCGGCCGGGGCGGGCGACGGCCGAGCACATCGACCACGTGCTCTCGCGCATCACCTTCGGCGGCGCCGTCTACCTGTCCATCGTCTGCGTGCTGCCGTTCTACCTGTTCCCGAGCTTCCAGCTCGGGTTCGGCGGCACCTCGCTCCTCATCGTCGTGGGCGTGGCGCTCGACACCGTGCAGCAGATCGAGGGCCACCTCATCACCCGCCACTACGAGGGCTTCACCGGCCCGCGCGGCCCCCGCATCCGCGGTCGCAGCCGCGCGACCACCAGCCCCGTGGGCGCCTGACACAGCCACCGCATCCACGGCGCGGCCGCCCCGCGAGGGCGGCCGCGCCTTTTCCGGAGACGACGTGATCCTCATCCTTCTTGGCCCGCCCGGTGCGGGCAAGGGCACCCAGGCGAAGCTCCTCGTGACGGAGCTCGGGACCCCCCACATCTCGACGGGCGACATGTTCCGCGACCACATCGCGCGCGACACCGAGCTCGGGAAGCAGGTGAAGGCGATCACCGCGGCGGGCCAGCTCGTGCCCGACGAGGTCACGAACGCCCTCGTCAAGGACCGCCTCTCGCGCCCCGACGTGGCGCCGGGGTTCATCCTCGACGGCTACCCGCGCACCGTGCCCCAGGCGCAGTACCTGGACGGCCTCCTGCGGTCGCTCGGGCGCAAGCTCGACCGGGTGATCTCGTACGAGGTGGCCGAGGAGATGGTGGTCGAGCGGATCAGCGGGCGCCGGAGCTGCCCGAAGTGCGGCGCGGTGTACCACGTCACCCAGAACCCGCCCCGGAAGGCGGACGCCTGCGACAAGGACGGGACCGCGCTCGTGCAGCGCCCGGATGACAAGCCGGAGAACGTCCGCGTCCGCCTGGCCGAGTACGGCGCCAAGACCGAGCCCCTCAAGCGCTACTACCGCGAGCAGGGGCTCCTCTCCGAGGTGGACGGCGTGGGGTCCACCGAGGGCATCCTGGCGGCCGCGCTGCGGGCGCTCGGGAAGAGGAAGTAGTGGAGGTGCGGCCCGCGGGTAGCGTCCCCCGCGGGCACCCCGGCCGGCCTCCCCCGGGTACACGTACACGGGGATCTGCCTTGCACGGGGTAAACGCGTGTGCTATAGGGCCCGCTTCGCAAGGCGCTCGAAGCGTGGTGGCCTTGCCGGGAAATCCCGGAAGATCCGGGCGGCTCGAGGGGCAGAGGGAGCTCCGGGCCGCCAGCTCCCGCCGGACGTCGCGGCGGGCGTTTTTGTCTCTCGAGAAGCATCGGAGGCGGTCATGAAGGTCCGCGCGTCGGTGAAGAAGATCTGCGACAAGTGCAAGGTCGTGCGGCGGAAGGGCACCGTGCGGATCATCTGCCCGGCCAACCCCCGCCACAAGCAGCGTCAGGGCTAAGGCCCGCGTCACTGGGAGAGAAGCGAATGGCTCGCATCGCCGGCGTCGACCTTCCCCGCGAGAAGCGGATCGAGGTCAGCCTCCAGTACATCTACGGAATCGGGAAGACGACCTCGAAGCTCATCCTCGAGCGCGCCAACGTGAACCCGGTCACGCGCACGAAGGACCTGACGGACGACGAGGTCCGCCGCATCCGCGAGACCATCGACCAGAACGTCAAGGTCGAGGGCGATCTCCGTCGCGAGACGTCCCTCAACATCAAGCGCCTGATGGACCTCGGCTGCTACCGCGGCCTGCGCCACCGCAAGGGCCTCCCGGCTCGCGGCCAGCGCACCCACACCAACGCCCGTACGCGGAAGGGTCCGAAGAAGGGCCTCGTCCGCAAGGCGCCCGCCGCCGCAGCCCCGGCGCCCAAGGGCTAGTCCTTCACCGAACCCGGAGAACTCAGCGTGGCCGACGAGAAGCAGACCAAGGCACCGGCAGAGCCCAAGAAGGAGGAGGCGGCCGCCCCCGCGGCGCCCAACCTCGGCGGGATCGAGCCCATCGTTGCTTCGCCCGTCACCCCGAAGAAGGGGAAGAAGCGGGTCAAGAAGAACATCGCGACGGGCATCGTCCACATCGCCTCGACCTTCAACAACACGCAGATCACGATCACCGATCCGACCGGGAACGTGATCGCCTGGTCGAGCGCCGGCGCGCGCGGGTTCAAGGGTTCCCGCAAGTCCACGCCGTTCGCGGCGCAGGTGGCCGCGGGCGACGCTGCGGCGAAGGCCATGGAGCACGGCCTCAAGACCGTCTCGGTGCTGGTGAAGGGCCCGGGCGCGGGCCGCGAGTCCGCGCTCCGCGCGCTGGCCGCCGCCGGCCTCAAGATCACCGTGATCCGCGACGTCACGCCGATTCCGCACAACGGGTGCCGGCCTCCGAAGCGCCGCCGGGTCTGATCACCTCAGGAGAACACGACGTGGCTCGTTATTGCGAAAGTCTCTGCCGGCTCTGCCGTCGCGAAAACCTCAAGATGTATCTGAAGGGCGATCGGTGCTACACCGACAAGTGCGCCATCGAGCGCCGCCCGTATCCGCCGGGCCAGCACGGCCAGGGCCGGACGAAGTTCTCCGAGTACGGCGTGCAGCTCCGCGAGAAGCAGAAGGTCAAGCGGATGTACGGCGTGCTCGAGGCGGGCTTCCGGCACGCCTACCAGAACGCCGCCGCCGCCAAGGGCAAGACCGGTGAGAACCTGCTCCAGACGCTGGAGCTCCGGCTCGACAACGTGGTCTTCCGGCTCGGCTTCGCCGACACCCGCAACGAGGCGCGGCAGCTCGTGCGCCACGGGCACTTCAAGGTGAACGGCCGCAAGGTCAACATCCCGAGCTACCTCTGCCGCACCGGCGACAAGGTCGAGCTCAAGGATCGCTCGAAGAAGGTCGTCCGGATCACGGAGGCGCTCGAGGCGGTGGACCGCCGCGGCGTCCCCGCGTGGCTCGAGCTGGACAAGGGCGGCTTCAAGGGGACCGTGAAGACCTCGCCGACGCGCGAGGACATCACGATGCCCATCCAGGAGCAGCTCATCGTCGAGCTCTACTCGAAGTAGCCTTCCCCCGCGGACGGGCCGCACCTGGCCCGTCCGCCCCTTTGCGGAGGTCGCGCGTCCCACGGTTCCCCCAGCGCTTGGCTGAGCGCGCGGGGGAGGGGGCGGCGGCCCAAGGAGACAGCCCATGGCAGTGGACTCGATCGTCACCAAGAACTGGCGGGACCTCATCAAGCCCCGCGGCCTGGTCGTGGACCAGGAGAGCCTCTCCAACACCTACGGCAAGTTCATCGCCGAGCCGCTGGAGCGCGGCTTCGGGATCACGCTCGGCAACTCGCTGCGCCGCGTGCTGCTCTCCAGCCTGCAGGGCGCCGCCATCACCTCGGTGAAGATCGAGGGGGTGGAGCACGAGTTCATGACGATCCCGGAGGTCGCCGAGGACGTCACCGACATCATCCTCAACCTCAAGGAAGTCCTCCTCCAGATCCACACGAACGAGGTGAAGACCCTCCGGATCGAGGCGGACGGCCCCCGCGAGATCAAGGCGGGCGACATCCAGTCGGACGGGCAGGTCGAGGTCCTGAACCCCGGTCACCACCTCTTCACCATCAGCGAGGGCGGCCGGGTCCGGATGGAGCTCACCGCCCGCCGCGGCCGCGGCTACGTGCCGGCGGAGAAGAACAAGGTGCCCGGCTCGCCCATCGGCACCATCCCGATCGACGCGCTCTTCAGCCCGATCCGCAAGGTCAACTACCAGGTCACGAACGCCCGCGTCGGCCAGCAGACCGACTACGATCGGCTGAGCCTGGAGGTCTGGACGGACGGCTCGGTGGGGCCGAACGACGCCGTCGCGTTCGCCGCCAAGATCGTCCGCGAGCAGCTCTCCATCTTCATCAACTTCGACGAGGCCGAGGAGCCCGCCGAGGAGGTGAAGCCGGTCGAGGAGCAGAAGCTGAACGAGAACCTCTTCCGCTCGGTGGACGAGCTGGAGCTCTCGGTCCGCAGCGCCAACTGCCTCCAGAACGCCAACATCAAGACGATCGGCGATCTCGTCCTCAAGACGGAGGCCGAGATGCTCAAGACGAAGAACTTCGGCCGGAAGTCGCTGAAGGAGATCAAGGAGATCTTGGCCGAGATGGGCCTCTCCCTCGGCATGAAGCTCGAGAACTGGCCGCCCAAGTCGCAGCCCCAGGGGGCGCCCAAGGCGTAAAGGCGGTCGGGGTCCTTCGACAGGTTCAGGACAGGCCCGGGTCATGAGGAGAACGAGATGAAGCACCGCATCGTCGGCCGCCGGCTCGATCGCACCACCGAGCACCGCACGGCCATGCTGAAGAACATGGCGACGAGCCTCTTCCGCCACGAGCGGATCGTCACCACCACGCCGAAGGCCAAGGAGCTGAAGCGCTTCTCCGAGAAGCTCATCACGCTCGCGAAGAAGGCCTCCCCGCACGCGCGCCGTCAGGCGAACGCGGAGATCCGGGACGTGGAGGTGCTGAACAAGCTCTTCGCGACGCTCGGCCCGCGGTTCGCCGAGCGCTCCGGCGGCTACACCCGGATCGTGCGGGTGGGGCGCCGGGCCGGTGACAACGCCGAGATGGCGGTGATCGAGCTCGTGGAGCGGACGCAGGCCGCCTCCGAGGAGCCCCCGGCGAAGGGCAAGAAGAAGACCGAGAAGGCCGAGGCGGCCAACTCCGAGAAGAAGTCCAAGAAGGCCGCGGCCGGGTAGCCGGACCGCCAGGAGGCGAACACATGGCAGTGGTTCTTCGGCTCTCGCGCGCCGGCACGCACAAGGCGCCCTTCTACCACGTGGTGGCGACCGACTCGCGCAAGCCGCGGGACGGCCGGTACCTCGAGGACGTGGGCGTCTACGACCCGACCCAGAAGCCCGAGCGCATCGAGCTCAAGGCGGAGCGGGTCGAGCACTGGCTCAAGGTCGGCGCGCGCCCGAGCCAGACGGTGGCGATGATCCTGAAGCGGGCCGCGAAGGCCAAGCCGGCCGCGGCGGCCGCGTCCAAGGCGTAGGCCCGGGGAGCGCGCGTGCGTGACCTCGTCCTCTGGCTGGCCCGGGAGCTCGTGGAGGACCGGGACGCCGTGAAGGTAGACGCGATCGAGCGGGACCGCTCGACCGTGCTCGAGCTCTCGGTCGCGGAGGACGACCTGGGTCGCGTGATCGGACGGGGCGGCAAGACCGCCAAGGCGCTCCGGACGCTGCTCGATCTCGCCGCCCGCCGCGAAGGGCGGCGGGTCGTCCTCGACATCCTCGATTAGGCCGTGGGGCTGGTGCGGATCGGCAAGGTCGTCCGGGCCGTGGGCCTCGAGGGCCTGCTGGGGGTGGCGGGGTCGGAGGGCTCGCTCGGCGCGCTGCAGCGGATCGCGCTGGCGAGGGAAGGGCAGGATCCTGCGCTCCGCCGCGTCGTCGCGGCGCGGCCGCAGGGGAAGCTGTGGGTGGTCGCGGTCGAGGGGATCTCGGACCGGACCACCGCCGAGGGCTGGGTGGGCGCGGCCGTGTGGGCGCTCCGCGAGGACCTCGGCGACGCGGGCGAAGGGAAGTTCTACTGGGCCGATCTCGAGGGCCTGCCGGTGGTGACGGTGGCCGGCCAGGAGATCGGCAAGGTGACGGGGCTCTACGAGACGGGCGCGGTGGACGTGCTCGTCGTGGTGGGGCCCGCGGGCGAGCGGCTGGTGCCGCTCGCGCCGTACGTGGAGGTGGATCGGGCGGCGGGGCGGATCGTGGTCGATCCGCCCGAGGGCCTCCTGGATCCGTGACAGAGGTCCCGGCGAGCCAAGGCCCAGGCGGAGGAGCCTGGGCCGGAGCGAGCAGGGGGTTCGGGGGAGCCGAGGCTCCCCACGCGAAGCGGTGGGGAGCGGAGGTCCCCCCGATAGAATGAAGCTCGAGGTCGACATCCTGACGCTGTTCCCGGGCACGTGCACCGGGTACCTCGGGGAGAGCATCCTCGGGAAGGCGCGGGAGAGCGGGCTCCTCGAGGCGCGGGTGACGGACATCCGCGAGCACGCGGCCGGCAGGCACCGGGTCGCCGACGACGCTCCCTACGGCGGGGGCGCCGGGATGGTGATGAAGCCGGAGCCGCTCACCGAGGCGATCGAGGCCTCGCGGGCGCGGCTGCCGGGGGCCTGGGCGGTGCTCCTCGGGCCGGGCGGCCAGCGGCTGGATCAGGCGCTGGCGCGGCGCTTCGCCGAGCACGGAAGGCTCATCCTGGTCTGTGGCAGGTACGAAGGAGTGGACGAGCGGGTGCGCGCGGCGATCGACATGGAGGTCTCCCTCGGGGACTTCGTGCTCACGGGCGGTGAGCTGGCGGCGCTCTGCGTCGTGGACGCCGCCGCGCGGATGGTGCCGGGCGTGCTCGGCAACCTGGCCTCGGCCGGCGCCGAGAGCTTCTCGAGCCCGGGGGAGCCGCTGCTGGAGCATCCCCACTACACGCGTCCCCCCGCATACCGCGGGATGAAGGTCCCGGAGATCCTCCTCTCCGGCGATCACAAGCGCATCGAGCGCTGGCGGCGGCGGGAGTCGCTGCAGGCGACGCGGGCGCGAAGGCCGGACCTCTTCGAGAGGCTCCGGCTCACGGAATCCGATCTCCGGCTGCTCGACGCCGGGGACGACGAGCTGTAAAAGGAGCCAGTCATGCTGCGCAAGGCGATTGCCGACATCGAGGCGAAGTACTCCCGGAACGACATCCCCGCGATGCGGTCCGGCGACACCGTCCGGGTCCACACGAAGATCCGCGAAGGCGACAAGGAGCGCATCCAGGTCTTCGAGGGTGTGGTGATCGCGTACCGGAAGGGCCAGCCCGGCTCCTCGATGTTCACCGTTCGCAAGGTGAGCTACGGGGTGGGTGTGGAGCGCATGTTCCCGGTTCACAGCCCGCGCATCGATCGCATCGAGGTCGTGAGCCACGGCCAGGTGCGCAGGTCGCGGCTCTACTACCTGCGCGACCTGCAGGGCAAGGCCGCCCGCCTCCACCAGGAGGAGGGTGGGGTCGAGGCCGCCGCGGCGCCGGCGCCGCAGGCCTGACCTTCACGGCGGGAACGGGATATCGGTTCCCCTCGTACGGCCCGGGGCGGTAACATCCCGCTCCAGGCGTGATCCTGCTCGAGTTCGCAGCCCAGGGCATCCGTGGCGTGGCGCCGGCCGGAGGCCGCGCCACGCTCCGGCCCGGCTACAACGTGATCGCCGCGGACGGGGCCGCGCTGCGCCGGCTGCTCGAGGCGCTCCTCTATCCCGACCCGCGCGACGCGGACGCGTTGCCGCGCCCCTCCGGCACGGCCTCCGGCGGCTCGCTCCGCGCCGGGCTCACGCTCGTCGGCAACGACAAGACCACCTACCGGCTCGTGCGCGACTTCCAGGGCGCGGCGCAGCTCCACCGCTTCGAGGCGGAGAAGCGCTCGTTCGCGCTCGTGGCGAGCGATCTCCGGGAGATCGCCGCGTTCCTGCAGCAGACCGTCGGCGTCCCGCCCGCGTCCCGCCTCGGCGCCCTGCTCGCGCTGTCCGCGGCCGAGCTCCCGTCGCGCCAGTCGGGCGGCCTCGGGGGAGCCGCCGCGTCCGTCGCCCCGGCCCGCACCGGGCTCAGCGCCGAGCAGGCCGCGAAGAAGATCGCCCAGCTCCGCGCCGAGCTCTCGAAGGCGAAGATCGCCGAGAAGCTCCAGGCGCAGGCCGACGAGAACCAGCACCGCGCCTTCAAGGTGGACGAGCTCCTCAAGGGCGGCGCGCAGGCGCGCGAGGGGCTCGCGAAGGCCGAGGCCGCGCGCGCCGAGCTCGAGCCGCTCGCGGCGGTGGCCGCCTCGCTGGGGGACGTACCGGCGCGGATCGCCTCGTTCGAGAAGGCGAGCGCCAAGCGCGAGGAGGCGCTCGCGCGCGTGGGCGCGGAGCGCGCGGCGATGGACGAGGCCGAGGCGGCGGGCCCCCCGCGGCCGTTCTGGCAGGACCCGACGTTCTGGGTGAGCGCGGGCGGGGCGCTGGCGCTCGTCCTGGCGGCGGTGCTGCTGCCGTCGCACGCGGAGTCGTGGGCGCGGACGCTCCGGAGCTTCCTCGCGGTCCTCGCGGCGCTCACGCCGGGGTGGGCCGCGTGGGTGGCGTTCCGCTGGGTCGGATCGCTCGAGGACTGGGAGCGGCGCACCCGGCGGCGGCGCATCGTGGACGACTGGGAGAAGAAGATCGAGGCGCAGTACGCGCGCGACGCGGGCGAGGTGCAGGCGGCGATGAAGGCCGCCGGGGTCCAGAAGCTCGCGGAGCTCAAGGAGGCGCTGGGGCGGCTCGCCGACGCCGACGCCGTCGTCGCCGAGTGGCGGCGCCGCCTGTACGACTGGGAGGCCACTCCCGAGGCGGCCGGGGCGCGCGCGGAGAAGGCCCAGCTCGAGGAGGAGCGGACCGCGCTCGAGGCGAAGCTGACGAGCCTCATGGGCGGGTTCATGCGGGACACGCGCTCGATCGAGATCGAGATCCAGCGCCTCGAGGCCGAGGCGGCCGCCCCCGCGCCCGCGGTCCGCGCGCCCGCGCGGCCGGAGCCGCCG
>JAEYZK010000425.1 GCA_023428085.1 Pseudomonadota bacterium
CGGGGCGGCGGACGCCGCGTACGCGCGACGCGACGAGCCGGGCGCGCTCGAGGAGCTGCGCGCCGCGCTCGCCGAGGCCGAGCGGATCGCCCCCGACGACTTCGAGGTCCTCTACCGCCTCTCGCGCCTCCAGTTCTGGCTCGCGGACGACCCGGCGCTCTCGCGCAAGGAGAAGAGCCGCATCGGGAAGCTCGGCTGGGAGTACGGCGACCGCGCCGCCCGCGCCGCCCCCGACCGCGTGGAGGGCTGGTTCTACGCGGCCGCGGGCGTCGGCAACTACGCGCTCGGGATCGGCGTCTTCAAGGCGCTGCGCGAGGGGATCGAGGGCGCCTTCAAGGGGCGGCTCCGCAAGGCCGAGGCGCTCGACCCGGGCTTCCTCGACGGCGGGGTGGACACCGCCTGGGGGAGGTTCTACTTCAAGGCGCCCTGGCCCAAGTACGACGCGCGCAAGTCCGAGCGCGCGTACCTCGCCGCGCTCGCGCGCAACCCGGACAACGTCCGCGCGCACCTGTACCTCGCCGAGCTCCTCGAGGCGGAGGGCCACGACCGCCGCGCGCGGGAGGAGCTCGAGAAGGCGCTCGCGCACCCGCCCGGCCGCTACGACGCGCCGGAGGAGCGGCGCGCCCAGGCGATGGCGCGCCGTCGGCTCGAGGGGCGGTAGCCCGCGTCAGGCGTGCAGCAGCGCGAGCACCCGATCCGCGGCCCGCGCCGCGCCGCCGAGATCCGGCCGCGGCACCGCGGGCAGCGCGAGCGCCTGGCGCACGGCGGCCCGGAGCCGGCCCGCGCGCAGCTCCTCGTTCGGGAGGTGCACGCACGGCAGGTACGCGGGCATCTCGCGGACCATGATCGGGTACTCGGGGAAGTCGCCGCGGTCCGTGTAGACGAGCCGCGCCCCGCCCGCGATGGCGTCGGTGACGATGCCGTAGCCGGGCTTCGTCACGACCACGTCGGCGGCGGCCACGACCTCCGGGTAGCGGAGGCCGAGCGGCTCGAGCCGCGCCTCGGTGAGCTCCTCGGGGAAGACGTAGCGCACCTCGGGATCGGGCTCGATGCCCCCGGGCCGGAGCGCCGGGAGGCCGATGCCGCCGAACGAGAGGAGCGCGACCGGGCCCGCGGGGAGGCCGAGCCGCCGGCGGACCTCGGCGCGCCCGACCCGCGGGACCCGCGCCACGAACCCCACCGGCTCGCGCCGCGGGAAGACGCCGAGATCGCCCGCGAACGGCAGCGCGAGGAACAGGGCCGCCCCGCGGTACGCCTGGGCCGCCCGCGCGGCGGGCTGCGCCAGCTCCGGCAGGCGGCGCGCGAGGTGTGCGTAGATCCAGTCCCAGGAGAAGTTGCCGAGCCCGACGGCGGGGACCCCGGCGCGCGCCGCGGCCTCGAAGGGGAGCGCGGGGACGTCGGCCAGGACGAGCCGCGCGCCGCGGGCGCGGAGCAGCGCCGCCTCGCGCGCGACGAGCTCCTCCCACCGCGCGTCGAACGCGCGGCAGCGCGCCACCGTCGCCGCATCGTCGATCTCCAGCGCGTCCCGCTGCGCGAGCCCCACGTCGCAGGCCTCGGAGCGGAGCTCGAGCGGCGCCGGCACCTCCCGCCGGACGAGCGGCGCGGGGACCGCGCCGGTGACGACGATCGGCAGCCCCGGCGCGCGCGCCCGCACCTCGCGCAGCACCTCGCAGAGGCGCACGAGGTGGCCGAAGCCGTGGCCCGAGACGTAGGCGGCCAGCACGCTAGGCGAGCCGGAAGAACCGGGGCAGGAAGTGGATGCCGAGGGCGATGACGACCATGAAGCCGATCGCCGCCCAGCCCTGCCACGAGAGGAGCTTCTTCCGCCCGTCCACCCGCCCGGTCGCGTAGTCCGAGACGAGGCCGCCCAGCGGGATGAGCAGCAGGAACCAGTCCTGGTCGACGGCGTCCGCGCCCTGGCGCTGGACCGGCAGGGCCAGGAAGACCCCCATCATCATGAGCAGGTTCCCGATCCGCGAATACTTCATCCCCGCCTGCTGCGCGGGGGTGAGCTCGGGCGGCGGGACCTTGCCCTGCCGCAGCGCCTCGGCGGCCGCCTCGGCGATCGCCTCCGGGCTCGCGCCGCGGGGCACCGTCGCGTCGGGGGCGCTCACGCCGAGCCGCAGGCGCTGGACGGTGGTGATCGGCTGGACGCCCACGAGCACCACCGGCGCCTCGCGGGTCGCGGGGTCGCGGCGCAGGTCGCGGATGATCCGGAGCGCGCCCAGCAGGAAGCCCTGCTTGTCGGACACGACGACGACCGCCGGCGCCTGCCGCGTCGCCTGCTCGCGTGCCTTGCGCCAGTCGCCGCGCACCGGCTCGAGGTTGCGGGCGCGGAGGGCCCCCTCCCAGCGGAGCGCCTCCTGCTCGCGCGCGATGACGAGGACGGTCGCCGGGGTCATGCGCGGAATGTACTACATCGGGGGTCCGGCTGGAGGCTACGCCTCGATCCTGAACCCGACCTTCAGCGTGACCTGGAACTCGGAGACCTTCCCGTCGCGGATCGACCCGCGCTGCTCGGCCACCTCGAACCAGCTCATGTTGCGGACGGTGCGCGCCGCCTCCTCGATGGCGGCGCGGGTGGCCTCGGCGAAGCCCACGGGCGACGTCCCGACGATCTCGATCTTCTTGTAGACACCGGACAAGGGGAGCCCTCCTCGGTTGCGCTGGAGCCAGGCTCTTTGGCCGGACCGAGCGTCGAACGCGAGGCCCTTGTGGGGCCCTCCCGTCGAACGAGCCCGACCCCGAGCCCCGACCGGCGCACGGGCTCAATCGCTCAGGTACGTGTAGCCGCGCATCACCGACTCGTAGAAGTCCTGGAGCGAGACGCCCTCCTTCGGACGGATCACGCCCTCCTTGATCCTCTGGTCGATCGCGGACTTCACCCTGCGGAAGAGGTCGGCCGGCTCGTACTGCACGCGCGAGAGCACCTTCGCGACCGTGTCCCCCGGGATGACCTCCTCGATGTAGAAGTCCTCCGGGTCCTCGTCGTCCACGAACAGGTGGATCTCGTGGACCCGGCCGAAGAGGTTGTGCATGTCGCCCATGATGTCCTGGTAGGCGCCGGTCATGAACATGCCCAGGTAGTACGGCTCGCCGGGCTTGAGCGGATGGAGCGACAGCGTCTCGTCCACCCCGTCGCCCTCGATGAACCGGTCGATCTTCCCGTCCGAGTCGCAGGTGATGTCCACGATCGTCGTGTCCCGGGTCGGCGCCTCGCCCAGGCGGTGGAGCGGGACGATCGGGAAGAGCTGGTCGAAGGCCCAGTGGTCCGGCGCGCTCTGGAAGAGCGAGAAGTTGGCCATGTACTGGTCGGCGATCTTGTCGCCGAGGTCCTTCGTCTCGCGCGGGAGCCGCTTCTTCCCGCGGTTGAGATCGGCGATCCCCCGGACGAGCTTCCAGAAGAGGCTCTCCACGGCCGCGCGCTCCTCCAGCCCGAGGATGCCGAGCTTGAACATCTGGAGCGCCTCCTCCTTCTTGGCGGCGGCGTCGTGGTAGGCCTCGGCGCGGTTGCGCGGGGTCATCGAGGACACGATCTCGCGCATCTCCCGGACGACCTTGGGCTCGTTGGGCTGCGGCACCGAGGCGGCGGCGATCTCCTCGGCCGAGCCGATCTCGATCTGGCCGAAGACGTTCATGATGATGCACGAGTGGTGCGCCACCGCCGCCCGCCCCGACTCGGAGACGATGTGCGGCTCGGGCACCCCCTCGTTCACGCAGATCCGCTGGACGTTGTAGATGATGTCGCCGACGTACTCGTCCATCGTGTAGTTGACGGACGCGCTGTAGCCGTTCGAGTGCGTGCCGACGTAGTCCACGCCGAGGCCGCCGCCGACGTCGAAGTACTCGATGGGGAGCCCCATCTTCCGGAGCTTCGCGTACACCCGGGCGCCCTCGTTGACGGCGTCCTTCACCACCCGGATCTCGGTGAGCTGCGAGCCGACGTGGAAGTGCAGGAGCTTCGCGCACTGCTCCTTGCCCGCCTGCTTGAGGATGTGGACCGCCTGGATGAGCTCCGGGGTGGTGAGGCCGAACTTGGCGAAGTCGCCGGAGGATCCCTCCCACTTCCCGGTGCCGCGCGTCGTGAGCTTGGAGCGGAGCCCGACGAGGGGATCGACCTGCATCTCCTCCGCGAGCCGGAGCAGGTGCGGCAGCTCGTCCAGCTTCTCGATCACCACGAGCACCTTCCGGCCCAGCTTCCTCCCGAGCAGCGCGAGGCGCAGGTACTCCTCGTCCTTGTACCCGTTGCAGACGGTGAGCGCCTCCGGGTCCGCGTTCATCCCCAGGACGATGAGCAGCTCGCCCTTCGAGCCCGCCTCGAGCCCGTGGTGGTACGGCGCGCCGGCGTCGAGGATCTCCTCGACCACCTCGCGCATCTGGTTCACCTTCACCGGGAAGACGCCGTAGTAGCGCCCCGGGTAGCTCATCTCGGTGATGGCCTTGGCGAAGGCCTCGTTGATCTGCTTCACGCGCGCCCGGAGGATGTCCTGGAACCGGACGAGGCACGGGAAGCCGATCTTCCGCTCCTGGATGTCCTCCACCACGTCCATCATGTCGATGGTCGGGCCGGGCTGACCCATGGGGTGCACCGCCACGTGCCCCTTCTCGTTGACCGAGAAGAAGCCCGCGCCCCAGCCGGCCACGTTGTAGTACTGCGCCGCGCGCTCGATCGACCACTCCGCGGCGGCGGTGGCCGTGGTCGCGTCGCTGCGGTGCTCGGGCAGGCTCAGGTCGCCGGGAGCTCTCATGTCGAAGCGTGATCTACGACACCGCGGCCGAGAAAAAAAGAGCAGCGCGCGCCGGCGCCGCCCGGCGGCGCAGCGCGGTGTGCGCGGCCCGCCGCGGCGCGCCGCGTGACTCCACCGCGCACGACGGTTACAACTGCCCACCGACGTGTCGCCGCCCCGCCCCCACAGCCCGCCCGCGCCCGCCGGTACGCTCCGGGAGCGCCTCGCAGGCGCCCGCGTCATCCTGCGGCAGCTGCCGGGGACGTTGCGGCTCGTGTGGGAGGCCGATCGCGCCGGCGCGCTGACGATCCTCGCCCTCACGGTGGTCCTCGCGCTCCTGCCGGCCGGGGTGGCGTGGGTCGGGAAGCTCATCGTGGACGGCGTGGTGCTCGCCGCGCGGAGCGGGGCGCCCGCCGACGTGGCGCGGGTGCTGTGGCGCGTCGCCGCCGAGGCCGGCCTCCTCGCGCTCCAGACCGGCGCCACGCGCCTGCTCGCCCATCGCCGGGAGCTCCTCCGCGGCACGCTCGGGAACACCGTCAACGAGCGGATCCTGGAGAAGGCGCTCCGCCTCGAGGTCCGCCACTTCGAGGACAGCGAGGTCTACGATCGGATGCAGAACGCGCGGCGCGAGGCGGCGTCGCGGCCGCTCTCGCTCGCCCTCCAGGCCGTCGCGGTCGGCCAGAACCTCGTCACCCTCCTCGCCCTCTCCGGCCTGCTCCTCCGGCTCTCGCCGGCGAGCGTCCTCGTCATCGTCGCCGCCTCGGTCCCCGCCTTCCTCGCCGAGGCGCGGCTCTCCGGCGAGTCCTTCCGGGTGCTCACCTGGCGCGCCCCGGAGGGCCGGCGGCTCAACTACCTGGAGTGGATCCTCACGCGCGACAGCCACGTGAAGGAGGTGAAGCTCTACGGGCTCGGGCCGACCGTGCTCGCGCGCTACCGCGCCCTCTTCCGCCGCTTCTTCGACGAGGACCGGCGCATCGCCCGCAAGAAGCTGCGGGCCGGGCTCGCGTACGGGCTCCTCTCGCTCGGCGCCTTCTACGCGATGTACGCGCTCATGGCCGCCCGCGCCGCCCGCGGCGCGCTCTCCCTCGGCGATCTCACGCTCTACATCGCCGTGTTCCGGCAGGGCCAGGGCGCCGTGCAGGCGGTCCTCCAGGCGGTCGCGGCGGTGTACGAGGACGCGCTCTTCATGGCGAACCTCTTCGGCTACCTCGAGATCCCGACCGGCGGCGAGGCTCCGCGGACGACGCCACCGCTCTCGCCGGCGCGCGGCCGCCCGTCGGCCCTCGAGCTGCGGGGCGTCTCCTTCCGCTACCCGGGCAGGGAGGCCTGGGCGCTCCGCGACGTGAGCCTCACCCTCGCGCCCGGCGAGAAGCTCGGGATCGTGGGCGAGAACGGCGCGGGCAAGTCCACGCTCGTGAAGCTGCTCCTGCGCCTCCACGAGCCGACCGAGGGGGAGATCCGTTACGGCGGCGTGGACCTCCGGGACATGGAGCCCGAGGACCTCCGGCGCCGGGTCGGGGCCGTGTTCCAGGACTTCGTCCGCTACCAGTTCAGCGCCGCCGAGAACATCGGCCTCGGCGATCCCCGGCGGCTCGACGACCGCGCCCGCATCGCCGAGGCGGCCCGGCGCGGCGGCGCGGCCGAGCTCGTCGCGGCGCTGCCGCAGGGCTACGACACCGTCCTCGGCGGCTGGTTCGAGGCCGGCCACGAGCTCTCCTCGGGCCAGTGGCAGAAGCTCGCGGTCGCGCGCGCGTTCATGCGCGAGGAGGCGGAGCTCCTCATCCTGGACGAGCCGACCGCGTCCATCGACGCCGAGGCGGAGCACGAGCTCTTCCAGCGCTTCCAGGCGCTCGCCGCCGATCGCACGGCCATCGTCATCTCGCACCGGTTCTCGACCGTCCGGATCGCCGACCGGATCGCGGTCCTCCACGGCGGGCGCCTCGAGGAGCTCGGCTCGCACCGCGAGCTCCTCGACCGCGGCGGCAGGTACGCGCGGCTCTTCCGGCTCCAGGCAGCCGGATACGCATGACCGGCACCCCCGGCGAGGGACCTGGCGAGGGGCGGACCGGAGGAGCAGCTTCCGATCCGGAGACGCGCGCCGTCGCCGTGGCCCTTCCTCACCTCCTCCGTTCGCTGGCCGCGCTGGCTGCCCTGGCGGTCCTCTGCGGGCCCGCGGGGAAGGCCGCCGCGCAGGAGGTCGAGCCCCGCCGGGCTCCCGCTCCCCGCGCCGAGCAGCCGCCGCCCGCGCCGGCGCCACCACGGGACGAGGCGCAGGAGCCGCCGACCGCCGGCCCTCCCGCCGTGCCGCAGCCGTCCTCGCCTCCGGCGCCGACGCCACCGGCGGACGAGTGGCTGGTCCCGCCCGTGCCCCCGCCGGCGGTGCCGGTCCCGGACCCGTCCCCGCCGCGCCCCGAGGACGTCTTCTCCGGTCGCCCGCAGCGGGACGACGAGGAGGCGCCCGCGGACGGGGAGCGCTCCTGGTTCGACGCAGGCCACGACGCCGTCGGGCGCGTCTTCTTCGCGCCCGCGGTCCGGATGGACCGCTTCTTCTCGGACGAGACGGAGCTCGACCCCGAGCGCGCCGAGTCGTTCGCCCGCCTGCGGTCCAGCGTCCGGCTCCGCGAGGACGGGAAGCCCAGGTACGCCGTGGACGTGCTCGCGGACATCCGGCTGCCCGGCGTGAACCGGTGGCTCGACCGGACGCGCCTCGTCCTGACCGGCGCGTCCGACCCCGAGGCGACCCCGGTGGACGGCTCCCCGTCCTCCACCGTCCAGGCCCGGGAGCGCGGCGCGCCCAACCTCGAGCTGCGGTTCGGCGCCTACCGGGGCATGCGCTCGTCGGTGGACCTCGGCGCGGGCGTGCTCTTCCGCCTGCCGCTGGGCGCCTTCTCCCGCATCCGGTACCGGCTGGCCGTGCCGATCGAGGATCGCCTCCTCGGCAGGTTCTCGACGCAGGTGTTCTGGCGCACCGACCTGCACCTCGGCACCCGCGTCACCACGGGGCTCGAGTGGCCGGCCACGTCCTCGTCGCTCGTCCGGTTCGGCGCGACGGCCCAGCTCGCCCAGCGGAAGACGCGCGGCGTCGAGTACGGGTCCGAGCTCGTCTACTCCTACGCGTTCACGCGCCAGAGCGCCATCGCGGTCGGCACCGACGCGCGGGGCGCGAGCGATCTCCCCGTCACGCTGGAGAAGTACCGGCTCTACACCCGCTTCCGGCAGGACGTCCTGCGGCGGTGGCTCTTCGTGGAGGTCGAGCCCGAGGTCGGCTGGCCCTGGAGGGCGAGCCGCGGCCGGTACCGCGCCTACGCGGTCACGCTGCGCCTCGAGGTGCAGTTCGAGGGGGACCGGGCGGTGGAGGATACGAGGTGAGTGGATCGGTGGTCAGTTGTCAGTGATCAGTTGTCAGTTGTCAGTGATCAGTTGTCAGTGGTCGGTTGTCGGTTGTCGGTTTCCGCACTGATGACTGACCAACTGACGACCGACTACCGATCACTGACCACCGATCCCCCGCAGCACCCGCAGCGCCCGCTCGAAGTCCTGCGGCAACGGCGCCGTGACGGTCATCCGCCGCCCCGTGCGCGGGTGATCGAACGCGAGCCGGGCGGCGTGGAGCGCCTGGCGGCCGATCGCCTCGGCGGCGCGCCGCGCCGGGTCCGTCGCCGGGAGGCGGGCCTCCCGGCGCGCGCCGCCGTACACGGGATCGGCGAGCAGCGGGTGGCCGGCCTCGGAGAGGTGCACGCGGATCTGGTGGGTGCGGCCGGTGTGGAGCGTCACCTCCGCCAGGCAGGCGCGCGCGCCGAACCGCTCCACCACGCGCCACTCCGTCACCGCGCGGCGCGGCGCCTCCACCCGCCCCGTGTAGCGGGTCCGGTCGCGCGGGTGGCGGCCATAGGGCGTGTCCAGGCGCCCGGCGGCGGCGAGCGCGCCGTGGCAGAGGGCCAGGTAGATCTTCTCCACGCTCCGGCCCTTCCACTGCGCCTGGAGCGCCTGGAGGGCCGCGTCCGTCCGCGCGACCACGAGGCAGCCGGAGGTGTCCTTGTCGAGCCGGTGCACGAGCCCGAGCCGCGCAGGCGCCGCGCCGCGGGCGAGCCGGAAGAGGAGCGCGTTCACCACCGTGGAGTCCGGCGTGCCGCGGGCCGGGTGGACCACCATGCCGGCGGCCTTGTCGATCACGAGGAGGTCGGGGTCCTCGTGCAGGACGGCGAGCGGCAGATCCTGGGGCGCGACCTCGGTCGGAGGCGGCGGCGGGATCTCCACGGCGATCTCCTCGCCGCCCCGGAGCCGGGCCGAGGCCCGCAGCGCGCGCCCGCCGACGGTGATCTTCCCGCCCTCCACGAGCTGCTGGACGCGGGCGCGGGAGAGCTCGGGCGCGAGGCGCGCCACGGCGACGTCGAGGCGGAGCCCGGCGAGCTCGGCGGGGACGCGGATGTTCAGCTTCCGCAGCATGATCGACGCGGGGTGAGGGCCCCGCGCGCATGCGCGGGGGAAGGGCAGCGCCCCTCCTCGCCGGGTTCTGCGCACGCCCCCGTGGAGGACCTACCAGATCTTCGACTTCACGTGCCCCTTGGACTTGAGGATCACGTCCACGATGGCGCGGTCGTAGAAGTTGGTCCGGCCGTAGAGATCCGGGGAGACCCTGGAGCGATAGAGCTCACGCCCCTCCTCCAGCTCCTCCTTGAGGGCCTCGAAGAAGTTGTCCTGCTCGATGCCCCGGACGATCTTCTCCTCGTTGTACAGGGAGACGTCGGAGCAGATCGCACGGGCGAGGCGCATCGCAGCCTCGGGTGCCTCGATGAGCGGCATACGGGACGGATGGTAGAACGGGATCTTCGACCGGTCAATTCGCCGGGTTGACGCTCGCTATCGCGGCCGGGGGACCGGGGTCGTCGGCGCGCTGGCGGCGGAGACGCGCTCCAGGTACGACCGCGCGACCTTCTGTCCGTCCAGCCGGAGCTCGCGGGCGACGGAGAGCAGGATCCCGCGCAGGTAGACCGCCGCGGGGAGCAGCTCGAACCGGTCCCCCTCGATGTTCTCGATGTGGTGGCGTGTGACCTTGGTGCGCTCGGAGATCTGCTGGAGCGAGATCCCGCGGGCCTCGCGGATCTGCCGCAGGACCTCGCCCGACCAGGTGGTCCCGTCCGCGGGGGCGGTGGCGACGACGAGCGGCGCGGTCGGGATCGGCGTCGTGACGGGCGCCGGGGTGGCGGCAGGCCGCTCGGCCGGCGGGGGCGCGACCTCCCGGCTGAGCAGGATCGGCGGGCGCTGGGGGGCCAGGGGCGGCGGCGCGGGGGCGGCCGGAGGCTCCGGAAGCGCCGCAGGCTCGGCCGGCGGCGCAGGGAGAGGTGCCGGAGGCCGGGAGACCTGGGCCGCGGGGATCACCGGCGGCACGGGCCGGGCGACGGGCGGCGCGGGAGGGACATCCGGAACGTCCTCCCACTCCTCCCGGTCCTCGTCCTCGTCCTCACCGCCGAAGCCCGCCGGCGGCGCCGCCGGCCCGAACACGGGCGGGAGCTCCGGCCAGACGGCGCGGATCGCCGGATCGAGCGGCGGCGCGGGCGCCGCCGCCTGCGCGCCGGCGGCCTCCGGCCCCGTGATCCGCTCGTCGTACCGCGCGCGGGCGTCCGGGTCGAGGAGCGTGGCCCGGGCCTCCTCGAGGAGCCGGACGAGGAGCTGCTCCTCCTCGGGATCCATGAGCGTGTACGTCGCGAGCGAGCCCGGCGCGTAGAGCGCCTGCGCGCGCTCGACGGCCTCCGCGATCGTCGCGCTGTTCGCGTCGAAGGGGACGTCGAGGATCTCGTACAGGTTCTGCTGCGCGAGCGGCTTCACGGCGTTGCTCCAGCCCGGGCTGCGATGTCGAGCGCGAGCAGGCCGTCCACGACCGTCGCGAAGGACCTGGCCGCCGGCACGTCCGGCCGCTCGATGAGGAACGGCCGCCGGGCCCGCAGCGTCCGCCACATCTCGTCGTCGTACTGGATGTACCCGAGGTAGTCCATCTCCAGCCCGAAGTACTTCCGCCAGGCGGCGACCACCGCCCTGCCGATCTCGGCGTCCTGGCTGGTGCGCGCCTGGTTCACCACGAGGCGCGGGCGGAAGGCGGCGAGCTGGCGGGCGAGGTTCGCGCCCGCGTCGGGATCCCGCCGCGAGACCGTCTCCACGAGCTCGACCGGGCTGCGGAACGACGCGCCGTCCATCACCGTCCGCAGGAGCGGCTCGTAGCCGTAGACCTGCGCCACGTTCCGCATCCGCCGCCAGAACGCGGCCTTCACGAACCGGTACGCGTTCTCGACCGCCGTCGGCTCCGGCACGAGCACGAGCACGCCGTGGTCGGAGACGAGGAAGAAGTCGAGCACGTTCGTGTGCGTGCCCGCGCCGAGATCCAGGATGGCGAAGTCGGCGTCGAGCAGCTGGACGTGCCGCAGGAACCGCATCTTCTGGGCGTGGCGCGGGTTGGCGGCGTCGAGGTGGTCGAGCGCGCCGGACACGAGCGAGAGGTTCTGGATCCCCGTCGGCGTGACGACGTCCTCGATCTTCTGCACCTTGCGCTCGATGAAGTCGGAGAGCGTCCGGCGCGGGACCTCCACGCCGAGCGTCGTGTGCAGGTTCGCGCCGCCGAGATCGGCGTCCACGAGCACGACGCGCTTCCCGCGCCGCGCGAGCTCGATGCCGAGGTTGGCGGAGATGAGGCTCTTGCCGATCCCGCCCTTCCCGCCGCCGATCGAGATGATCCTGCGCTGCCGCGCGGACGCGCCGGGGGCGGGCGTCGCGGAACGCCAGCCCGGCTCCGGCGCGGGGTGCACCAGCTTGAGGATCGGTCCGTCGGCCATCCGGCTCATCCTAGCCCGAACGGAGGCCTAGTCCAAAAGCTCGGCGTTCCAGTACGCCGCGTCGGCCAGCGACAGGAACGGCCGCCACTCGCGGTAAAAGGCCCGCCGTGTGGCGCTGCGGAACATCGGCGTCCACCGCGGGCGGACGGGGAGCTTGAGCAGCCGCATCCCGGCCTCCTCCGGCGTTCTCCCACCTTTCCGCAGATTGCACGGGATGCAGGAGCAGACGACGTTCTCCCAGTTGGTCGAGCCGCCCCGGGACCGGGGCGTGACGTGGTCGAGGTTGAGCTCGGCCCGGCGGTACCGCTTCCCGCAGTACTGACAGGTGTTGTCGTCCCGCGCGTAGATGTTGAACCGCGAGAAGCGCACGCGCGTCTTCGGCAGGTGCTCGTAGGCGAGGAGCACGATCACGCGGGGGACGCGGATCCGCCGGCCGATCGTGCCCACGCTGTCGTGCTCGGCCGCGGCCAGGGCGCTCCAGCTCTCGAAGTCGAAGAGCTGGAACTGCTCGTCGAGCGCCTTGGCGACCCCCTGGTAGAGGAGCGTGAAGGCGCGCCGCACCGAGGTGATGTGGACCGGCTGGTAGACCCGGTTGAGTACGAGGACGCCGGTGTCGAGCATCTTGCCGGCGGATCATAGCCAGAACGCGCGGAACGCACCATCCGGCTGGCGCCCGCCCGGCCGCCTGACCGCTCGCGGACCCCTCCCTGCCTCGACCCCGTGAACGCTCCCGAGCCCGAGGCCGGCGCTCCTCGGCGCGGGGGTCGGGCTCGCTCACGGCCTCGCGGACGTCACTTCCCGGCGACGCGGAAGACCGCCGGGACGCCGTCCCCGCCGCCCTCGCCGTAGAGGGTGGCGTAGACCGCGTACGACCGGAGGACGCGCTTCACGTAGCCCCGCGTCTCCTCGAGCGGGATCTGCTCGACGAACTCGTCCAGCGGGACGTCCGGCAGGGCGTCCCGCCACCGCTTCACCGCCGCAGGGCCCGCGTTGTAGGCGGCGAGCGCCAGTGCGACCTCGCCGTCGTGCCTCTTCACGAGGTCGGCGAGGTACCGGGTGCCGATCCGGATGTTGAGCGCCGGCTGCGCGAGGAGATCGGCCCGCGTCGGCCGCGCGAGCTTCATCCGCGACGCCACCTGCTGCGCCGTCGGCAGCATGAGCTGGGTGAGGCCGAGCGCGCCCGCGGGCGAGACGATGCGCGGGTCGAGGGCGCTCTCCTCGCGCATGAGCGCCTGCACGAGGTCGGCCGGGATCCCCGCCTCGTCCGCGGACCGCGCGACCTCGGTGCGATAGGCCGGCGGATAGGCGATCGCCCAGGCGCGGTGGTTCTCCGCGTCCGGCGCGCGCCGGAACGCCTCGCGCGCGCGCGTCCGGAGGAGGTGGTGCGCCGCCCGCATCTCCCCCACGCGATCGAGGACGTCGCCGACGAGCAGCACCGGGTCGAGCGGCTCGCCCGCGCGGAGCCGCGAGAGCGGGACCGCCTGGAGCTCCTCCGCCGCGGCGCGGGGCAGGCCCAGCCGGTACAGGAGCAGGCCGGCGCGCAGGTGCGGATCGTCCTGGAACGGACCCGGGTCGTAGCTCGGCCCGCTCGCGAGCTCCGGCGGGCGCGGCCACGGCACCCCCGCGCCGGTCTCCGCGAGCCGGGCGCGCGCCAGGAGCCCGTAGTAGTCGGTCGGGAAGCGGGCCGCGAGCTCGGCCCACACGGCGCGGGCGCGCTCGACCTCCCCCGCGCCGCGCCCCTGGAGGATCCGGGCCCGCCAGTAGGCGGCGCGCGCGACCTCGTAGCCCTCGTCGGGTCCCGCGTCCCTCTCGATCGCCTGGAGCAGCTCGATCGCCTCGTCGAGCGCGCCGGCGCCACGCGCCAGCCACGCCTGGAAGAACCGCGCCTCGCCCCGCTGATCGCCGCGCACGCGCGCGTTCACGATCTCCGCGAGGACCGCGCGCGCCTCGTCGGCGCGCTCTTCGCGCGCGAGGAGCTGGGCGGCGTACAGGAGGGCGTCGTCCGCGTACGAGTGGCCCGGGTACTCCCGCGCGAGCTTCCGGTACAGGTCGATGGCGCCGGGCCGGTCGCCGGAGGCGGCGGTGCCGCCCGCGAGCACGTAGAGCGCCCGCACGCGGACGTCGGCGTCCTTGCAGCCGTCCACGACCGGCCGGAGGAGCCCGATGGACGCCGCGTAGCTCCGCTCCCGCCGGTGCGCCCGGCCGAGCGCGGCGCGGATGCGGCAGGCGAGGGGCGCGTCGGCCGGGGCGCCCTTCACGGCGGCGGCGAGCGGCTCGAGGAGCGCGATGGCGGCCGGGCTCCGGTTCGCCTCGACGAGGTTCTCGGCGCGCTGCAGGACCTCCTCCGGCCCGGGCGGCACGCCGAACGGCAGCGCGAGGCTGCGCAGCGCGGCGTGGCACTCCGCGGCCTCCGGCGCGAGCGGGTGCGCGACCCAGCAGGCGAGGAAGTCGCGGCGGGCGGCGGCGAGATCCGGCCCGAGGCGGCCGGACTGGATCCGGCCCGAGAGGAGGAGCGCGGCGGCGCCGGGATCGGGCCGGCCCGCGTCGCCCGGCGCGGGGGCGGCGAGGAGCGGCGCGAGGACGGCGAGCGCCGCGTCGCGGTCGCCCAGCGACGCCGCGAGGCGCGCCCGCTCGAGGCGCGCCTCCCCGGCGAGCAGCGATCCGTCCGGCACGCCCGCCCACGCCGCGATCGCGTCGACCTTCTTCCCGGCGCCCGCGAGCGCCCCGCCCCGCAGGAAGCGGATCCGGTCGGCGAGCTCCGGGAGCTTCGCCTCGAGCCCATCGAGCGCGCGCAGGACCTCGGCGTGACGGTCCAGGGCCCGTGCGGCGAGCGCGCGGAGGAACGCCGCCTCCGGCTCGGGCGCCCGGGCCAGCTTCGCCACCGCCTCCTCGTACCTGCCCGCGTCGTAGGCCGCCTTCCCGGCGGCGGCGGGACCGCCCGGGGCGAAGGCGGGCGCGAGCTGCGCCTCCCCGATCCGGGCGCGCTGTGCGGGGGCCGGCGCCGGGGCGCGCTCGGGCTCGCCGGGCGCGGCGGCGGGCGCCGGACGGACCGTGGGGGCGCCGCCGTCGGGCCTGGACGGGGTCTCGGGAGAGGTCGCGGGCGCGAGGAGGACGAGGAGCAGGACGAGCGCTGCGTGCACGGGTCGCAGGGTGGGGCCTGGGGGCCCGGGCGGTCAAGGGGTACACCCGGCGCGAAATGGAGGCGTGCGCCCCCGCTGGTGCGACCGGTGCGACCGGTGCGACGCTCGGGCACGGGCGCGGGACGGGGCTCGTTCACGGCGCTGCCTGGCAGGGAGACGCCTGGTTCAGTGCCCGGCGGGCGGATCCGGTTTAGGATCGACCCCGGTGGACATCCGGACCCAGGCGGCGCTCCTCGCCGCGATCGTCACCCTCGCCCTCGCGGTGGCCTCGCTGCTGCGAGAGAACCGGCCGCGGGTGTTCACGCTGTTCGCCCTCTTCTCGGCGGACCTGTTCCTCTTCTCGCTCGCGCTGTTCTTCCTGCGCTGGACCGAGACGTTCGCGATCACCTGGTGGGAGCGGCTGGCGGTGGCCTCGGGCGCGCTCGTCCCGGCGGCCGCCCTCGCCTTCTTCCTCGAGTTCCTCGGCGTGGCCCGGCGCCCCGCCCGGCGCGCGCGGAACAGCATGCTCGCCGGCTCGCTCGGCGGGCTGGCCGTCGCCTCGACGCCGCTCGTCCACGTGAAGTTCGCGAAGCTGGCGGTCGCGGGCTACGTCGTCTTCGGCCTCGCCGGCGTGCTCTCGGTCCTCTGGACCAAGATGCGCGGATCGCCGACGCGCGTCGAGCGCGCGCGGCTCAAGTACCTCTTCGTCGGCGCGGTGGTGGCGGTCGGGCTGTCGGTGCTCGACATGCTCGCGCGGTTCGGGGTGCTCTACCCGCTCGAGGGGCTGGGCTCGATCACCCTCACCATCTTCATGTTCTTCCTGTCGCAGACGCTGCTCCGGCACCGGCTGCTCGACCTCCACGAGTTCCTCGGGAAGATCGTGGTCGTCACGGCGCTCGGCCTCGTGCTCGTCGCGATCTACGGCGGCCTCGTCTCCTGGGTGGGCGACCGGCCGGAGCTCTTCTACTTCAACACCGTCGTCGCCTCGTTCGTCATCCTGTCGCTCTTCGAGCCGCTCCGGGAGCGGGTCGAGGAGTGGGTGGTCGCGACGCTCTTCCACGAGCGGTACGAGCTGGTCCGGAGGCTCGACGCCCTCCGCGAGCGGATGGGGAACGTGATCGATCCGGGTGGCCTCGCCCAGACCGCGCTGGACGGGCTGGTGGACACGCGTCGCGTGACGCACGCGTCGCTCTGGCTCCTCGCCGAGGACCGCCCGGGCTACCGGCTCCTCGCGTGGCGCGGGCCGCCGCCGGTCCCGTTCCTCGAGCCCGGCGCGGTGCGGGCGCTGCTCTCCGCCTCCGCCTCGGGCCAGAAGGCGATCCTGCTCGAGAACCTCGATCGCCGCGTGGCGGAGCTCCGGGCGCTGCTCCCGCCCGGCCCGGGGGGCGACGAGGCCCGCGCCGGCCGCGGCGTCCCGGCCGCGGTCGCCGAGGAGCTGAAGCGGCTCAGCGACGCGCGCGAGGTGATGACCTCGATGCGCGCCGGCATCGCGATGCCCCTCCTCGCCGCCGACCGCGTCGTGGGGTTCCTCGCCTGCTGGGACGAGCGGGTGCCCGAGGCGTTCGCCTCCGACGAGATCGCCGCGCTGCTCGGCATCGCCGACCGGTGCGCCCTGGTGATCGAGAACTCGAAGCTCTACCAGCAGATGAAGGAGAAGGACCGGCTCGCGACGCTCGGCGAGATGTCGGCCGGCCTCGCGCACGAGATCCGCAACCCGCTCGCGGCGATCAAGGCCGCGATCCAGTACCTCGACCCGCGCACGCTCCCCGCGGACGACCGCGAGTTCCTCGAGATCATCGTGGACGAGGTGAACCGGCTCAACACCGTCGTCAGCCAGTTCCTCGACTACTCCAGGCCGCTCCGCTCCACGCTCGCGCCGACCGACGTGAACGACGTGCTCACTCGCACGTTCAAGCTGCTCCAGCCCGAGGTGCCGGGCCACGTGGCCGTCTCGCTCGAGCTCGCCGACTGGGTCCCGCGCGTCTCGGCCGACGCAGAGCAGCTCAAGCAGGTCTTCCTGAACCTCGCCCTGAACGCGTTCCAGGCGATGCCCCGCGGCGGCAGGCTCACGGTGTCGACCTACACGGCGCGGGACGAGGTCTCGTTCTGGCGCGAGGGCGGCCGCCGGAGCGACGTCGTCGAGATCCGGTTCCAGGACACCGGCCCCGGGATCCCCGAGGACGCCCGCGAGTCGATCTTCGTCCCCTTCTACACCACGAAGGAGAAGGGCACCGGCCTCGGGCTCGCCATCTGCCAGCGCATCGTGAAGGCGCACCAGGGGTCGATCGTGGTCCGCTCGGCGCCGGGCGACGGCGCCGAGTTCCTCATCTCGCTCCCCGCGCTGCGGGAGGAGCGCCCCTCCCAGCCGGCCGCGCCGCTCGACGCCGAGGAGCGGGCCCGCGCCCGGGAGCGCCGCCGCGCCCAGGCCGAGCTGCGGCTCCGGAAGCGCCGGCGGCGACGGGCGTGATGCTTCGCAGCACCGTGCGTGCTAAGGACCTCCCGTGGCACACGTATTGATCGTCGACGACGAGATGAACATCCGCAAGGTCCTCGCGGCCATGCTCAAGCGCGAGGGCTACGAGGCGACCATGGCCGCGGACGGCGAGCAGGCGCTGGCCGTGCTCGCGCGGACGCCGGTGGACGTGGTGGTCACGGACCTCGTCATGCCGAGGCTCGGCGGCATGGAGCTCCTGAAGCGGGTCTCGACGGAGTTCCCCGACGTGCCGGTGATCGTCATCACCGCGCACGGGTCCGTGGACAGCGCGGTCGCCGCGCTGAAGGCGGGCGCCTTCGACTACATCACGAAGCCGTTCGAGCAGGAGGAGCTGAAGAAGGTCATCGCCAAGGCGGCGCGGGCCCACGACCTCGAACGGCACAACGTGCACGGGGCCCCGGGCGAGAGCGACCGGCCGCCGCTCGTGGGCGAGTCGCCCTCGATGAAGGCGGTCCACGAGATGGTGGCGCGGGTGGCGGACTCGCCCTCGACCGTGCTCATCACCGGCGAGAGCGGCACCGGCAAGGAGCTCATCGCCAAGGCGCTGCACCGCGGCTCCTCGCGGCGCGACAAGCCCCTCATCAAGGTGAACTGCGCGGCGATCCCCAAGGATCTCGTCGAGAGCGAGCTCTTCGGGTACGAGCGCGGCGCGTTCACCGGCGCCGTGGGCTCGAAGCCCGGACGGTTCGAGCTCGCCGACGGCGGCACGCTCTTCCTCGACGAGATCGGCGAGGTGCCGGTCGAGATGCAGGTGAAGCTCCTCCGGGCGCTGCAGGAGTCGGAGTTCGAGCGCGTCGGCGGCATCAAGACGCTCCGCGTGGACGTCCGCCTCGTCGCCGCCACGAACCGCGATCTGAAGCAGCTCATCGCCGACGGCCGCTTCCGCGAGGATCTCTACTACCGCCTGGCGGTGGTCCCGATCGCCCTCCCCCCGCTCCGCGATCGGCGCGAGGACATCCCGCTGCTCGTGTCGCACTTCATCGAGAAGTACAACCTGCGGCTCGGGAAGCGCGTCGAGGGCATCGAGCCCGAGGCGCTCGAGCTGCTCATGGGCTACGGCTGGCCGGGCAACATCCGCGAGCTGGAGAACCTCATGGAGCGCTCGGTGCTGTTCGCCGACGGGAGCACCATCCAGGCGAGCGCCCTCCCCGACGCCCTCCGCGAGCGCGGCCCACACCCGGCGGCGCCCGTCGCCGGCATCGGCCACCTCGGCGCGATCGCCGCGCCGAGCGGCGCGTCGATGAAGGAGATCGTCCGCCAGGCGCAGGCCGAGCTGGAGCGCGGGCTCATCGCCCGCGCGCTCGAGGAGACCGGCGGGAACGTCACCCGCGCCGCGAAGCGGCTCCAGATCAGCCGCAAGTCGCTCCAGGTGAAGATGAAGGAGCTCGGGCTGAGAGGGGTCATCGACGACGAGTGATCCCTGTCTCGGGCCCGAGGAGAAGCCGGGTTCGGGACCGGGAGCGGGTTCGGCTCCGGGAACGGCGCCGGGTACGGGTACGGCTCCAAGCACGTGGAGCGGGCACGGTTTCCGTCCGTTCAGCCGTCCCGGAGCTTCCGGATCAGATCGTAGACGTCGCTCCGCTTCATCCCCCGCGCCCGGGCGACGTCCCTCGCCAGCCCGGACGGCGCCTCCCCCGCCGCGAGCCGCCGCCGCAGCTCGTCCTCGAGCGGCTCGACCGCCGGCGCCTCCGGCGCGACGACCTCCCCCGGCGCCGGCGGCCCGACGACGATCGTCACCTCGCCCCTGACCTCGTCACGCGCCGCGAGCTCGGCCGCGAGGTCCGCGAGCGGGCCGCGCAGGAGCTCCTCGTGCAGCTTGGTGAGCTCGCGCGCGACGAGCGCAGGGCGCGGGCCGAGCGCCGCCGCGAGATCGCGCAGCGTCTCCGCGGTCCGGTTCCCCGCCTCGTAGAGGATCGCCGTGACGCCGGACCGCCCGAGCGCCGCGAGCGCCTCGGCGCGACCGCCGCCCTTGCGCGGCAGGAAGCCCGCGAAGAAGAAGCGATCCGCCGCGAACCCGGAGGCGGCGAGCGCCGCGAGCGCCGCGCTCGGGCCCGGGATCGGCACCACCCGGATGCCCGCCTCCCACGCCGCGGCGACGAGGGCCGCGCCCGGGTCCGAGACGCCGGGCGTCCCGGCGTCCGTGCAGAGCGCCACGTCGTCGCCCGCGCGGAGCCGCGCGAGCACGCCCTCGACCCGGCCGCGCTCGTCGAACGCGGGCAGCGACAGGAGGAGCGGGGTGGGCGCGTCGAGGTGCGCGTAGAGCTTCTGGGTGCGCCGCGTGTCCTCGGCCGCGACCGCGCGCACCGCGCGGAGCACCTCGGCGGCCCGCGGCGAGAGATCGCCCAGGTTGCCGATCGGCGTCGCGACGACGTAGAGCGTGGCCGCCGCGCTCACCAGTGCCCCGGGCTGCCGTCGGCGTCGAAGGCGTCGCGGAAGAGGACGATGCGCGGATCGCCGTCGCCGAACGTGACGGCGACCACGTCGAACCGGAACCGCTGGGAGAGCCCGCCGTGCTGGCGCGCCCAGTCGGCGGCCGCGGCCGCGACCCGCAGCGCCTTCCGCCGCCCGACCGTCTCCTCCGGGCCGCCCTGCGCCGCGCCGGTGCGGCTGCGGACCTCGACGAAGTGGATCTCCTTGCCGGCCTGCAGGACGAGATCGACCTCGCCCTGCGGGCAGCGGTGGTTGCGGCCGACGAGCTCCCAGCCCAGGCCGGCGAGGTACCCCGCGGCGAGGTCCTCCGCCTCGCGCCCGCGCCGGTTGCGCTCGTTGGGATCCTCCTGGAGGCTCACGCGCTGTGATCCGCCGCTTCCTTGAACGCGGCGTCCGTGGTCGCGTGCAGGAGCTGCCCGCCCCGGGCGATCTGCTTCAGCAGCCGGGCCGCGAACCGCCGGGCCCCGTCCGACAGCCCGCCGAACGCGTCCTCGACGACGGCGACGCCCTTCGTGGTCTGGAGCGCCTGCTCCAGGATCGCGAGCTTCAGCGCGAGGTAGACGAGATCGCGGTCGGCCGGGGGGAGCGTCAGCGCCGGCGTGGGCCGTCCGCCCGCGACCGCGTGGACGCCGGCGCGATCGTCCACCTGGATCGCGCTGAGCCGCTGGAACGAGAGGCCGGAGAGCGCCTGCGACGCCTTCGGCACGAGCTGCCGGCCCGCGCCCGAGGGCGTCGCGCCGAGCTCGGCGGCGGTCCGCTCGAGCAGGGCGCGCAGGGGCTCGCCGGC
>JAEYZK010000022.1 GCA_023428085.1 Pseudomonadota bacterium
GGTCGAGCGTGACCTGACCGTCGAAGAGCCGCACGCCGCCGCCGAGATCGATCTCGACCGGCTTGGCCCGCCGCTTCGGCGGCTTGGCTCGGAGCAGGAGGGCCTCACGCGCACGGGACACGACGCGGGCGTGACCGAAGTAGTCCTGCATGAAGCGCTCGGCCGCCTCGGCCCGCGCCTCGGGTGACGCGCTCGACGGGGCGGCCTCGATCTCCTCCGCCTTCCCGGGCGGGAGCTTCGAGTCGCGCCGTGCGTATCCGAGCTCGATCGCGATGACCTCTTGCTGGTCGAAGGTGAGCCGATCGCTCTTGCGTCCGGCATGGGCATGGAGACGATTGCGAACGCGCCAGAGGAAGTCCTCGGCGCGGGCCATCTCGGTCGCCTCGCGCGGCACGATCACGCCGAGCCGGACGAGGTCCGTCCAGGGATCGGCGCAGCCGACGCGGTAGCGGGCGCGCGCCGCCCAGCGGGCGATGTCGATGTCGCGCAGCCCGCCGGCGCCGGCCTTCACCTCGGGCTCGAGCAGGTAGAGCGACTCGCCGAACCGAGCATGCCTCGACGCGGCTTCGTCCTCGAGACGTTCGACGAACCTTCCGAGCTCGCCGTCGCTGAAGAGCCCGAGGTACGCGCGGTCGACGAGCTCGTCGACGAGCGTCCGGTCACCGGCGAGGACCCGGAGATCGAGCAGCGACGTTGCGGTGGCGAGGTCGGTCTGCGCCAGCTCGAGGGCCTCGCTCGCCGACGTGACCTGGTGGCCGACGGACAGCCCTGCGTCCCACAGCGGATAGAGGAGCGCATCCGCGATGCGCGCGGCCGCTTCGTGGTTCTTCTGGCCGGGTTTGATGATCAGGCGAACGTCGACATCCGACCGCAGGGCCACCGCTCCGCGGCCGAACGAGCCGACCGCGGCAAGCGCGATCTCGTGCGGTGCGTCGCCGGTCGCTCCCGTGGCCTGTGCGAAGACGTACGCGAGGAGCGCGTCGAGGATCCCGGCGCGGCGCCGTCCGAGGGCGGTTCCATCCCGGCTACTGGGCTCCTTCGGAGCAAGCTCATCCCCGAGCGTGCCTGCGGTCGGGGTGGTGAGCTCCGCGCCAAGCTCCTCCCAGTGACGACGGACTTCGCGAGCGAGATCCACGCCCGAAGTGAATCGCGGTCCGGGCGGTTCGTCCAAGGAAGGCTTCGGGTGGATGTCCGCCGCTTGCCGCACCGCAGCAGACGCTAGCACTAGGTCTTCCCAAGCGGGCATCTTTCCCTGTACGTTCGGGCCCTCACAAAAACACGGGTCATCGGCCGTCGCCGTTGCCCGCGGAGGGGCTCGCAAGGCGCGCCTGCGCAGTCGAGTCGGTATCGAGGAGGCATCGAGTCATGTCCAAGAAGGTTCTCTTCCCGCTCATCGCGGTGTTCAGTTTGGGTGTCGCGGCGGGCTCGCTCGGGTGCCGCGCCGAGGCGAAGATCGGCAACGCGGAGCCGAAGGCTGCCACGCCGCCGCCGCCGCCCGCGCCCGAGCCGCCGACGGAGGAGCCCAAGCCCATCGAGGCGAAGCCGGTGACGCCGATCAAGGCCATCGGTAAGGCCAAGATCGAGAACAACGAGATCAAGATCCCGGGCAAGGTCCACTTCGAGACCGACAAGGCCACGATCAAGGAAGACAAGGAGACCAAGGAGATCCTTCAGACCGTCGCCGACGTGATGAAGGAGAATCCGCAGATCACCAAGCTCCGCATCGACGGCCACACGGACGACAGCGGCTCGAGCGAGCACAACCACAAGCTCTCGCAGGCCCGCGCCGAGGCGATCATCGAGTGGCTCGCGAAGAACGGCGTCGACAAGAGCCGCCTCGAGGGCAAGGGCTGGGGCGAGGAGCACCCGGTCGCGAAGAACGACACGAAAGAGAACAAAGAGATGAACCGCCGCGTCGAGTTCAAGCTCTGGGAGCTCGAGGGCAAGCCCACCGAGGCCCAGAAGAACGACGACAAGGCCGCCGCGACCCCGGCCGCCGCCGCCGCGGGCGTCGGGTACGAGAGCCCGATGAACCGCGTGAACTGGCTCCTCGGGTTCTTCGAGCAGACGTAGAGGTCGCCCTCGGGCGTGCGGCGGTCGCCCTCCGCCCGCTTGTCGCCGACCGGCGCCAGGCCGAGGTCCACCACGTACGACTTGAGCACGTCGCCGTCCGCGTACACGTCCATCCGGCGCCGCGACTTGTGGAGGACGATCCGCTTCGCGAACCGGGTCCGCCCGGTCCGCGCCTTCCACGCGGCGATCCGGGCGGCGAGCGAGTGGTCGAGCGTCTGCTCCGCGGCGGCGCCGCCCGGGGGGAAGACCTGCGCAGCGGGGAGGAGGACCTCGCCTTCGGCGCGGTGCGCCGCGGGCGCGAGGGCGACGACGGCGGTGACGGTGAGTGCAACGACCACCCGGCCCGGCACGCGCCGAGGATAGCCGCTCCCCGGGAAAAATCCACCGAGGGCGGGCGGCAGGTCCGCGTGATACCGTGCTCGGCCATGCGCACACCCCGCCTGCTCGCAGTCCCCCTCCTCCTTCTCGCCCTCGCCGCGTGCAAGAAGGCGCCGCCGCCCGAGCGGTTCATCGCCGGCGACTCGGGGATGGCCCTCGTCATCCCGTCGCTCGAGCGGTTCGCCGCGCAGACGTCGGACGTGCTCGACACCGCCGCCACCTTCCCCGGCGGCCAGGGCATCGACGACCTCCGCGCCGTCGTCGAGTCGCGCTTCGGCTTCGACCTGTTCGACGCTGCGTCGCTCGCCGGCGCCGGCTTCGATCCCAGGCGCGGCGCGGCGGTCGGCTTCCGCATGGAGGAGGGCGCACCGCCCGCGGCGATCTTCGTCCTCCCGGCGGGCGACGCGAAGAAGCTGGGCGAGAAGCTCGACGTCCTCGCGAAGGACAAGCTCCGGCTCGAGGCGCGCGCGGGCGAGACGGACCCGCAGGAGATCGTGACGTGGGCGCCCGCCGCGGGCGCGCCCGCCATGCTCGCGTACGCCTTCGCCGAGAAGAACGCCCTCCTCGCGGTGGGGCCCGACGCGCTCGCGCACGTCCAGGCCGCGCTGAAGGTCCCGAAGGACGGCCACCTCGGCACGAACGCCGACTACAAGCTGTCGGTCGAGGCGACCGGCCCGGGCCAGGCGATGGTGTGGTTCGTCTCGCCCGCGAGCCCGATGTTCGCGATGCCGCAGGCGGCCGGGTTCCGGGAGATGTTCAAGAAGGGGCTCGCCATCGGCATGAGCGGCGCGAAGGAGCGCCTCGCGCTGGCCGTGGGCATGGGCCTGGCGGACGACTCCCCGCTCCTCGCGACGGGCAAGGCCGACGCCGGCCCGCTCCTCGCCAAGCTCGATCCGAACGCCGGCTGGGTCATGCGGAGCGACGTGGACCTGGGCCCCTCGCTGGAGCTGCAGAAGGGCATCCTCACCACCGCGGCGCGCGACGCCGGTACGCCCGACGCGTTCGCGAAGGCCCTGGAGCAGGTGCTCGACGCGATCGGCGGCGCCGCGGCGATGGGCGCGGGTGTCGTGGCCGCCCCCGCCGGTGCCCTGCGCGAGGCGCCGCTCGCCTTCTTCCGCGTGGAGTACGTCGTCGGCGTGAAGGACGAGGCCAAGATGAAGGCGGCGCTCGCCGAGCTGGGCAAGCAGACCGTCAACCGGGGTGGTGGGAGCGTCGACCTGGGCGGCGACGGTCCCTGGACCTTCCCGGTCGGCGGTGGCGAGGTGGGCGTGGCCGTGAAGGACAAGCAGCTCCTGCTCGCCGCCGGCCCCACCGGCGCGCTCCAGGCGCTCGTCGCCCGCACCGGCACGACGTTCAAGCCGCCGACCGCCACCGCGACCAAGGCGTTCACCGGCCCGATGGGCGGCATGTTCATCGACATCCCGAAGCTCGCCGGCGGCCTGCAGGTCATCCCGGCCGCGGCGTACGGCGACGATCCCCAGGGCACCGTGCTTCACGCCAACGTCCAGAAGGTCGCCTCGGCCCTCGAGCGGTTCACGGCCGTCTCGGTCGGAGGCGAGCTGAAGGGCAAGGCGTACCGGGGTGAGCTGATCATCGAGGTGGCGCCGCCGCCGGCGAAGTAGCGCCGCGCGGGCGTGGAGCTCGAGCCGGGGGCCTCGGCCCCCGGCTCTTCCTTCCTGGCCCGACCCGAGCCCGCGCCCGGCCACGTTCGCCGGGCTCACCGCGTCGCGGGTCCTTCCTTCTCCCCCTCGCGCAGCGCGCCGACCACGAGCGCGATCCCGCGCTCCAGCGCGGGCGCGAGCGCCGGCCCGTAGTACATCCGCTCCGGGTGCTCCTGCGCGCGGCCGGACCGCTCCGGCTCGTCCACGTACCCGAGGTAGCCGTCGGCGAGCGAGACCACCTCGGCGTCCGGGCCGGCCAGCGCGCGCCACCGCGCGGCGAGGCCGTGGAGCACCTCGCCGGGCACGTGGACGAGGAGCACCGGGCCGAGGCGCAGCGCCGAGACGCGCGCCTCGGCGGGGAGGAGCCCGCTCACGACGTTCCTCGCGGCCGTGCGGAGCGGCCGGGGGACGATGGGCGGCACGGGCGTGGGCAGCGGCACGTCGGCCGCCGCCCAGCCGAACGCGGGCGCAGGCGCGGGCGGGCCGAAGGCGAGCGCCGCCACCGCGCCGTCGAGCGCCGCCGCGTACGCGTCCGGGGTCAGCGGACCGAGCGCCCGCGGGAGGGTGGCGCGCTGGTCGCCGATCGCGCCCTGGAGCACGAACCGCACGCCGTGCGTGCCCCGCGCGAAGAAGCGGGCGGGCCAGTCGCCGGAGATGCGCCGGTTCCGGATCCCGAGCGTCGTCGCGTGCGCCGAGAAGACGGTCACCTCGGCGAGCGGGCGGCCGCCCGGCCGCGCGAGCCGGAGCACGGTCAGGGCCCCGTCCGGCGGCGCACCTCCCCGCCCGCCGACCAGGTGCGCGGCGCGGCCCCGGGCGACGGAGAGCTCCGCCGGCGCCACGTCGGCGTACGCGCGCCGGATCGCCTGCGCCAGGGCGTTCGCCACGAGATCGCGCATCTGCGGATCGTACGGCCCGAGCCCGGCGCGCTCGGCCGGGAGGCTCTCGTAGTAGCCGCCCGGCCCCGCGTGCGTGTGCGTGGCGGTGACGACGACGCCCGCGAGCGGCAGATCCCGGACGCGCGCGAGCACGGCTGCCCGCAGCGTGTCGGGGATGAGGAGGAGCTCCGCCGAGGCGACCGCGACGCGCGCCTCGCCCGCGGCGAGGACCAGGGCGCGGGCGCCCACCGGATCGGCGCCGTCGCTCCGGAACCCGAGCCGCGGGAACCCCGCGATCGGGGCGCCGAGCGGGACGTCGATGGGCGCGGCGCCCACCCCGGCGTGCAGGGGCCCGGCGCCCCGCGCGATCGCGGCGATCCGCGGCGCGGCAGCGGGCCGCGGCTTGACCCACGGGAGGGACGCCGCGGCCAGGGCCGCTGCCCCCAAACCGAGGATCAGCGCGACGAAAGAGAGCAGGCTCTTGGCGAGAGGCTTCATCGGCCTCGTTCCGTTATACTGCCGCGCTCCATGGGCTACGACGCCGTCTACGACAAGATGAAGGACGAGTGCGGCGTCTTCGGCATCTGGGCGCTCGGCCAGTCCGCCGAGGCGGCAAACTTCACTTACCTCGGTCTTCACGCGCTCCAGCACCGCGGCCAGGAGTCGGCCGGGATCGTAGCAACGGACGGCGAGACGCTCCACGTCCATCGCGACATGGGGCTCGTGGCAGACATCTTCGACGCCGCCGCCCTCGAGCGGCTCAAGGGGGGCGCCGCGATCGGGCACGTGCGGTACTCGACCACCGGCGCCTCGCACGTCAAGAACGCCCAGCCCATCGCGGTCCAGTACGCCGGCGGCGCGGTCGCGGTGGCGCACAACGGCAACCTCGTCAACGCCGAGGGGCTCCGCGCCGATCTCGAGGCGCAGGGGTCGATCTTCACGTCCTCGACCGACACCGAGGTCGTGGTCCACCTGCTCGCGCGCTCCTGCCCGGTCGGCACCCCCGGCACCTCCGAGTACCTCGCGAGCGCGATCCGCCAGGCGCTCGGCAAGGTCGCCGGCGCCTACAGCATCCTCTTCCTCACGCCGAAGGCGATCGTCGGCGTCCGGGATCCGATGGGCTTCCGCCCGCTCGTGCTCGGGAAGCTGAAGGGGAGCTGGTGCCTCGCGAGCGAGACCACCGCGCTCGATCTGATCGAGGCCGAGTACGTGCGCGAGGTGGAGCCGGGCGAGCTCGTGATCCTCGACGCGGCGGGGCTCCGGAGCGAGCGGCTCTTCCCCGACCAGCGTCCGCCGCAGCGGTTCGGCCGCTGCGTGTTCGAGCACATCTACTTCGCGCGGCCGGACTCGGTCCTCTTCGGCCGGTCGGTCTACGGCGTCCGCCAGGCCCTGGGCCGGCGGCTCTCCCAGGAGCAGCCCGCCGAGGCCGATCTCGTCATCCCCGTCCCGGACTCGGGCGTGCCCGCGGCGATCGGCTTCGCCGAGCAGAGCGGCATCCCCTTCGCGATGGGGCTCGTCCGCTCGCACTACGTCGGCCGGACGTTCATCGAGCCGCAGCAATCGATCCGCCACTTCGGCGTGAAGCTGAAGCTGAACGCCCTGCGGGACGTGCTCCGGGGCAAGCGGGTCGTCGTCGTGGACGACTCCGTCGTGCGCGGGACCACCAGCCGGAAGATCGTGAAGATGATCCGCGACGCCGGCGCGAGCGAGGTGCACCTCCGCATCAGCTCGCCGCCCACGTCCTGGCCCTGCTACTACGGCATCGACACGCCCACGCGGCAGGAGCTCATCGCCTCGAGCCACTCCGTGGAGGAGATCTCCACGTACGTGACCGCCGACTCCCTCGGCTACCTCTCGCTCGAGGGGCTCTACGAGGCCCTCGGCGAGTCGCGCGCGGGCTACTGCGACGCGTGCTTCTCGGGCGAGTACCTGATCCAGTTCCCGACCCGCACCGCCCCGGCGACGACGCTGCGGGTGGTCGGCGGGTGACGCGGCCTACCGCGCGCCGAAGACCCACCGCAGCCCGCGCGTGAACCCCTCGGCCTTGGTGCCGGAGTGGCGCTCGCCCTCGATGAGCCTCCACTGGTAGTCGAGTCCCGGGTAGCGGCCCCGCAGCCGCGCCTCGAGCCGCACGATGCTCGCGAGGAACGCGGGCCACTCCTCCGCCGCGCCAGAGAGGAAGAGCCGCGCGTCCAGCGACCCGCCCGCGGCGTGGAAGCGCTCCTCCAGGCCGAGGAGCCACTCGCCCGCCCAGACCGCGGCCGGGCTGACCGCGACCACGCCGGGGAAGAGACCGGGCCGCGTGAAGGTCGCGAACAGCGCGAAGAGCCCGCCGAGCGAGCTCCCCATGAGCACGCGGCGGGCGGGATCGGCGGGCCACCGCGCCTCGACGAACGGCAGGACCTCGTACGCGAGGGCCTCGAGGAAGCGCTCCGCCCCGCCCTCCTCGCCCGCGCCCGGCGGGTGGAGCGCGTCCGGCACGGGCGCGAGGTCGTGCACGCGCTCCGCCTCCCAGTCGCGCCCCTCGCCGGGATAGCCGACGCCCACGAGCAGGCACTCCGGCGCGGCCTGATCGTACGCGAGGTTCCCGAGGGTCGAGTACACGAGCGGGAAGTCCCAGTACGGATCCGTGAGGTAGACGACGGGGACGCGCCCGGCCTGCCCCGCGGCGAGGGACGGCGGGACGGCGACGTGGAGCTGGTACTGCCGCCCGTTCGCGCTCCGGGGGAGGACGTGGAGCTCGGTGCGGGCGAGGGCGTGGGGAGCGGGCATGCCTTTCACTCCGGGACAGCACCGGCGCCAGCGTACCACGCGCGGCGCCCGGCCGCCCGCGGGCGCGGGGCCGGGGCGGGGCCGTTCACGAGATGGACTATCCTGCGCTCATGACCGACCGTACGCCCCTGCAGGTCGAGGACGGAGAGGTGCTCGTCTACCGCCTCTTCGACGTGGCCGACGCGGTGGACCTCCACCGCGCGGAGACGGCGGCCGCGGCGCCCACGTCGCGGCTCCGGCTCGCGAACGCGCCCTCCGCGACCGCCCTCGAGCTCCCGCGGCCGCCGCTCCAGCTCGGGCTCGGCCGGCGGACGCTCACGGTCGGCGGCGCCGCGCGCGAGGCCGAGGTGACGGCGCGCATCTTCGATTACGGCGTCGTCTCGATCTGCTACCGGCTCCGCATCCCGGAGGGCACCACGCTCGCCGACCTGATCCCGCTCGCGGAGGCGCTCGTCGAGCCCACGCCCACGCTCGACGCCGACGCGCGGCGCGAGGCCGAGGCCCTCGAGCTCGCGCTCCTGCCCGCCCTCGAGCGCCCGCACTCGTGGGAGGGCCTGGAGAGCTACCAGGTGTTCCTGGTCCGCCGGTTCGTGGGCGGCCCGATCGGCGCGGCGGACCTCCTCGGGGGGGCCCCCATCCCCGAGCTCGTCCTGGGGGAGACGAGCGCCATCCCCCTCTCGCACGCCGAGCGCCAGGACGTGCTCTCCCACCATTACTCCTACCTGGCGGACGACCTGGCGGTGGTCCACTGGAACTGCGCCTTCGTCTCCGAACCCTCCGGGGTGGAGGACATCCCCGACCTGCTCGAGCTGGCCACGGCGCAGCTCCTCGAGCTCCGCTACTACGACGCCCTCCTCGACCGGGAGCTGCACACGATCTACGACGCCATGGAGGCCCGCACCAACCGGCTGCTGAACGTGCTCACGCAGCGGTACCGGAAGCTCCAGCGCCGCACGGCCGCCCTGCTCCTCGAGCTCTCCGAGATGGTGGAAAGGCTGGAAAACGCGGTGAAAATCGTCGGCGACCTCTACCTCGCGCGCGTCTGGCAGGGGGCGGTGCGCCGCTTCCGGCTGCCGGCATGGCAGGAGACGGTGCTGCGCAAGCAGCGGCTCGTCGCCGAGGTGAACGACCTCGTCGGCGACGCCGCCGACACGAGCCGCGCCGAGTGGCTGGAGATCGCCATCATCGGCCTCATCACGTACGAGATCGTGGCCGCCGCGCTCCCGTGACGGACAGTGCGGCGTTCACCTGGAGGGGGGCGGGGATCGATTGCTCGGGGCGCCGCCGATCGTCACGACAGGCCCATTTTTCAGGCTGATCCGCTTGGCCGGAAGTTGACGCGGGGATCCGGACGGGATATCACCCGGACTACTCGCCGCGTCAAAACCCTTGCGGCGGTGCAACAGGAGGGATCCCCTACATGACGCAGGCACAGTTCTTCCAGGCGGTGGCCGAGGGTTCGCAGGTCTCCAAGGCGCAGGTCCGGGCCGTGTTCCAGGCGGTCGAGGAGGTCGTGACGAAGCGCCTGAAGGCCGAGGGCAAGATCCCGCTGGGCGGCCTCGGCGCGGTGAAGCTCGTCGATCGCAAGGCGCGCATCGGCCGCAATCCGGCGACCGGCGAGCAGATCAAGATCCCGGCCCGCACCGCCATCAAGCTCACGCCCGCGAAGGCGCTGAAGGACATCTTCAACAAGAAGGCGAAGAAGTAGCCTCGCCTCGCAGGTCCGCAGGACCGCGGTACGCCCGCCGGGACCCTCGTCCGGCGGGCTTTTCTTTTGGTGAATGCGACCGCGCGCGCCGCGCGGCTATCCGCGGATGTCGAGCAGCATCCGCACCGTGCTCATGACGTCCGCGAACTGCACGGGCTTCTGGAGGTAGACGTCCACGCCGGCCTCGATCGCGCGGGCGCGGTGCTCCGGCCCGCCCGCGCTGATCATGAGCACGGGCAGGTCCACGAGCGCGCGGTCCTCGCGCATCCGCGCGAGGAGCTCGAAGCCGTCCACCACCGGCATGAAGAGATCCGAGATCACGAGGTCGGGGCGGGGCGGCGCGGCGAGGCGCTCGAGCGCCTCGTGGCCGTGGGCGGCGTACTCCACGGTGACCTTCGGGCCGGCGTGCTGGCGCAGCCGCTTGAGCGCGTACTCGTACATCTCGAGGACGTGCGGGTTGTCCTCGACCACCAGGACCACGAAGGCGCGGCGCTCCGCCGGCGCGGGCCGCTTCGCGCCCTCGAGGAGCCCGGCGAGGCGCGCGCGATCCGCCTCGGCGACGGCGCGCACCGCGGCGCCCGGCGGCCCCTCGCCGGGGTCCGCGCGGAGGCGCACCACCTCGACCTCGAGCTCCAGCGGATCGAGCAGGCCCGGGAAGCTGATCACCATCGGCAGCCGCTGCCCCAGCGCCAGATCGCGCTCCGTCCGGACGAAGAAGCCCCCGGCGGAGAGGTTCTCCGTGGCGTCGCGCGCGAGCTCCGGCTGCCCTGGATAGTCCACCCGGAGCACGAGGGGGACCCGCGGATCCCTGCGTTTTTCTTTGGCGTGCTCCATCCGGAACGGAGGAGTATATCCCCCGGCGGCGAAGGGCCGCGACGTCCTTGACACCCGCACCTGCGCTCACTAGCCTGCCCCGCCGTTTGACCAGCCGTCTCCGGAGCTTATGACCTCTCCCCCTGCCCTGGCCGCCGCGCAGCTGCCGCGCGAGAAGGTCGAGCACTTCGATCGCGAGGTCGAGGTGATCGTGAAGCGTTACCCGGCGGACCGGAAGGCGGCCGCCCTCATCCCGGTCCTCCGCGTCGCGCAGGAGCTGTTCGGGCCGCTCACCGCGGACGTCCAGGGGCTCGTCGCGTCGCGCCTCGGGGTCTCGCTGGCGCGCGTGGACGAGGTCGCCACCTTCTACGTGATGTTCCACACGAAGCCGGTGGGCCGCCACGTCGTGGAGATGTGCACCAACGTCTCCTGCTGCCTCACGGGCGCGGAGAAGATCTGGTCGCACCTGCAGAAGAAGCTCGGCGTGAAGCCCGGCGAGACCACGGCCGACGGCCGGTTCACGCTGCGTGAGGTGGAGTGCCTGGGCTCCTGCGGCACCGCGCCGGCGATGCTCGTGGACGAGGAGATGCACGAGCGGCTGACCGTCGAGAAGGTGGACGAGATCCTGGGGAGGCTCGCTTGAGCGACAGGATCCTCACCGCCCGCTGGGGCAAGCCGGACTCGGCGTCGCTCGCGTCGTACCGGAAGGACGGCGGCTACCGCGCGCTCGACAAGGCGCTCGGGATGGAGCAGGCGGCGATCGTGGACGAGGTGAAGCGCTCGAACCTCCGCGGCCGCGGCGGCGCCGGGTTCGCCACCGGGCTCAAGTGGTCGTTCCTGCCGAAGGACGTCCGGCCCCGGTACCTGGCGGTGAACGCCGACGAGTCCGAGCCGGGGACGTTCAAGGATCGGTACATCATCGAGCACGATCCCCACCAGCTCCTCGAGGGGATCGCGATCACCTGCTGGGCGAACGACATCCACCTCGCGTACATCTACATCCGCGGCGAGTTCGCGAAGCAGGCGCGCGTCCTCGAGCAGGCGATCGAGGAGGCCCGCGCGGCCGGCATCCTCGGCCCGCGGCTGCTCGGCAAGAAGGACTTCGCGCTCGACGTCTTCGTCCACCGCGGCGCGGGCGCGTACATCTGCGGCGAGGAGTCGGCGCTGCTCGAGTCGCTCGAGGGCAAGAAGGGGTACCCGCGGCTCAAGCCGCCGTTCCCGGCGGTCGTGGGCCTCTGGGGCAAGCCGACCATCATCAACAACGTCGAGACGCTCGCCAACGTGCCGTGGATCGTGGAGCACGGCGGCGAGGCGTTCGCCGCGCTCGGCACCGGCAAGTCCGGCGGGCTGCGGCTGTACTGCGTCTCGGGCCACGTGAACCGGCCCGGCGTCTACGAGAAGCCCGTCCACCAGAACCTGAAGCAGCTCCTCTACGAGGACTGCGGCGGGATCCCGGGCGGCCGGGCGGTGAAGGCGGTCATCCCCGGCGGCTCCTCCGCGCCGGTGCTCGCGGGGCACGAGATCGACGTCTCGCTCGAGTTCGACGCGCTCAAGGCCGCCGGCACGATGGCCGGCTCCGGCGGGATCATCGTCTTCGACGAGTCCGCCTGCATGGTCCGGGCGCTCTGGCGCATCTCCAGGTTCTACGCCGAGGAGAGCTGCGGCCAGTGCACCCCCTGCCGCGAGGGCACGCCGTGGCTGGAGGGCATCCTCGAGAAGCTCGAGGAGGGGCACGGCGCCGCCGCGGACGTGGCGAAGCTCGAGCAGCTCGCCGGCAACATCATGGGGCAGACGATCTGCGCCCTCGGCGACGCCGCGGCGATGCCGGTCCAGTCCTTCGTGAAGAAGTTCCGCGACGAGTTCCTGCGCCACGCCGAGGAGCGCCGCTGCCCCTTCGGCGCGCACGCCTGGGGCCTCGACCAGACCTCGCGCGAGGCGCGGGTCGGGGACGTCGTGTACTGATCCACCCGAGAGAGCCCGCCGATGACCGCCACCGCCGAGCAGGTCACCTTCGCCGTCCTCGCCGCGCCCCTCCTCTTCGCGGCCGCGGGGGTGGTCCTCTCCAAGAGCCCGGTCTACGCCGCCCTGAACCTCGTCGCGGCGTTCTTCTTCCTGGCCGGGATCTACGTGCTCCTCGTCGCCCACCTCATCGCCTTCATGCAGATCCTGGTGTACGCGGGCGCGGTGATGGTGCTGTTCCTGTTCGTCATCATGCTCATCTCGCTCGGGGACGAGCACCTGCTCAAGGAGCGCTACCGCTCGATCCAGCTCCTCGGCGCGGCCGGCGCGCTCGGCCTCACCGCGGTGCTCGCCTGGGCCGTCATGGACGCCCGGGCGCTGTCGGACGGCGCGTTCAGGCCGGAGGCGCTGGACCCGGGGTTCGGGACGGTGAAGGCGGTCGGCGCGGTGCTCTTCTCGAAGTACCTGCTCCCCTTCGAGGCGACGAGCCTGCTGCTCCTCGCCGCGATCGTCGGCGCGGTGGTCGTCGCGAAGGAGCGGATCTGACCATGTCCATCGAGCCCTACCTGCTGCTCGCCGCGCTCCTCTTCGGCATCGGCCTCGTCGGCGTGCTCATGAAGCGGAACGCGCTCATCGTCATGATGTGCGTCGAGCTGATGCTCAACGCCGCGAACCTCACGTTCCTCGCCTTCGCCCGCCAGCGGAACAGCGTGGACGGGCACGCCATCGCGTTCTTCGTCATCGCGGTGGCCGCGGCCGAGGCGGCCGTCGGACTCGCGATCGTCCTCGCGATCTACCGCACGCGCGGCGGCGTGCACGTGGACGAGGTCCGCGCGCTGCGCGAGTCGGCCCGCGACTAGGTCGGGGCGCGCGCGGCCGCCCCTGGTTGCGGTAAGCTCCCGCCCATGCTCGCGCGCTGCGCCCGCTGCCAGGGCACCTTCACCACCGAACGTTTCGGCCGCCAGACCTGTCCGCACTGCGGCTCGGAGCTCCTCCTCGCCGATCCCGGCCAGCCCCCGCCCCGGCCCCCGCCGACCGCGGGCGCCGGCGCCCTCC
>JAEYZK010000024.1 GCA_023428085.1 Pseudomonadota bacterium
GCGGGGGACGACGCCCCCGCGCTCGCCGACGCGCTCGACCGGCCGGGGCCGGTCTGCCTCCGCGTGAACGGGCTGCGGACGTCCCCCGACGCGCTCGCGGCGGCCCTCGCCGCCGAGGGCGTGAAGACGGCGCCGGGCGGGCTCGTCCGCGGCTGCCTCGCCGTGGCGCCGGCGCCCGCCACCCGGCCCAACGTCTACGGCCTGCGCGCGTTCCAGGAGGGCCTGTGCGAGGTCCAGGACGAGGGGAGCCAGCTCCTCGGCCTGCTCGTCGAGGCGCGCCCGGGAGAGGCCGTGCTCGACGCCTGCGCCGGGGCGGGCGGGAAGACGCTGCTCCTCGCGGCGGAGGTCGGGGCGCACGGGCGCGTCCACGCGGCCGACCCCGACGCGGAGCGGCTGGGCCGCCTGCGCGCGCGGGCCGCCCGCGGCGGCGCCGGCGCGATCGTGGCGGTGCACGGCGCGGTCGCGCCCCAGGACCTCCGGGTCGATCGGGCGCTCGTGGACGCGCCCTGCTCCGAGCTGGGGGCGCTGCGCCGCGGCCCCGACGTGCGCTGGCGCCTCGATCCGGCGGCGTTCGCCGCCCTCCCCCCGCTCCAGCTCGCGATCCTCGAGGACGCCGCCCGCCGCGTCCGGCCCGGCGGCCGGCTCGTGTACGCGACGTGCACGTTCCGGCGCGCGGAGGACGAGGCGGTGGCCGAGGCGTTCGAGCGGGTTCACCCGGAGTGGCGCCGCGTCCGCCCCGCCGCGGCGCCGCCGGAGACCGTGACGCCCGAGGGCTTCGTGCGGACCTGGCCCCACCGCCACGGGACGGACGGGTTCTTCGCGGCGGCGTGGGAGCGCGCGGGGCCGTGAAGCCGAAGCCGAGCCGATACCGTTCACCCTTCGACTCCGCAGCCGCTTCGCGGCTGCTACGCTCAGGGCGAACGGATCCTCACGAACACCACCGCGCGTCCTTCGACAGGCTCAGGGCGAACGGATCCTCACGAACACCACCGCGCGCCCTTCGACAGGCTCAGGGCGAACGGATCCTCACGAACACCACCGCGCGCCCGGCGACAGGCGAAGGGCGAGCGGACCATCGACCCGGGCTCGGGCCGGCGACGCGGCTACAGGTCCGTCTTCAACACCGCCCCGCTCGCCGCGTTCGTCACGAGGTGCGCGTACCGGCGGAGCCAGGAGGACTTCACCTCCTTCTTCTTCGGCCGGAAGGTCTCGCGGCGCCGGGCGAGCTCGGTGTCGGGCACGTCCACGGTGAGCGTCCGGGCCTCGACGTCGATGGTGATCGGATCGCCGTCCTGGACGAGCCCGATGGGGCCGCCCTCGGCGGCCTCGGGCGAGACGTGGCCCACGCAGGCGCCGCGGGTCGCGCCGGAGAAGCGGCCGTCGGTGACGAGGCCGACCTTCTCGCCGAGGCCCATGCCCATGATGAGCGAGGTCGGGCCGAGCATCTCCTGCATGCCGGGGCCGCCCTTCGGCCCCTCGTAGCGTAGGACCACGAAGTGGCCGGCCTGGACCTTGCCGCCCATGATCCCGGCGATCGCCTCGTCCTGCGAGTCGAAGCAGATCGCCTTGCCGGTGAACCTGCGCATCGACGGCTGGATGCCCGCGGTCTTCACCACCGCCCCGTCGGGCGCGAGGTTGCCGAAGAGGACGGCGAGCCCCCCCACCGGCGAGTACGCCTCCTCGAGCGGGTGGATGATCGACTTGTCCGCGATCTTCGCGTCCTTCATCCGCTCCCCGACGCTCTCGCCGGTGACGGTGAGCGCCCCCTCGCGCACGACGCCGCCGCGGCGCGCGGTCTCCTTCAGCACCGCCGGCACGCCGCCGGCCCGGTGGACGTCCTCGATGTGCACGGTCGAGAGCGACGGGGCGATCTTGGCGATGTGCGCGACCTGCTTCGCGATGGCCTCGATCTCGCGGAGCCCGAAGGCCACCCCGGCCTCGCGGGCGATGGCGAGCATGTGCAGGACGGTGTTGGTCGAGCCGCCCATGGCCATGTCCACGACCATCGCGTTGTGGATCGCGTCGGCGTTGACGATGCGCCGCATCCGGAACCGCTCGTCGCCGGCGATCTCCACCGCCCGGCGCGCGGCGCGCCGGCCGAGCGCCTCGCGCTCCGGGGTGAGGGCGAGGATGGTGCCGTTGCCGGGCAGGGCGATCCCCATCGCCTCGCACAGCACGTTCATCGAGTTGGCCGTGAACATGCCCGAGCAGGAGCCGCCGGAGGGGCAGGCGCGGCACTCGACGTCGTGCAGCTCGGCGTCGCCGATCTTGCCGGCCGCCCGCTGGCCGACCGCCTCGAAGACCGAGTTGAGGTCGAGCGGGGCGCCGTCCTTCGCGGTGCCCGCCTTCATCGGCCCGCCGGAGACGAACACCGTCGGCACGTCCACGCGCAGCGCGCCCATGACCATCCCGGGCACGATCTTGTCGCAGTTCGGGATGCACACCATCGCGTCGAGGCAGTGCGCGTTCATCATCGTCTCGATCGAGTCGGCGATGAGCTCGCGCGAGGGCAGGCTGTAGAGCATGCCCGGGTGGCCCAT
>JAEYZK010000092.1 GCA_023428085.1 Pseudomonadota bacterium
CTCGCGCGCTGGCCGGCCACGCTGCGCCACCTGCGCGACGGACCGGCGGGACGCGGGCTCGACGGCCGCGCCGCCGACGACGCCGCGCGCGCGGCCACCGAACCGACCCTGCTCAACGTCGCCGTCACCACCCGCTGCAACCTCGCCTGCGCGGCCTGCGCCCGCACCCTCTCGCCGCCCGCGCCCCAGGACATGGCACCGGAGACCTTCGCGCGCGTCCTGGAGCACGCGCCCCACGCCCTGCGGGTGGTGCTGGTGGGGCTCGGCGAGCCGCTCCTCCACCCGCAGGTGGTCGCGCTCGTGCGGCACGCGGCGGCCGACGGACGGCGTGTCTCGATCGTGACGAACGGCATGCGGCTCACGCCCGCGCTCTCGCGGGAGCTGCTCGACGCCGGGCTCGCCGGCCTCACCGTGAGCCTCGACGCCGCGTCGCCGGAGGTCGCGGCGCGCGTCCGCCGGGGCGCCGATCTCCCCCGCGTGCTCGCGCACCTGCGCGCGTTCGTGGAGGAGCGCGACCGCGCGGGCCGGTCCGGGCAGGTCACGGCGGCGGTGTTCACCGCCCTCTCTGCCGACACGGCCGGCGAGCTCGCCGGGATCGTCGAGGCCGTGGCGCCCCTCGGCGTGGACGCGCTCATGGCCACCGATCTCAACTTCCCCGAGAACCAGCCCCGCTCGCTGCACCAGGGCCTCTCGCCCGCCGACGCCGCGGCCCTCGACGGCGTCCTGCGCGGCGCGCTCGCCCGCGGGCTCCCGGTGCTGTCGGTGCACGGGCTCGAGGAGCTGGCCCTGCCCTCCCGCTTCCGCGAGCACCTCGCCCTGCGCGGCGCCCGCCTCGCCGCGCGCGCGCGACGGCACACGCACTGCCGCGCGCCCTGGCAGACGCTCCCCGTCGGCCCCGACGGCGCGGTCACGCTCTGCGACTGCCAGCCCGGCGTCCCGGTGGGGAACCTGCTCCGCGATCCGTTCTCGGCCCTGTGGAACGGCGAGGTCGCCCGGGCCCACCGCCGCCGGATGGTGTCCGCCGACCCGCCGCCCGCGTGCCTCGGGTGTCCGCGGTTCTAGCCGGACCGCGGACACGTCGCCTAGGGCGTGGACTGCTCCCGCCTCGCGCCCACCTGCGCCCGCCCGTCGTGCCACCGCCGGAGCGTCGCCATGATGCGCGGGGCGCCGACGTAGAACGCGGCCGCGCCGACGGCGCCCACGATGGTCGTGCCGACGAGCATCGTGGCGAGAAACCGCGGGCCGAGCGCGACGAGATCGCGCGGACCGTGGATCGCCGTCAGGTCGGGCAGGCCGCCCTCGCCGCCGAGCACGAGCCGCCCGACGAGCCAGCACACGCCGTACAGCGGGAGGGTCGTGAGCGGGTTGCTCACCGCCGTCGCGGCCACCGCGACGACCTTGTTGCCCTTCACGAACCAGCTCACCAGCATCGCGAGCGCCATCTGCAAGCCCCAGAAGATGCTCACGCCGAAGAAGAAGCCGACGGCGAGCCCGCGCGCGAGGGCCTCGGGGGTGTCACGGACGCGAACGAGCCGGCGGAGCCAGGGGCGCATGCTGGGGCGAGCGTGCGCTCGCCCCAGCGATCTGTGGGCCGGCGCGCGCCGCGTCAAGGAGCAGGTGGGCCCGGTGCGCGGCCCGGAGGGAGACCGCTCCCGCGCGCGTCAGGCCGCGACGCCGGCCCCGCCGCCGTCCGGGCGCCGGATGGTCGCCTCGCCCCTCTGCCGGTCGCGCTGCAGCGCCCGGGCGATGGAGCGACGGACGCGGAAGACGGCGAGCTCGACCGCGACGTACGCGTCCTCGTGGGTCGCCGCGAGGCGCACGGTCCCGATCCGCGGGCCGCTCGCGATCGCCTGGCACCGCTTGTCGATCCCGCCGCGGCGGGGGCCGTTGGTGTCGTCGATCCGGAGCTCGAGGGTGCGGACCTGCCCGCCGAACCGGCGCAGGAGGCGGTCCGCCCGCTGCGTCCCCCACGTGGTGAGGCTCTCGGAGTGCTGCAACCCCTGGAAGCGGACGTGGATCTTCATCGGCGCTCTCCTCTGCAAGGGTTCACGTCACAGGGAGAATCTACCGACCGGCGCACCTGTCGTCCTTAACGAAATCCGAACGCGTCTTGTACCTTGAACCTACATTCCTGCGGACGCGCCGAGGCCCGCTCCGGCGAGGTGCTCCCAGACGATCCGCGCCCCGATCGCGATCAGGATGAACCCGCCCAGCACCTCGACGCGCTTCCCCCACGCGGTCCCGATCCAGCGCCCGAGCATCATGCCCGCGACCGTCAGCGCGCCGGCGACGAGCCCGATCACGAGCGCGGGGACCAGGATCTCGGCCCCGATCATCGCCAGCGTGAGCCCGACCGCGAGCGCGTCGATGCTCGTCGCGATCGAGAGCATCACCAGGCTCCACCCGCGGGTCGCGTCCCCCGCCTGGCGGCGCTCGTCCTCGTCCGCGTGGGCCGCCTCCCAGATCATGTGGCCCCCCACGAGCGCGAGGAGCGCGAAGGCGATCCAGTGATCGAAGTCGGCGACGTGCCCGTACACCGCGCGCCCCACCGCCCACCCCAGCGCCGGCATCAGCGCCTGGAAGAGGCCGAAGTGGAACGCGAGCCGGAAGATCCGCCGCCGCGTGAGCGGCAGGTCGGCGAGGCCCGTCACGACGGCCACGGCGAACGCGTCCATCGCCAGCGCCACGGCGATCGCGAGGAGGCTGCCGGGGTTCATCGCGTCGGTCCCCGCCCCGGTCCCTGGACGGCGTCGAGGGCCACCCTCGAGGCCTGCACGCTGGGGAGCTCCGGGGACATGCGCTGCTGCATCGAACCTCCGTGGGGGACGGGCCGGCATCCTAGCGCAGAACTCCCGCCGGGGGCCCCGCGCCCCCGCGCCGCGGGCCGCGCGCGGAGCGGCCTGGGATCGACGTCTCCGCGGCGCCTTCACTCCGCCCGGAGCCGTGCCCACCGTGCCTGCATGGCGATCCAACCCGACCCGCAGGCCGACGCCGACTTCCGGGCCTTCCTCGACGCGCTCGCCCGCGAGGGGCTGCCGCGCCGGGCGGAAGCGGCCCGCGCCACGGAGGCCGTCGCGTGCGCGCTCGCCCTTCGCCTGCGCGATCCCCACTTCGATCCGCTGCGCGAGCTCCTGCCGGGCCCGCTCAAGGGACGCCTCCTCCCGTGCGAGCGGCACGCCGGCGATCCGCCGCGCGCCGTCGCCGGGCTCGACGCCTTCCTCGACGTGGTGGCGGAGGACCTGGGTGGCTCCCGCGCCGAGGCCGAGCCCTACGCGCGCGCGGTCTTCGGCGCGATGCGGCTCCAGCTCGACGAACCCGCGGAGGAGGAGGTCGCCCGGCGCCTGCCGGAGGACCTGGCGCCGCTCTGGACGCTCGCGAGCTGACGCGGAGCCGGGGAGCCGTCCCGGGGGCTCTCAGGCCATGGCCGCCGCGCCGATCTCCGGGTGCGCGCGGACGAACGCGACCATCCGCGCGGCGTACGCCGGGAACCGCGGGCAGGCGACCCCCGAGCCGGCGAGATCCGCCGAGGCGTTCCGGGTGTCGTACCGCGTCGGGTGGACCATGTAGTCCACGAAGGCCGCCGGGATCCGGAGCAGCCGGTACACCCCCGGGACCTTCTCGATCGCGAACTTCGCGGCGCCCACGCTGAGAGGGATCCGCACGACGCGCTTCCCCACCGCGGCCCCGAGCACGTCGAGCATCTCGCGGCCGGTGAGCGGCGCCGGGTCGGCGAGCTGGTACGTCTTGCCGCGCGAGGAGGCCAGGCCGGCGAGGTGGGCGATGGCGTCCACCACGAAGTCGCGCGGGACGACGTTCACCTGGATCGAGAGGTCGCCCACCACCGGCATGAGCGCGAGCCGACCCGGCTGCCGGACCAGCCACTGGATCGCGAAGTAGGGGCCGTCGTACTTCTGCGTGATCCCCGTGGTCGCGTCCCCGACCGTGATCGCGGGCCGGTAGATCGTCGCCGGGAGGCCGGCCCGCATCCGCGCCCGCACCTCGCGCTCGGCCAGGTACTTCGTCTCCTCGTAGTGGTTGTTGAAGGCCTGGCCGACCTCGAGGTCCTCCTCGTGGAAGACGCCCGGGTGGCGCCCCGAGACGTAGCAGGTCGAGACGTAGTGGAGCCGCTCGAGCGCGCGGCACCGCTCCGCCACCTCGAGCACGTTCCGGGTGCCGTCCACGTTCACGCGGAGCGCCGGCGCGCGGGCGACGCCGAGGTCGTAGATCGCCGCCAGGTGGTGGATCTCGACGACGTCGCCGGGCAGCTCCCCGGCGGCGAGCCCGAGCCCCGGCGCGGTGATGTCGCCGGTGGCGAGCCGGACGCGGCCGGCGGTGTGCGGGTGCGCGGCCGCCAGCGCCGCGCAGGCCTCCCGCGCCTGCGCGGCGAACTTCTCCTGGACGACGCAGAGCGCCTCCGCGTCGCGCCGGCGGGCGAGGACGCGTGGCAGGAGCTCCTTGCCGAGGAAGCCGGGGAAGCCGGTGAAGAGCAGGGTCGCCATGGGGAGACGCTAGCGTACGGCGCTTCCTGGCGAAGGGTCGTTTGGGGCGCCGGCGCGTCTCCGCAGCACCGCCGTCCGGATCGACCCACCCCGGTGCGGTTCCCATTTCACCATCGCGAGCCTTCGAATAGAGTCACGGGGATGCCGGAGGAGGTCCGCAACCCGCCGGAGGGAGCGACGAGCCGCGCGGGCGCGGAGCCCGCGGCGGAGCTCGACGACGCGCGCCTTCACCTGGCGGCCTTCCACGAGGCGGCGCGGCTGTTCGCGCACGACTTCAAGAACCCGCTGTCCGCGTTGCTCCTCGGCGTCCAGCGGCTCGCGCGCTTCGTGGGCCCCGAGCACCAGCCGAAGGCGCGCACCCTCGCCGCGCGGCTCGAGTCCAGCCTCCAGACCCTGAACCGCCTCGTCGACGGCCTCGCCGACCTCGCGCGCTGCCAGGCGGGGGAGCTCGAGCTCGAGCCGGCGCGCCACTCCGTCGCGGAGGTCCTCGCCCGGGCGGTGGATCCGCTCCGCGCCGGCGCCGCGGAGCGCCGGCAGGAGCTCGAGCTCGCGGTCGGGGCCGACGTGCCGGAGGTCGACTGGGACGCGGAGCGCGTGGCGCGCGCCCTCCAGCACCTGCTCGCGCGCGCGCTGCAGGCC
>JAEYZK010000163.1 GCA_023428085.1 Pseudomonadota bacterium
ATCGACGCGCGCCTCGCGGACGACGGCGCCATCGCCGGCACCACGCTGGAGGCGAGCCGCGCGCGGGTCGCGCTCGCCGAGTCCGAGGCCCGGGTGGCCGCGGCCGAGGTCGCGGTGGCGGAGGCCGCCGTGGAGGGCTGCCGCGTGCGCGCGCCCTTCGATGGCCTCCTCACCCGCCGGCTGGTCGAGGTGGGAGAGATCGTCTCGGTGGCCGCCGCCCCGCGGGCCACGAGCGGCGTGGCCGGCGCGGTCGCGGAGGTGATGGACGTGTCGACGCTGGACGTCCTGGTCGATCTGAACGAGACGCACGTCGATCGGGTCCGCGCGGGCCAGCCCGCGGAGGTGGAGGTCACCGCGCGGCCCGGGCGCCGGTACGCCGCCCGCGTCGAGCGGATCGAGCCCACCGCGGATCGATCGAAGGGCTCCGTGAGCGTCCGTGTGCGCCTGCGCGATCGCGACGAGGCGCTCCGACCCCAGCTCTCGGCCCGCGTGACCTTCCTCTCGGAGCCCCCGCCGGACGGCGCGCGCCTCGCCCTGCGCGTGCCGCGCGCCGCCGTCGCCGCGCGGGCCGGCGGAGCGGTGGTGCTCGCGATCCAGGAGGGACGCGTCCGGTACCGCCCGGTCGTGCTCGGCGGCGCCAGCGGCGATACCGTCGAGGTGCGATCGGGGCTGGACGGAGACGAGCTCCTCGTCGTCAACCCGCCGCCCGGCCTCGCGGACGGCGCTCGTGTGGAGGTGGAGCCATGACGCTACCGGTCCCGCAGGCCGTCCCCGCAGCCGCCCCGCTGGTGGAGGTGCGCGGGCTCCGCAAGGTCTACCGGCGCGGCAGCCAGGAGGTGCCGGTCCTCGAGGGGATCGACGTCACCATCGCGCGGGGCGAGTTCCTGGCGCTCATGGGCCCGTCCGGCTCCGGCAAGACGACCCTCATGAACCTCATCGCCGGGATCGACCGCCCGACGTCGGGCACGCTGACGGTCGCCGGCACCGACCTGTCGGGCCTGTCCGAGGGCGCCCTGGCGCGCTGGCGGCAGCGGCACGTCGGCTACGTGTTCCAGACGTACAACCTCATCCCGGTGCTCACCGCGCTCGGCAACGTGGAGCTCCCGCTCCTGCTCCACCGCATGGGCCGCGCCGAGCGGCGGGAGCGGGCGCGGACGGCCCTGCGCGTCGTCGGCCTCGCCGAGCGCGAGCACCACCGGCCCCGCCAGCTCTCGGGCGGCCAGGAGCAGCGCGTCGCCATCGCCCGCGCGATCGTCGCCGACCCGGACGTCATCGTCGCGGACGAGCCCACCGGCGATCTCGACGCGCGCAGCGCCGAGGAGGTGCTCGATCTCCTCCAGACGCTCAACCGCGCGTTCGGCAAGACGATCGTGATGGTGACCCACGACCCGCGGGCCGCGGAGCGCGCCACGGTCCGCCGGTTCCTCCAGAAGGGCGTCCTCCAGGAGCACGCGTCGTGAAGTACCTCGGCTACGTGCTCCACCACCTCCGGGGCCGCGGTCTCCGCTCGCTCAGCACCGCGGCGGCGCTGGCGCTCTGCGTGTTCCTGTTCGTGACGCTGCGCGCCTTCCTGGGCGCGCTCCACTACAGCCTCGAGACCGTCGACGGCGCCCGGCTCGTCACCCGGAACAAGGTGAGCCTCATGTTCCCGCTCCCGCTCGCGTACAAGGAGCGGATCGCGGAGCTCCCGGGCGTGAAGCGGGTCGCGGCGATGCACTTCTTCGCCGGGAGCCGCAAGACGGAGAGGTCCTCCGACTTCTTCACCAACTTCGCCGTCGATCCCGAGCCCTTCCTCGCGATGTTCCCGGAGATCGTCCTCCCCGCGGCGGAGCGGCGGGAGTTCCTCGCCGACCCGCGCGGCGCCATCGTCGGGCGGCGGACCGCCGAGCGGTTCGGGTGGAAGACGGGCGACACCTTCAGCCTGGAGTCCTTCATCCCGGTGTTCCAGATCGGGAAGCCCTGGGACTTCGTGGTGAGCGGGATCTTCGACGAGGACAAGGTCCGCCACGCGGGCACCGACACGACCGCCATGTACTTCCACTTCTCCCGGCTCGACCGGGAGACGCGCGGCGTGTATGGCGTCGGGAACTACGCGATCCAGATCGACGACCCGCGGCAGGCCGGGGCGGTGGCGGCGGCGGTGGACCGGCTGTTCGAGAACAGCGCGGCCCAGACGTTCACGCAGACCGAGGCCGCGTTCCGCGCGGGCATGGTCGCCGCGGCCGGAGACCTGGCGCCGCTCCTCGACGCGGTCGCCCTGGCGGTCATGTTCGCGGTGCTGCTCGTGATCGCCAACACCATGAGCATGTCGGTCCGCGAGCGGCGGCGCGAGCTCGGGGTCCTGAAGACGCTCGGCTTCTCCGACGGCCTGGTGCTGCGCCTCGTCACCGCGGAGGCGCTGCTCATCGGCGCCGCCGGAGGCGCCGTCGGGCTCGCGCTCTCGGCGGGCGTCATCGCGGGGCTCCCCAGCGTGCCCTTCGTCGGGGACGCCGTGCGCGCCTACCCCGACCTGTCGCTCTCGCCCGCGCTGCTCGCGCAGGGCATGGGCATCGCCGCCGGACTGGGCCTGCTCGCCGGGCTCCTCCCCGCGCTGGCCGCGTACCGGGTCCGGGTCGCGGAGGCGCTCCGCAGCATCTAGGGAGATCGACCATGGCCCTGCCTCTCCTCTCGTACAACCTGAAGAGCCTCGCGGTCCGCTGGCAGATCACGCTCCTCGCGGTGTTCGGCGTGGGGGTCGTGGTCGCGGTGTTCGTGATCCTGCATGCCATGGCCGCAGGGTTCGCCGAGACGCTCAAGGCGACGGGCCGCGCGGACGGCGCGATCGTCGTCCAGAAGGGCGCCCAGTCCGAGCCCGCCTCGATCTTCCCCCGGGAGCAGGCCGACGTGCTCGCCGCGGGCGCCGGCGTCGCCCGGGCGGCCGACGGCGCGCTGCTCGCGTCGCCCGAGGTCGTCGTGGTCGTGACGCTCCCGGGCCGCGGCGAGGAGGCGCCCGTGAACGCCACCGTGCGCGGGATCACGCCGGTCGCGTCCCGCGTCCGGGGCGGGATCCGGCTCGTGGCGGGCCGCGCGCCGGCGGAGGGCGCGCCCGAGCTCATGATCGGGCAGCGGCTCTCGCGCCGGCTGGGCGGGCTCGGGCCCGGCGACACGGTGCGGCTCCAGGGCCGCGACTGGCGCGTGACCGGGGTGTTCGCCGCCGAGGGGGGCGCGTTCGAGAGCGAGCTGTGGGCCCCGCTCGACGTGGTCTCGCAGGACTTCCAGCGGCAGGGCCAGGTGACGACGCTCGCCGTGCGGCTCGCCGGGGCCGACGCGCTCCCCGCCCTCGAGCGCGCCATCGCCGCCGACCCGCGGCTGCGGCTCGAGGCGCGCCGGGAGGACCGCTTCTACGAGGCCCAGTCGGGCGCGGTCACGACCCCGCTGCGCGCGCTGGCCGCGTTCGTCGTGGTGGTGATGGGCCTCGGGGCGGTCTTCGCGGCGATGAACACCATGAACGCGGTGATCGCCGCGCGCGTGCGCGAGGTCGCGACCCTGCGCGCCCTCGGCTTCGGGCGGCTCGCGATCCTGACGGGGTTCCTCGTGGAGTCCGCGGCCCTCGGGCTCGCGGGCGGCGTCGTCGGGTGCCTCCTCGCCCTGCCCGTGAACGGCTTCACCGGCGCGACGGGCAACACCGCCGGGTTCGCGGAGGTCGCCTGGGCGTTCCGCGTGACCCTCTCCGGCCTCGGCGCAGGGCTCGCCGCGGCGCTCCTCATCGGCGCGATCGGCGGGCTCCTCCCCGCCATCCGGGCGGCGCGCACGCCGCTCTCGGCCGCGCTCCGGACGACCTGAGGCGACGATGCGCGTCCTCCTCACCGGTGCCACCGGCTTCGTCGGGCTGAACGTGGTCGCAGAGCTCCTCGCGGCCGGCCACGCCGTCCGCGCGTACGTACGCGCGCGCTCCCCCGCCACGTACCTGGCCCGGTTCCCGGCGGAGATCTTCCGCGGCGCGCTCGACGACGTCCCCCGCCTCCGCCGGGCGCTGGACGGCGTCGGGGCCGTCGTCCACTGCGCGGGCGACACGAGCTGCGACCGCGCCCACCGCGCCCGGATCTGGCGCACCAACGTGGAGGGGACGCGCGCGGTGGTCGCGGCGGCGCAGGCCGAGAACGTCCGGCGCTTCGTGTACACGAGCACCACCTCCACGGTCGGCGCGCACAGCGATCCGGGCCGCCGCTGGGACGAGCGGACGCCGCTCGAGGGGTTCCGGGCTGCGAGCCCGTACGGCGCCTCCAAGCTCGAGGCCGAGCGGATCGTGCTCGGGGCGGCGGGTCTGGACGCGGTGGTGCTGAACCCGGCGGAGGTGATCGGCGCCTGGGACCACACGCTGCAGTGGGGCCGCATGGTGGTCGCGGTCTGCCACGACCAGGTCCCGTTCGTCCCCCCCGGGAGCGCCAGCTTCTGCTCCGCGCGCGAGGTCGCGCGGGCGCACGTCGCCGCCCTCACCCGCGGCGTGCCGGGATCGCGCTACCTGCTCGCCGGCGCCGACGCGGGGTACGCGCAGCTCATCGACGAGATCTCCCGCGCGGCCGGCGTGCGCCCGCGCCTCCCGGGCGGGAGCTACGCCCTCCGCCGCGCGGCGGCCGCGCTGCGCACGGCCCTCGCGCCCCTCGGGGTCCGGGCGCCGCTCGTGGAGCCGTACCGGATGCGGGTGTTCGGCGGGCACTACCTGTTCGACAGCGGGCGGGCGGTGCGGGACCTCGGGTACCGCCCCGCGCCGCTCCCCGAGATGATCCAGGACTGCCTCGCCTGGTACCGGCAGGAGGGGATGGTCCCGCTCCCGCCGGCGCCCGGCGCGCCGCACGCGGAGGAGCTGCATGCCTGACGTCGCTTTCGTGACCGGGGGTTCGCGCGGGATCGGCGAGGCCATCGTCCGGCGGTTCGCCGCCGCGGGGAAGGACGTGGCCTTCACGTACGTCCACTCCGCGGAGCGCGCCGCGGCGCTCGCGGCCGAGCTCGAGCGCGCCCATGGCCGCAAGGTCCTCGCGCTCGCGTGCGACGTGCGCTCCGCGGACGCGACCCGGGCGGCGGTGGACCAGGTCCTCTCCGCCTTCGGGCGGCTCGACGTGCTCGTCAACAACGCCGGGGTGACGCGCGACGCGCCGCTCATGTCGATGACGGACGCCGAGTGGCGCGAGGTGATCGACACGAACGTCCACGGGACCTTCCACGCCTCGCGGGCCGCGGTGAGCACGCTCCTCCGCCAGCGCGCGGGCACGATCATCAACGTGTCGTCGGTGGCGGGGATGGTCGGGATCGCCGGGATGACGAACTACGCCGCCTCGAAGGCCGCGATCCACGGCTTCACGCGGAGCCTCGCCCGGGAGTGCGCCCCGCGCGGGGTCACGGTCAACGCGCTCGCCCCCGGGTTCGTCGAGACCGAGATGCTCGAGCGGCTCGACCCGAGATACCGGGAGCAGGTGCTCGCCCAGGTGCCGCTCAAGCGGTTCGGCACGGCGGCCGAGGTGGCGGAGCTCGCGCATTTCCTCACGCGGGAGGAGGCCCGCTACATCACCGGACAGGTCTTCGTCATGGACGGGGGCCTCAGCCTCTGAGAGAAGGCCCCGGCCGGCCGTACCGCCGGCGGGAGGAGCGCGATGGCGTCACATCACAGGGTCACGGCGTTCGCTGCGATCGCCGTCCTCGCGGGTGCGTGTGCCCGGGACCGGCGCCCCTACGAGGTCGCGATGAGGGATGCCATCTACGAAGGCGACGCGCCCGGGATCGCCGTGGCGCGCCTCCGGGACGGCCGCATCACCCTCCAGACCGAGGGCGTGGCGGACGTCGCGCGCGGCACCCCGGTGACCCCCGACACGGCGTTCATGTACTTCTCGGTGACGAAGCTCTTCACGGCGGCGGCGGTGATGCAGCTCGTCGAGCGCGGGGCGGTGGGGCTCGAGGATCCCATCGAGCGCCACGTCGCGCTGCCGATCGCCGACGGCGCGCGCATCACGGTCCGCCACCTGCTCGCGCACACCTCCGGCCTCCCGAACCCGTTCCCGATCTCCTGGGTCCACCTCGAGTCGGAGGAGGGGCCCGCCCTCGAGGAGCTGACCACGCGCCTCCTGCGCGCCCATCCGCGGCTCCGGTTCGAGCCCGGCTCCCGCTACGGCTACTCGAACCTCGGCTACCTCGTGCTGGGCGTGCTCGTGGAGCGGCGCTCGGGCCTGCCCTTCGAGGCGTACGTGACGCGGCACGTGCTCGAGCCGCTCGGGATGCGGAGCACGGGGTTCGACCTCGACGGGAAGCGCCTCGCCACGGGCTACTACCGGCGCTCGAGCATGCTCAACCAGGCGATGCGGCTCGTCGTCGACGGCCGGCTGTACGGCCCGCGCGCGGGCCGGTTCGGCGCCTTCCGGCGCTTCCTCGTCGACGGCGCGCCGTACGGCGGCCTCGTCGGCTCGTGCGCCGACCTGGCCCGCTTCGCCGCGGCGCTGGCCGGCGACGGCTCGTTCGAGGGCGCGCGCATCCTCACGCCCGCCTCGGCCGCGGCGATGCGGGAGCCCCAGCGGACGCCGGACGGCGAGGCCCTCCCGGCCGGCCTGGGGTGGAGGTACGGCGAGACCGACGGGAGGCCGGACCTGCGCGCGGTCGGAGGGGGCGGCGGGTTCAAGGCCGAGGTCCGTGTGCGGCTCGACGGCCGCGGCGCGGTCGTGTGCGCCAATGAGACCCTCTTCGACACCGGACCGCTCGCGGCGGCCGCCCTTCGCTGACGACCAAGGAGACGAACCGATGACCCGGCTCGCGATGGACCTCGTGGACGCGGCGCTCCAGGCCGCGCCCGAACGCCGGGCGGTCGCCTGCGCCGACGGGGCGGCCTCCTGCGGCGAGGTGCGCGCCGCGTCGAGCCGGATCGCCCACCTGCTGCGGGATCACGGCCGGACGCGCGGCGCGCGGGTCGGGCTGTGCGTGCCGCCCGGCCCCACCGCCGTCGCCGGGGTCCTCGGCGTGCTCCGGAGCGGGGCGACGCTCGTGGCGCTCGACGCCGCGACGCCCGCCGATCGGCTCGCCAGCATGGTGCGCCAGGCGGAGATCGGGGCCGTGGTCGCCACCCGGGCCGCGTGGAGCCGCCTCGCCGCGGCCTGGCCCGGCGCGCCGGAGCTCCTGCTGCTCCTCGACGGCGAGCCGGAGCAGGCCCGCGGTCCGGCGACGACGCTCGGCGCGGCGGCGCTCGCCCGCCTCTCGGCCGCGCCGCCGGCGGTGGTGAACACGCCCGAGGACCCGGCGTACGTCATCTTCACGTCGGGTACGACGGGCGCACCCAAGGGCGTGGTCGTCCCGCACCGCGCCCTCGCCGCGTCGCTGCGCGACGGCCCGGCCGCCATCCGCATGCGGGCCGGGGACCGCGTCACGCAGCTCGCGCCGCTCACGTTCGACGCCGCGGTCTGGGAGCACCTCGCGCCGCTCGCGTGCGGCGCTTCGGTCCACCCCGTCCCGCGCGCCGCGCTCGCCGAGCCCGAGGCGCTGCTCCGGTTCATCGCCGACGAGCGGATCACCTGGACGTACCTCCCGCCCGCGCTCTTCACCGGCTGGCTCGCGCACCTCGAGACCTCCGGAGGTCGCGCCGCCGCGGAGCGGCTCGCGGGCACGCTGCGGTGCATCCTCTTCGCGGGCGAGACCCTCCCCCCGGCCGCCGTCCGGCGGTGGCAGGAGTGGATGGGCACGTCCGTCACGCTCATGAACTTCTACGGCCCGACCGAGACGACCGTCCTCGTCTCCGGGCACGTCATCGACTCCCTGGTCGGGCCGGCGGTGACCTCCATCCCCATCGGCAAGGGGTTCGGCGAGAACGAGGTCACCGTCCGTGACGAGCGCGGGCGGCGCTGCCCGCCGGGCACGCCGGGAGAGATCCACGTCGGGGGCCCGCAGCTCGCCGCCGGGTACCTCGGCGACCCCGAGAAGACGCGGGCGGCGTTCGTGCCGGATCCGGAGCGCCCGGACCGCCTCCTGTACCGGACCGGCGATCTCGGCGTGGAGCGGCCCGACGGCGCGCTCGACTTCCTCGGTCGGGCCGACGGCCAGGTCAAGATCCGCGGCAAGCGGATCGAGCTCGAAGGCATCGAGCAGGTGCTCCGGAGGCACGCGGCGGTGCGGCACGCCGCGGTCCTCGTCGCGGAGGACGCGCAGGGCAAGCGCCTCGTCGCCTTCGTCGCCGCCCCGGCGAGCGTACCGGCGCGGGAGCTGCGCGCGCACGTCCTCCGCGAGCTCCCCGACTACATGGTCCCGCACCGGTTCGTCCGGCTGGACGAGCTGCCCACGGGCGCGACCGGGAAGCTCGACCGGGCGGCGCTGGCCGCGATCGAGGCGGCCCTGCCGCCGGAGCTCGAGGGCGACGAGTGGGTCCCGGGCGACGACGCCGGCCGGACCGTGCTGGAGGTGTGGCGGGCGGTGCTGCGCCGGGAGCGGTTCGGCGCGGCCGAGACGTTCCGGACGGCCGGCGGCGACTCGCTCCTGTGCTTCCAGGCGCTCGCCGCGCTCCGCAGGCAGGGTCTGGTGCTCGCGTCCACGACCGCCGTGGACGCCACCGCCGGCGCCTGGGCCGCGGGGCTCCGGCCCGCGGGGGAGCTCGCGGCGCTCGCCGCCGACGCGGAGGGCACGCTCCCGCTGACGCCGATGCAGGAGGAGATGTTCCGGCTCGACGCCGCGAATCCGGGCGCGAACCTCTACCACATCCAGTTCGTGTTCGAGACCGACGCGCTCGAGGCCGCGGCGCTCGCGCGCGCGGCCGGCGCGCTGATGCGGACGCACGAGACGCTCCGCACCGTCTTCCGCTCGCGCGGGGGTGGGTGGCGCCAGGTCATCCTCCCGGCGGCCGCGGTGGAGGACCCCGCGGTCGGACAGGTCGAGCTGCCGGCGGGGGGCGGGGAGGAGGAGGCCGCGCTCCGGCGCTGGATGGCCGAGGACCACGCGCGATCCTTCGACCCGGCGGCGCTGCCGCTCTTCCGCCTCACGCTGGTGCGCGCCGGCGCCCGCCGGTTCCTCTGCCTCACGTTCTTCCACCAGATCCTCGACGGCTGGTCCTTCAGCCAGCTCTTCCGCGAGCTCACCGAGCGCTACGAGGAGGCCCGGTCCGGGCGGCCGATCCGCCACGCCGGCGGGGCCGCCATCCAGGCCTCCTACCTCGCGCACGTGGAGGCGCTCCGGCGCTCCGGGGTCCGGGACGCCGAGCGCACGTACTGGCGGACGCAGCTCGCCGCGCCCGTGCCGATCGTGCAGGTGCCGTCCGACCGCGCGCCCGCCGGCCCGCTGCGGAGGCGCGCGCTCCACCACGCCCTGTCCCCCGGGCTTCGCCGCGCGCTGCTCGCGCTCGCCACCGAGACGAGGACCTCGCTCCACAAGGTCCTCCTCGCCGGCTACTTCCAGCTCCTCCACGGGCTCACCGGGGCCGACGAGATCCTCGCCGGCAACACCGTCGCGAACCGCCCGGCCGAGGTCCCCGACATGGATCGGGCGCTGGGCTGCTACATCTCCATCCTCCCGATCCGCGTCTCGGGCTGCGGCCGACCGCTGCGGGCGCTGCTCCCCGCGGTGGCGGAGGCGATGGACGGCGCCGCCGCCCACGCGCGGTTCCCGAGCGAGGAGGTGGTGGCCGAGCTCCTCGGCGACGCGAAGCGGCAGGGGCTCTGCTGGCGCAACATCTTCGCGCTCGACAACTTCCCCGAAGCGCATGACGAGGACCTCGTGCGCTGGCCCCCGCTCTCGTGGAACGCCATCGAGCCCTTCGACCTGGCGCTCTCGGTCATCGACATGCACGACCGGCTGTATCTCTACTGGAACTACCGGTCGGATCTGTTCGACGCCCAGACGATCAGCCGGACAGGATCGAGCTACGCCGCGCTCCTCGCCGAGGCCTGCGGGTTCCCGGCGGAGCCGGCGCCCTGACGGGCTGCTTGCCGGCCGCCGCGCGGCGCCGGGGCTCCGCGGCCGCGGCCCGCCCGGCGCCGCGGGCGGCGACCTCGGCGGTCGCCAGGCCGCTCCACAGCGCGTCGATGGCCTGGTGGTACGCGCGCAGCGCCTCGGAGGGCGGGGAGCCGCGCATGGCGATGGGGACGCCGTAGAAGATCGTTCGCAGGACGCGCGCCGCGGTGCGCGGCGACACGGTCGGCGGGAGCTCGCCCTGGGCCATCGCGCGGTTCAGGTGGGCGGTGAAGAGCTCGTCGAGCGTGGGGTCGCCTGGAGGGAGGTCACGGTGCGAATCGGGGAAGGCCAGCGCACGCTCCGCGGGCGTGAGCGTGACCTGCGGCCGCGCGGTGGCGAGGGCGATGACCGAGATGATGTCGAGCATCAGCCGGGGGTACCGGTTCATCTCCTGCACGACGAGGTCGAACACGGAGACGATGGCGGCCCGGGCGCTCCCCCCCTTCGCCACGACCTCGTCCGTGCGCATGGTCGCCCGGAGCGTCCACATGCACATGAAGAGGAACAGCACGTCGTCCTTGGTCGGGAAGTGGTTGAAGAACGTCCCCTGCGAGATGCCGGCGCGCTCCGAGATCTGGCGAACGGACAGCTCGGCGAAGGGGTGCTCGGCCGTGAGCGCCAGGGTCGCCTCGAGGACGCCGAGCCGCACCTGGGCAAAGTTCCGCTCGCGGAGGGTCGGGGTGGGGGTCACGTTTGTCACGTTCACAGTTTAGTGAACTCTCCCGGCAGGGGGTACCCGGTTCCTCGTCCGGTGCGCGCGCTACAGCCACCGCCGGACGCGGCTTCGATAGCTCCGGTAGGTTTCGCCGAATCTCTCCGCGAGGTAACGCTCCTCGCGCGCGATCACCCCGAACCGGATGACGCCGGCCCAGGGGACGAGCATCGCCAGGACCGCGGCGCTGTTGGAGAGCCCCGCGGCCATCACCAGCAGCAGCCCCTGCGCGACGTAGAGCGGATTCCGGGTCCAGGCGTACGGGCCGGTGGTGACGATCGCGGTGGTGGCGTCGCCCGGGTGGATGGGGGTGCCGGCGGCGAGGAAGTGCCTCCGCGCCCACAGCGCGAGCGCGGCGGAGGCCGTGCCGGCGAGCAGGCCGAGCGCGAGCGACGCCGGCCATCCGGCCAGCGGCTGCGGCCAGGCCCACCGGAGGAGGAGCCCCGCGCAGATGGCGCCGCCGAGGACGTTCGGGGGATAGGCGATGACGCCGGCGGTGCCGCCGCCGGGCTGCGTGGACTCGCTCACGGGGCCTCCGGGGCTTCTTGCAGTGCGCTCCATATCATGAACCGTAGCGCAAGGTGATCCGTTCCCGCGGCCCCCCGGGCTCCGGCGCACGGGGCACGGGGGTTCCCCGGGGCGCGCGGCCGCAGGGTGGGATGAATACCACTTGAAACATTGCAGTATGCTACAAAACATCCGGCGCACGAGACAGCGGGACCTCCCCGGGCGAGGTCCGGAGGCGAACGACATGGCCATCACCCCCGAGCTTCTCCCCGATCCCGCGCGCGCGACGCTGCCCTCCGCCCTCCGCGCCGCGGCCGCCCGGGGGGCGGGCGGGTTCACCTACGTCGACGCGGCGCGGGCGGAGCATACGCTCCCCCTCCCCGCGCTCCTCTCCGCCGCGGCGCGCGTCGGCGGCGGCCTGCGGCGGGCCGGCGTCGCGCCCGGCACGCCGGTGCTGCTCCAGCTCGAGCACGGGCTGCGGTTCGTCACCGGCTTCTGGGGGACGGTGCTCGCCGGCGCCGTCCCGGCGCCGCTGAGCATCCCCGAGACCTTCGCGGACGGCCCCGGGATCGAGAAGCTCCTCGCCGTGAGCCGCTTCCTCGGGCACGGCGCCGCCCTCGTCACCGACGCCGCCAACGCCGAGGGGCTCCGCGCGCTGCGCGGCCGCGCGGGCGCGCTCCCCGAGATCCGCGTGCTCGAGGAGCTCGGCGCGGGCGACGCCGCGCCCGACCACGCCGCCGAGCCGGACGCGCTCGCGCTCCTGATGTTCTCCTCCGGGAGCACGGGGATCCCGAAGGGCGTCGAGCTCACGCACGGGAACCTCCTCCACAACGTCCGCCAGCTGGCGGAGCGCTGCCGGCTGACGCCCGCCGACCGCAGCGCCACGTGGCTCCCCTACTCGCACGACATGGGGCTCGTCCTCTTCCACCTCGCCCACGTGGTCGTCGGCATCCCGCAGTGGAAGGTCGATCCGCTCTCGTTCCTCGTCGACCCGCTCGGCTTCCTCCGGCTCCTGGAGCGGCACCGGATCACGCTCACCGGCTGGCCGAACTTCGCCTACGACCACATCCTCCGCCGCGTGCCCCGCCAGGCGCTCCCCACCCTCGACCTCTCCTCGGTGCGCGCGATCTTCAACGGCGCCGAGCCCATCTCGCCCGCGCTCTGCCGCGAGTTCATGGAGGCCCTCGCGCCCACGCGGCTCCGGCGCGACGCCATCCTCCCGGGCTTCGGCATCGCCGAGGCGTGCGTGTGCGCGACGGCCTATCCGTTCGAGGCCGCCGAGCGGCGCGAGCACGCGTGCCCCTCGCTCTCCGTGGATCGCGAGAGGCTTGCCGCCGGCGAGGTGCGCCCGGTGGAGCCCGCCGGCGACCGCACCCTCGAGCTCGCCAACCTCGGCCCGCCGCTCGACGGGATGGCGGTGATCGTGGAGGACGGCGACGGGAAGGCGCTCCCGGAGGGGCGCGTGGGGAGCCTGCTCATCCGCGGACCGAACGTGACACGCGGGTTCCGCGGCCGGCCCGGCGACGCCTCGCTGCGGCAGGACGGCGCCGTGGACACGGGCGATCTCGGGTTCCTGTGGCGCGGCGACGTCTTCATCAGCGGGCGCAAGAAGGACGTCATCTTCGTCAACGGCCTCAACTTCTACAGCCACGATCTGGAGGCGCTCGTGCAGTCCGCGACCGGCCTCCCCGCGGGCGACGTCGCCGTCTGCGCCACGCGGACGCAGGACCAGCGCGCCGAGCGGATCGCGCTGTTCGTCCGCGCGCCGAAGCTCCGGCCGGAGCTGCTCGAGGCCCTCGCCCGGGCGCGCAGCCAGCTCGCCCGCCGGCTCAACCACCGCGTGGACGCGATCGTCCCGCTGCCGTCCTTGCCGCGCACGACCAGCGGCAAGATCCAGCGCCACAAGCTCGTGCAGGAGCTCGCGGACGGGGTCCACGACGACCGCATCCGCCGCACCGAGGCCGCGCTGCTCGCCCAGCGCGTGGCGATCCCGCCCGCGTCCGCGCTCGAGGAGGCCTTGCTCCAGGCGTGCCTCCGCGCGGGCGCGACGGGGCGCGCGTGCGTGGAGACGCCGCTGGTCGAGCTGCTCGGCGACTCGCTCCGCCTGGCGCAGGCCGTGGTCGAGCTCCACCGCTCCGGCGCCCACCCCGACTGTGGGGGGCTCGGGCTCCCGGACCTCGCCGGCGCCTCGATCCGCGCCCTCGCGGGCCGCCTGGAGCGCGGGGAGATCCGTGCGCTCGCGCCGCCGCTCCTCCGGGGCGCCGCCGACGTGCACGCGCCGAGCCGCGGCCAGCGCGATCTGCTCTTCTTCGAGGCGTTCGACGGCGGGAAGGGCCGCTACCACGAGGCCTACGCCTGCGAGCTGAGGGGACCGATCCCGCTGCCACGCCTCCGCGCCGCGCTCGCGGCCCTGGTCGAGCGGAACAGCGCGCTCCGGACGACGTTCCCCCGCGTCGCGGAGCAGGGCCACGTGCAGCGCGTCCTGCCGGCGGTGCCGTTCGCCTGGGACGAGCTCCCGGCGGACCTCGACGCGGCCGCCGCCCTCGAGCGCTTCGCGGCGCTGGCCGCCCTGCCGTTCGACCTCGAGCACGGTCCGCTCCACCGCTTCGCGGCGCAGGCGCTGCCGGACGGCGGCGCGCGCCTCCTCCTCGCGTTCCACCACCTCGTCCTCGACGGCCTGGGCATGGGGGTCCTCCTCGGGCAGCTCGAGCGGGCGCTCTCGGGCGCGGCGCTCCCGCCCGAAGGGATCCGGCCCATCGACGTGCACGCCTGGATCGAGGCGCGGCGCGCGCTGCCGGACCACGCGGAGGCGGCCGCGCACTGGCGCGAGATCCTGCGGCCCGGCGAGGGGCCGGTCCGCGTCGGGAGCGAGCCGGACGGCCCGGAGCTCCCGGCGATCGTGCACGAGCGCGCGGTCGATCGCGCCCGGTTCGAGGGCTGGCTCCGGCACGGCGACGCGCTGGGCGTCACCCCCTTCCAGCTCTCGCTCGCGGGCTTCCTCCTCCTCCTCTCGGAGCGGACCGGGACCCCCGCCCCGCTCGCCGCGGTGACGGCGCCGGGCCGCTCCCACCCCGACGCGCAGGAGCTCGTGGGCTACCTGTCGACGACGCTCGCGGCCCGGCTGGACCTCGCGCGGTGCCGGAACCTCGCGGACGTCGCCGCCGCGGTGAAGGCGCAGGCCGCGGCCGTGCTCCGCCACCAGGACTTCCCGCTGAGCGAGTTCGTCCCCCGGGGCGACCGGCCGGCGCCGCCGTACGCGACCGCGTTCTCGTTCATGCCCTCGCCGGTCCGGGCGCTCGGCTCGCTCACCGGGCCGGTCCGCCGGCTCCGCGGCCCGGCGAAGCTCGACCTGGCGCTCTCGATCGAGACGCGCGCGGACGGCTGGACGTTCGTCTGGGAAGGCGACGCGCGCCGCCTCTCCGCCGCTGACCTCGACGGCTGGCACGCGGGGCTCTGCGCGATGCTCGACGCGTTCTCCGAGGGCCCGGCGTACCCCGTGTCCCTGCTCCACCTGCGGGCCGCGGGCCGCACGCTGCCCGCGGTGACGCGCTCCACGGCGCGGACGCCGGCGCGGCTCCAGCGGATCACCGACGGGTTCGAGGCGGCCGCCGCCGCGCGGCCCGACGCCGACGCCCTCCTCGACGACGAGGGCGCGGTCTCGTACGGCGCGCTGCGCCGGACGATGGACGGCCTGGCCGCGCTGCTCCGCGCCGAGGGCGTCCACCCCGGCGCACGGGTGCTCGTCGCGACCGGCAAGGGCCGGCGCATGATCCAGGCGGTGCTCGGCGTCGTGAAGGCCGGCGGCGCCTACGTCCCATGCGACGCGGACCTGCCCGACGAGCGCGTGCAGCGCATCCTCTCCCAGGCGCGGCCGATCGCGATCCTCTGCGACCGGGAGCAGGCGCGGCGGCTCTCGGCGATCGTGCCGGAGGGCGTGAAGCGGCTCTGCCTCGACGACGTCGCCGAGGCGGGCTGGCGCGGCGGGCTGCTCCGCGCGGCGGAGGCCGCACCCGGCGCCGCCCTCGAGGCCGTGACCCGGGCCGAGGATCCGATCTACCTGCACTTCACGTCGGGCAGCACCGGCGCGCCGAAGGGCATCCTCGGCAGCCACGGCGCCGTCTGCCACCTCGTCGAGTGGTTCCTCGACGGGGGCCGCTACCGCCCGGGCGACACCGTCCCGCAGCTGGTGTCGTTCGGGTTCGAGGCGTTCGCGGCCGAGCTGTTTCCGGCGCTCGCCGCCGGCGCCCGGCTCGCGTGCCTGCCGCCGCTCCGGCTCCTCGCGCCGGCGGAGCTGGCGCAGCGCCTCGCCGCGGCGTCGGCCACGGTGGCGACGGTCTCTCCCAGCTTCGCCGTGCAGCTCGCGCGGGGCGTGAACGAGGCGGGGCTCCGCGGGAGGCTGCCGCTCCGCGCGCTCTTCTTCGGCGGCGAGGCCCTGCTCCCACCCCACGTCGAGGCGGTGCGGGACGCGCTCGGACCGACCGTCGAGCTCGTGAACCTGTACGGCCCCACCGAGGCGACGGTGCACGCCACCGCCTGGACCGTGCCGGCCACGCTGGGCGAGGTCCGCATCGGCGCGCCGCTCCCGGGCAAGAAGGCCGCGGTGGTGGCGCCGGGCGGGTTCGTGCTCGGCGAGGGCGAGCCCGGCGAGATCTGGCTCGGCGGCGCGGGGCTCGCGCTGGGGTACTGGGACGACCCGGAGCGGACCCGGCGCGCCTTCGTCACGCTGGAGCTCGCGCCGGGCCGTCCGGAGCGGTTCTACCGCACGGGCGATCTGGGCGTCGTCGAGGCGGACGGGCAGCTCCGGTTCCTCGGGCGCCTCGATACGCAGGTGAAGATCCACGGCCACCGCGTCGAGCTCGAGGAGGTCGACCGGGCCCTCGCGGCCGAGCCGGGGATCGCGGAGGCGTGTGCGGTCGTCGAGGAGTCGGGCGCCGGGCAGGAGCGCCTGGTGGCCTTCTACACCGGCCCCGCGCCCCTCGACCCCGCGGCGCTCCGCGCCGCGCTGGCGCGCCGGCTCCCGGCGTACATGGTCCCCTCGCGGTTCACGCACCTCCCCGAGCTCCCGACGACCCGGAACGCCAAGGTCGACCGCGCGCGGCTCGCGGCCCTCGCCGCGGCGCGCGAC
>JAEYZK010000178.1 GCA_023428085.1 Pseudomonadota bacterium
CCGCCCTCGCGCTCGGCGACGTCGCCGCGGCCCGCGAGCTGGCGCTCGCCGGCGTGCGCGCCTCGCCCGGGATCGGCATGGTCCACGAGGCGCTGGGCCTCGCGCTCGAGGCGCAGGGCGACAAGAAGGAGGCCCGGCGCGCGCTGGAGAAGGCGCTGGAGCTCGACCCGAAGCTGGAGCTCGCCCGGGAGCGGCTCCGGAAGCTGCGCTGGGGCATCCTCGGATGAACGACCTGGAACCGGCCATCGGCATCGACCTCGGCACCACCAACTCCGTGGTGGCCACGGTGCGCGACGGGGTCCCGCGCGTCATCCCCAACCGCAGCGGCCAGCCGCTCACGCCGTCCATCGTGGCGGTCGCCAAGAACGGCAAGAAGCTCGTCGGCCCGCTCGCCAAGCGGCAGGCGATCACCAACGCCGAGAACACGGTGTTCGCCGCGAAGCGGCTCATCGGCCGGCGCTGGGGCGCGAAGGAGGTCGAGGACGCGCGCAAGGTGCTCCCGTACACGCTCGTCGCCGGTCCGGAGGGCAACGACGTGCGGGTGGAGCTCGCCGGGCGCGTCTACGCCATCCCCGAGCTCTCGGCCATCGTGCTCGCCGAGCTGAAGGCGGACGCCGAGGCCTGGTTCGGCCGGCCGGTGACGAAGGCGGTGATCACCGTGCCCGCCTACTTCAACGACGGGCAGCGCCACGCCACGAAGGACGCCGGGCGCATCGCCGGGCTCGAGGTCCTCCGGATCATCAACGAGCCCACGAGCGCCGCGCTCGCCTACGGCTTCGGCAAGCAGGTCGAGCGCAAGGTGGTCGTGTTCGACCTCGGCGGCGGGACGTTCGACATCTCCATCCTCGACATCGGCAAGAGCGTCTACGACGTGGTGGCGGTGGGCGGGGACACCTACCTCGGCGGCGAGGACTTCGACCGCCGGGTGATCGACTGGCTCACGTTCAACTTCGCCAAGGAGAACGGCGGGGTCGATCTCCGCGAGGACAAGATGGCGCTCCAGCGGCTCAAGGACGCCGCGGAGAAGGCGAAGATCGAGCTCTCGGCCGCGTCGACCGCGGCGATCCACCTGCCGTTCCTCGTCGGCGGCGGCGACGGGCGCGCGGCGCTCCACCTCGACCGGCAGCTCGGGCGCGACAAGCTCGAGGAGCTCACGAAGGACCTGGTGGACCGCTGCATCGCCGTGACCGAGAAGACGCTCAAGGACGCCGGCGTGCGCCCGGGCCAGGTCGGCGAGGTGATCCTGGTCGGCGGCATGACCCGCATGCCCCGGGTCCAGAAGGCGGTGAAGGACTTCTTCGGGCGCGAGCCGTGCCGCGGCGTGCACCCGGAGGAGGTCGTCGCGCTGGGCGCGGCCATCCAGGCCCACGCCCTCACGGCCCCGCAGTCGGGCGCGAGCGAGGTCCTGCTCCTCGACGTCACCCCGCAGAACCTCGGGATCATGGTCGTGGGCGGCTACTTCCAGACGATCATCCCGCGCAACACCACGGTCCCGACCAGCGAGACCCACCTCTTCACCACCGTGCAGGACAACCAGACCTCCGTGCGCATCGCCGTGCTCCAGGGCGAGGGCGACCGGGCCATCGACAACGAGCTCCTCGGCGAGTTCGTGCTCGACGGCATCCGCCCGGCGCGGCGGGGCGAGGTCGAGATCGAGGTCACGTTCGACATCAGCGCGGACGGCATCGTCGGCGTCTCGGCGAAGGACGTGGTCACCGGCATGCAGCAGTCGATCACGGTCACCGCCACCTCGGGGCTCACCGAGGAGGAGATGAAGCGGATCCTCGACGAGCGCGTGGACGAGCTCCTGGAGAAGAAACAGACCACGCACGACTTCGACCTCCGCAAGGAGCGCGCGGTCGCCGCCCTCGCGGAGATCGAGGGCCTGCGGTCGGCGGTCCAGGACGCGCTCGACCGCACCCGGTTCGGCAAGGACGCGGTGCAGAAGGCGGAGACGGTGCTCTCGCGCGTGCGGCAGGCGCTCGACGCGCGCGACGCGAGCGGGCTCGCCTCGGAGGAGGAGTCGCTCGAGCGGACGCTCCAGCTCTTCAAGGGGCTGGCGGGCGCGGGGCGCGGCTCGGGGCCGAGGTGACCGATGGCCGACGTCGCCGACCTCATCGATCAGGGCATCAAGGCGTACGTCGCCGGGCGGGTGGGGGAGGCCCTGCGCAACTTCCAGTGCGTGCTGGAGCTCGACCCCGGCAACCCGCGGGCGCGCTCGTACCTGCTCCTCATCCACGGCGGCGCCGCCGGGCTCGTCCCGGAGCTCGCGCCGGCGCAGGGCGCGGCGGCCCCGGGCGCGCCGGTGCCGCTCCCGGGGGCGGGCGCCCCGGTGTCCGGCGCGGTGCCGCTCCCCGGCTCGTCCCGTCCCACGCCGCGGCCCGTCGCGGCTGGGTCGCCGGCCGTCCCGCTGCCGACCGCCGGGGGATCCTCGAGCCACCCCGCCTCGACGCAGCTCGACGAGTTCGCGCCGTCGCCGTGGGACGAGGGCCCGGCGGCGGCGGCCACCTTCGTGCTGGAGCCGGGCGGCGGCCTCGATCTGCAGGCGGTGGCCGACAAGTCCGACCTCCGGCCCCTCGTCCCCGACGTCCCGATCCCCGCGGCCCAGCCGGCGCGGAAGGAGGTGGACGTCTGGATGCAGGCGGCGAAGGAGCTCTTCGCGCTCGGCGACTTCACCGGCTCCCTCGAGCTCATCGAGAAGATCCTCCAGGTCGATCCGGACCACGGCAGCGCCCGCGACTACCTCCGCCAGAACGAGGCCACCCTCATCGCGATGTACGAGTCGAAGCTCGGTCCGCTCGCCGGCGTCCCCCGCCTGGCGATCAAGCCCGAGGAGGTGATGTGGCTGAACCTCGATCACCGCGCGGGGTTCCTGCTCGCGCAGATCGACGGGATGGTGGACTACGAGGCCCTCTTCGCGCTCTCCGGGCTGCCCCGGCTCGACACCGCGCGCATCCTCGCGAACCTCATCGCGGACGGGGTGGTCACGAGCTGAGCAGCGCCTTCGACTGGGTGCTCGGGCCGCTCGGGCCGGAGTCGAAGGACGACGAGAGTCTGCCGTGCCGCAGCCTGCGGCACCAGGGCCGTCGAGGTTGGCGGACGTGACGCTCGCAGCGCCTACACGTCTCGAAGCACGAGGCGAAGGTGGTCTCGGCGGAGATCGCTCCGGAGGCCCGGCGGGCGACGCGCCGGCGGCACCCGCACCAGGTGCCCAGCAATCGCTCTGATCCCGCGGCTGAACGAGCCAGCGGACGGGATCAGGCCGAGCGGTGCAGCGGCGCAGGGAGCACATCCGCGAACACGAACCCCTCGCGCTCGACGACCTCGCCCGTCGTGATGGGGATCGGCGCCGAGAACATCGGCCCCTCGAACGCGAACGTGTGGAACTCCCCGTTCTCCCCGCACGGATCCACGCCCGGCGGGAGCTCCGCGAGCAGCGCGGCGTCGAGCGTGCGGCCCGCGAACGTCCGGTCGAGGCGCCGCGGATCGACGCAGGTGATCACCGCCCGCAGGCCGCCCTCGATCATCTCGCGGACGAGCGGTCCGGTGGGGCGTCCCCAGAGCGGGAAGAGCGGCGCGACGCCGGCGCCGGCGAGCTTCGCCTCGCGGTAGGCGCGCACGTCCTCGAGGAAGAGATCTCCGAAGGCCACGTGGGTCACCCCCTCGGCGCGCGCGGCGGCGAGCGCGGCGGCCATCTCCTGCTCGTACCGTTCGTTCGGGCAGGGGAACGGGATGCGGATCTTCCGGCAGGGGAGGCCCAGCGCCGCGGCCTGGCGGTCGAGCAGCTCCTCGCGGACCGCGTGCATCGAGACCCGCCCGAACGCCTCCGTCACCGTCGTGAGGAGGCCGGCGACCTCGACCGCGCCGGTCCGACGGAGCGCGTGCAGCGCCCAGGCGCAGTCCTTCCCGCTGCTCCAGGCGACCAGGGCACGAGGACGGGACATGGACGGGTGGCTCCTCTCGGTCGTTTACAGCTGCTTCATGATCAGTGAGCTGAGATTTCGTTCGTCTGCGGCCGCCCAGGCGCTAGGGTGGCGGGCGTGACGGCTCCCACGACAGACCTCGGGCTCGGACGCGGGGCCGCTCACGGGGGTCAGTTCCGGACGATCGCCGTCCACACGCCACGCACCACGAGCCGGCCGTGCTGGTTCACGGTCTCGGTGGTGACCTCGAGGAAGTCGAGGTTCCCGCGCTCCTGCGCGCGGGTGACGGTCCCGGTGGTGACCAGGGTGTCGCCCGCCCGGACCGGCTCGTGGAACTCGAGGGCCTGCTCGCCGTGCAGGAGGCGCAGCACGTTGAGGCCGAGCGCGGGATCCGCGCAGGCGGTGGCGAACGGCTGGATCGCGAACACAGCGGCATATGAGGGGGGGGCAAGCAGGGGGCCCGCGCCGTCCCCGCCGGCCTGGTACGGCGGCGGGGACGCCGCCGGTGGCGCGTTCGGGAAGACGCGCCCCGGCACGCGGCCCCCGGTGGCGGCGGCGAAGTCGAGGATGCTCTCGCGGCCGGCCTCGTAGAGGTAGGGCCCGTACCGGCGCCCGACGTGGCGGGGATCGACGGGCACGGCGGTCAGCTCCTCGCCTCGGCCGCCACGGCCTCGGCGACGGCGCCCTTCAGGACCTCCTCGCCGGCCTGGTTCGTGGCCTCGATCGCGAGGCGGATCCGCGGCCCTTCCACGGCCACGCACCGGCCCTGGAAGCGGATGACGTCCCCGACCTGGACCGGCTTCGTGAACCGCGCGCGGAGGCGCTTCAGCAGCGTCGGATCGCCGAGGTAGCTGACGCACGCGTCCGTGAGCCACGAGAACGTGCACATGCCCTGCAGGATGACGCCCTCGTAGCCTGCGGCGCGGCCCACCACCGGGTCGATGTGGATCGGGTTGTAGTCGCCCGAGGCGCCGGCGTAATAGACCGGCCGGTACGGATCGACCTCCCGCACCCACTCGAACGTGTCGCCCACCGTGAAGCGCCGCATCGCCTCCCTCTCGCGGGCGGATGCCTTAACACGGGGCGCCGCGGCCGTGCACGCCGGCGCGACCACGCGCTGCGTCACGCGCCGGGACGCGGATCGAGCGGGTCGTCGATCTCGCCCGCCTGCGCCGCCTCCTCCAGCTCGCGCCGCCGGGCGTAGCTCGCCGCCACGTACTCGATGAGGCGGTCGAGGTAGCTGGCGATCGGCGGGCACTGGATGCCCGTGCCGTCGAGGAGCTCGAGCAGGTTGCGGCAGTTGTAGATGGCGAGGTGGTTCACGTACTCGATCGCCGGCCGGTGCACGCCCGAGAACCGCTCGAACAGCGGGAGCTGCAGGAGCGCCTGGAACGCGCGCGCGGGGACGGAGACCTGGGGCAGCTTCTTCCCGGCGCGCGCGGCGATCATCTCGTAGACGCGCCGGGCGGAGAGCGGGGCGGGATCGACCAGGTGCACGGTCTTCCCCACGCCGCGCGGGTTCTCGGCGATGGCGCGCGCCGCCTCGATCACGAAGTCCACCGGGACGACGTTGAGCGGCGCGACCGCGTCGCCGGGGAGGGGGAGGGGGACCGCGAGCGGCGAGGCGACGAGGAGGATGGCGAGCGCGTACGGGCCCTCGAACCGGTCGATCTCGCCGGTGCGCGAGTCGCCCACGACGATGCTCGGCCGGTAGATGGTCGCGGGCAGCGTGGACTGCGCGCGGCGGACGAGCAGCTCGGCCTGGTACTTCGTCTCCTCGTACGCGTTGTGGAACCGCTGCCCCATCGCCAGCTCGTCCTCGAGGATGACGCCGACGCGGTCTCCTGAGACGTATGCGGTCGAGAAGTGGTTGAGCCGCCGGAGCCCGGGCGCGACCTGGCAGAGCTCGAGCACGGCCCGCGTCCCCTCGACGTGGATGCGCCGCAGGTCGGCCTTGGGCACCCGGAGATCGGTCCGGCCCGCGAGGTGCCAGGCGTCGGTGAGGACGGCGGCGAGCCCCTTCCACTCCGCGCCGGACAGGCCGAGGTGCATCCGCTGCACGTCGCCCTCGAGGATCTCGGCGCGCTGCGCGCCCGCGGTCGCGAGCTCGGCCTGCGCCCGGGCGACGTCCTTCGCCTGGACGAGCACCAGCAGCCGGTCGCCGGGCGCCGCCGCGCCGGCGAGCGCGCGCACGAGGCGCCTGCCGATGAAGCCGGGAAACCCGGTGACGAAGTGGACGCGCGCCGAAGCCCCCATCGCGCGGTCAATAGCGCACGGGCGCCGCGTTGGGAAGCTTCCGCCCGAGGCCCTGGCGGAGATCGGCGAGCAGCCGGTCGGCCTTCGGGGCGAGCGCCCCGGGCGCGCCGGTGTTGTCGACCACGAAGTCCGCGCGCGCGGCCTTCTCGTCGATGGGGAGCTGCGCCGCGAGGCGGGCCTCGGCCTCGAACGGGGTGAGGCCGTCGCGCTCCACCAGGCGGGCGAGCTGCACCGCGCGGGGGGTCCAGACCACCACGACCGCGTCCACGGTCCGGTCGAGGCCCACCTCGTACAGGAGCGGGACGTCGTAGAACCCGAGCACGTGCCCCGCGGCCTCGAGGCGGCGCACCTCCGCCTCCATCAGCGCACGCACCGCCGGGTGGGTGATCGCCTCGAGCGTGCGCCGCGCCTCGGGATCCGCGAACACGCGAGCGCCGATCCAGCGGCGATCGAGCCCGCCGTCGGGGAGGAGCGCCTGGGGACCGAACGCCTCGGCGATGCGGGCCAGCGCCGGCGACCCGGGCCGCACCGCCTCGCGCGCGAGCGCGTCGGCGTCCACCACCGGCGCGCCGCGCTCCCGGAGCAGCGCCGCGAACGTGCTCTTGCCCGAGGCGATGCCGCCGGTCAGGCCGACGAGCCGCAAGGGTCAATCCGCCTTCGGCTTCGCCGCCTCGGCCGCGGCCGGCTTCCCGGCGTCCCCCTCGGCCTTCGCGCCGCCGGGCCGCGCTTGCTCGGGGCGCGCAGCGCCCGCCTTGGCGGGGCCGAACGAGAGCGCCTCGGCGCCGCTGCCGTCCTTCGCCCAGTACACGGTCACGCCCTGCGACCCGTAGATCCACACCTTCTGGAACGTGGCGTCCACGAAGGTCTTCTGCGAGGGCTTCCCGTACTTGCCCTCGATCGTCTCCGGGTCGAGGGGGATCGTCAGGAACACGGTGATCTCCTGCACCCGCCCCCCGTCGTCCAGGTGGAACTGCACCTGCTTCGTGCCCTCCATCGCCTGGTCGCCGAAGTAGCCGAGCACCGCACGCGCGCCGCTCTTGGTCCGCTTGGTGGGCTCGCCGAACCGCTGCTCCACCTGGGCCTGCGTCGTCGAGCCCGGGGTGACGCCGTTCCAGGGGGCCGCGAGGGCCGAGGCGGGGCCGGAGAGGAGGGGGACGATCAAGGCCAGCTGTGCGATGCGCATGAGGCATTATACTCCGGGCCCCGTGATCCTCCCCGCCCCGAGAACCCTGGCCCCGCTCCTCGCCGTCCTGCTGCCGGCCGCCGCCGCCGCCGTGGACCCGCAGCCCGCCGCGCCCCAGGCCGCCGCCCCGAGCGCGGTCCGCTCCGTCGGCACGGCCGCCGGCGCCCGCGTCGGCCCCGAGACGTGCAAGGCCTGCCACGCCGCCGCCTACGAGGCCTGGCGGGTGGGGCCGCACGCGCGCGCCTTCGAGGCGCTGCCTGCGCACAACCGCAAGGACCCGCGCTGCCTGTCGTGCCACTCGCCGGACGCCGACGCCGGCCTCTCGGGCATCACCTGCGAGGCGTGCCACGGCCCGGGGAGCCTCTACGCCGCGCCCTACGTGATGCGCGATCCGGAGCTCGCGCGGCTGCTCGGCCTCGCCGATCCCGGTGAGAAGGCCTGCGTCGCCTGCCACGGCGAGTCCGCCCCGAGCCTCGTCCGGTTCGAGTACGGGAAGAAGCTGCCGCTCATCGATCACTGGACGAAGGAGCGCGCCCCCGCCGCCGCGCCCGCACAGCCAGCGCCCGCCAAGCCCGCGGCCCCCGCGAAAGGAAAGTGACGTGGCCATCCAGGTGGTCTCTGCCGAGTTCTCCCGGACCGCGACGAAGCCCACGGAGTGGCCGCGGGGCAGGACCCCCGAGGTCGCGTTCGTCGGCCGGTCGAACGTCGGCAAGTCGTCGATGCTCAACGCGCTCACCCGGCGCAAGGGGCTCGCCCGCGTCTCGAACACGCCGGGCCGCACCCGCGCCCTCCAGTTCTTCGACGTGAGCTACCGGCCGACGCCCGCGGCGCGCCCGCGGGCGCTGCGGCTCTGCGATCTCCCCGGGTACGGCTACGCCAAGGTCTCGAAGGCCGAGCGCGACGCGTGGGCGGCGATGATCGAGGACTACCTGCGCGAGCGCGACGTGCTCCGGGCGGTGGTGCTCATCGTGGACGCGCGGCACCCGCCCGCGGAGAGCGATCTCGACGCGGCCGGGTTCCTGTCGGGCGCCGGGCGGCGGGTGGTCGTCGCCGCGACCAAGATGGACAAGCTCGCGAGGACGCGGCAGGGGGCGGCGCTCGCGGAGGTGGAGAAGGCGCTCGGGCTCCCGCGGGGCGACGCGGTGCCGTTCTCGGCGGTGGAGGGGACGGGCGCGGAGAAGCTCTGGGCGCGGCTCGCGGCGATCGCCGCGGAGGAGCCTGCCAGCTCGTAGGCGTGTCTTGCCGATCGCCGCTCGCCCTTCGACAGCTCAGGGCGCGCGGGATCTCATGTCCGCGCGCGGTGAGCTCGTCGAAGCACGAGCGGGGACAGGTGCGCGCACCAGGGCTTCAGGGCTTCACGCCGGCGCGCAGCTTCGCGGACCACTCGCGGACGTACTGCCTGTACTTCTCGAGGTCGCCCTTGCGGCGCTCGAGGAGCTTGGCGGCCTCCTCGAGGAACTTGGGGTTGTTCTTCGGGTACCCCGCGCCGTTGTACTCGCCGATGATCTTTCCCGGTTTGACCACGACGCCCCTCCTCACCTGACACTAGTCAGGGACGCGATCGGGGTCAACCAGTCCGGCGGCGCGGGGTGGGGCACCTGCAGCATGTCGCCCCAGCGGATCTCCCGCGTCGCGCACCCGTCCGAGCGTCGATCCATCGTACGCTCCTCCACCCACACCAGGGACGCACGCAGGAGCACCGCGTGGCTCCCCGGCGCGAGCACGAGCTGCCGCGTCGGGCTGGACGCGTCCTTCCAGAGCCCGATGGCGCGCTCCATGGGCGGACGCCGCGCGGCGACGGCGGTGGCGAGGTGGCGATCGACGAGGCCGGCCGAGGTGATGGTGAGGACGGTCGAGCCCGGGTCCTCGGCGAGCACCGTCGCATACCGGGCCGGCCACCGGAAGCTCATCTGCGGGCCGTCCATGAGGAGCGCGATCACGAGGTTGGGGCCGACCGCGCGGAGCACCGGCTGGACGGGATCGATCCGGGCCAGGTCCTCGCAGACGAGCGTCGCGAGCGTCGCGCCCTCGTGGAAGCCGTAGAAGCGCACGTGCCGCGCCGAGACGTCCGCGTCCTCCCACCAGAGGAGCGCGGGGTCGAGCGGGAGGCCGTAGGCCTCGATCTGCCCGCGCTCGAGCCGCCAGCGGTGGTGCTTCGACTGCTCCCAGTACGTCAGCACCGCCTCGTCCTGGTAGAGCACGCTCATCACGTCGTTGCGCGGCGGGTGGCCGTCCGGGCCCGGCGTGAGGACGCCGGAGACGAAGAGGTGGATCCCGGTCTTCGCGAGCTCCTGGCCGACGACCAGCGCCCGCTCCGCGTCGAGGGCGAGCTCCGGGAGGACGACGGCGTGGACCGGCGCGCCGGCGCGCCGCCCCGCCTCCGCGACCAGCTCGCCGAGGAACGTGGCGAGGAGCCGGCCGGAGCCCTCCGGGTCGCCGGGGGGGAACCAGTCCTGGTGGATGCGGAACCGCCCCCATCCCTCGTCGGCGTGCAGCTCGGTCGCCTCGAACGCGCCGGCGCCCATCGCGAACGGGTAGGGCACGAGGAGCAGGTTCAGCCGGTCTCCGGCCGCCGGCTTCGGGCTGAGGAGGTAGCTCGTCGTCACCTCGCCGAGCGGCGGCAGGAGCGCGAGGTGGTGGGTGAGGGAGCGGGGCGTGCATCCGACCTGCGGCGTGCGCGCCTTCGGCTGGACGCAGCACTCCTCCGGCGGCACGAGGATGCAGAGCGTCGCGGTGGTCCGGTCGGCGCGGAGCGGGGCCTCGTCGATCGAGGCCGGGCCGGAGCGCCAGTTCGCGACCATGGCGGAGAAGTGCCGCTCCGCGACCATCGCCGAGAAGATGGGGCTCGCCGCGGCGTCGAACCCGATGCCGGCCGAGGCCTCGTCGGCGATGGCCATGAGCTCGAGGGCGGCGGCGCACCACGCGTTCGCCCCGGGGCCGGGTTGCTCGGAGACCGGCAGCGGGCCGGCGTCGAGCAGGGCGGTCCAGAGCTCCTGGACGCGCGCCATCGCCTCGTCCATGCGCTCCTCGTCGAGCAGGCGCCACACCGCGCCCAGATCCTCGACCCGCGCGACGAAGTCCGCGGCCTCCGGCGCCGAGGCGCGCGTGCCGCCGGTCACCGCGGCGTGCGCGTAGGCGCCGGAGAGCGTCGAGAGCGTGGCCGCGACGGCGAAGAGGTCCGGCGGCCAGAGCGGCGGCGCGCGCCAGTCGAGCAGGGCGGGCTCGGCCGGCGGCGCCGGGTTCGTGCCGTGCGGCAGGATCCTGCGGATGACCTCCCCCACCGTCGGCATCTCGGAGCACTCCTCGTGAGAAGTGCTCCGAGTATACCTGGGCCGGCTGACGCGCCGACGCGGGCTGCACCCGCTCGGGCGCGGCTGCGGCTAATGCCCGACGGTGCTCGTCGTCGGCGGGATGCCGGCCTCGGTGCCCATCGGGTGCGAGGCGTCGCCGGGGAGCTTGGCCGCGTTCCGGTTCCGCCACCGGTCGGTCACCATCGCGCGGACGTCCTCGCCGCGCTTCGGCGCGAAGAGGAGGCCGAGCCCGGCGCCGACGAGCACGCCCACCGAGAAGAGCCCGAGGCCGGTGAAGAAGTCGCTCGCCGGCGCGCGCTGCTCGAGCCCGAGCTGCTTCAGCAGGTTGTCCCGGTCGACCATCCGCCGGATCGCCTTCGCGTCGACCACGTGCCGCATCGCCTTCCAGCTCATCGCCATGTCTCTCCCTCCGAAGCAAACGGCCGCGACCATGCGGCGCGACGCACGAAAGCTGGGCATCGGAGCGCGCGGGTACACGCCGATCACCCGTTCCGGCAAGGAGCAGGCGAGGCAGCGGATGGGCGGCTGGCGTCGCGCTCCCCGCGGGCCGTGGATCGGATGGCGGACGTCCGGACGCCCGGCACCTCGACCGCCCGGGGAGGGGGCGCGTGGCCCGCCGCCGCCGTGAGCTCGAGCTCGACCACGACCGGCAGGTGATCGGACGCGACGCGCGTCAGCGGGGTCCGGACCACGTGCGCGTCGAGGACGGCGAGCGCGCTCGAGGCGTAGACGTGGTCGAGGCGCAGGAGCGGGAAGCGCGCCGGGAACGTGGGGGCGGCGTCGCCGGCGGCGAGGGCGCAGTCGGTCAGCGTGCGGCGCAGCCACCGCGGCACGGCCGAGCGCCGCGTGAGCGAGTTGAAGTCGCCGACGAGGACGAGCGGGTACGCGAGGGCGGCGTCGCGGAGGATGTCCGCGGAGAGGAGCTGCGCGGCCTGCCGGCGGCGCTCGCGCCAGTGGAGGCCGAGGTGCGCGGAGAAGACGTGCGCGCGCGCGCCCGGGAACGCCACGTCGGCGCGGAGGCAGCAGCGCGGCTCGCGGCCCGGGACGGAGAGGTCGTACGTCCGCACGGCCTCGATGGGCGTGCGGGAGAGGACGGCGTTGCCGTAGGCGAAGCCGTGGGCCGGCGCGAGGGTGGGGCCGAACGCGAGCTGCATGCCCGTGAGCGCGGCGAGGAGGTCGGCGGCGCGCTCGGGCCCGCCGGGCTGGGCGGGCGCGCCGACCTCCTGGAGCCCGGCGACGTCGGGCGCGCAGGCCCGGATCACCTCGGCGATGCGCTCCGGATCGCGCCGGCCGTCGCTGCCCCGCAGCCCGTGCACGTTCCAGGTCATCACCCGGATCCTCCGCGCGCCCGCGCCCTCCACCCCCGCGCCCGCGGTGCTCACGGCGCCTCCGCCCCCGCCTGGGTCCCGGCCCCTCCCAGGCGCCGCTGCTCCTCCTCCGCCTCCTCGAGCGGCGCGCGGTGGCGCGCCTCGAAGTCCATCCGGACGTCGCGCTGGAGGAGGCGGCGGCGGCGTCCGTCGCGCAGCGGCGCCGGGCGGAACGTGCCCTGGTCGGCGAGCGGCCGGAGGAGCGTGCGCATGGCGAGCGCGCTCGCGTCCGCGAGCGTCCGCCTCGTCCCTCCGTCGCCGCCGCGCGGACGCACGGCGAACAAGATGGATCGCGGCGCCTGCGCGGCCTACCCGTCCCTCGTCCACCGCACCTCGACGACCGTGAGCTCGATCGCGCCGGCGGGCCGCTGGACGTTCACCGTGTCGCCCTCCCGCCGGCCCAGGAGCGCCCGGCCGAGCGGCGCCTCCACGCTGATGAGGCCGGCGGCGCCGTCGAACTCGTCCGGTCCGACGAGCCGGTACGTGCGCTCCTCGCCCTGCTCGTCCTCCACCGTGACCCACGCGCCGAAGAAGGCGCGGCCCGCCGGATCGGGGCGGGTGTGTGCGACGGTGAGTGAATCAAGCCGCTCGGAGAGGAAGCGGAGGCGCCGGTCGAGCTCGCGCAGCTTCTTCTTGCCGTAGATGTACTCGGCGTTCTCGCTGCGGTCGCCGAGGGCCGCCGCCGCCTCGACCTCCGCGACGATGCGGGGGCGCTCGACGGACCAGATCCGGTCGTGCTCGGCGGCGAGGCGCTGGTAGCCTTCGGGCGTGATGTACCGTGGGGGGCGCGACACCGTGTACTTCCTTGGCCCGCCGCGACGGCCGTGTCAACGGGCCGCCCAGGTCCGCTGGCGTTCGCCGGTCGCTGCGGCTACTCTCGGGCCGTGAAGATCCACGACATCCTGCGCTTCGCGAAGGAGCGGGGCGAGCCTGTCTTCTCGTTCGAGTTCTTCCCGCCGAAGACCGAGGAGGGCGTGACCTCGCTCTTCCGCACCGTCGAGGCGCTCCGGCCGCTCGGCCCCGCCTACGTGTGCGTGACCTACGGCGCCGGTGGCTCGACCCGCGCCCGCACCGTCGAGCTCGTCAAGAAGCTCAAGCACGAGATCGAGGTGGAGGCGATGGCCCACCTCACCTGCGTGGGCGCCTCGCGCGACGAGCTCGCGTCGGTCCTCGACGAGCTCCACGCCGCCGGCATCCGGAACGTGATGGCGCTCCGCGGCGACCCGCCCAAGGGCGAGGCGGCCTTCCGGCCCCACCCCGACGGCTTCGCGCACGCGAGCGACCTCGTCGCCTTCATCCGGGCGCAGCCGAAGCGCTGGGACTTCTGCATCGGCGGCGCCGCCTACCCCGAGGGCCACGTCGAGACGCGCGACCTCGCGCGCGATCTCGGCCACCTCAAGACGAAGGTGGACGCGGGCGTGGACTTCCTCGTGACCCAGCTCTTCTTCGACAACCCGCGCTACTTCAGCTTCGTCGAGCGCGCGCGGGCCGCCGGCATCGCCGCGCCGATCCTGCCCGGCATCATGCCCATCCAGTCGGTCGAGCAGATCGAGCGCATGACCAGGATGTGCGGCGCGAGCCTGCCGCGGGCCCTCGCCGCGGCGATGGACGTCCGGCGCGACGACGGCGAGGCGGCGCGCGATCTCGGCCTGTCGTTCGCCACGCTCCAGTGTGCCGAGCTCCTCCGGCGCGGCGCGCCGGGCATCCACTTCTACACGCTCAACCGCTCCCCCTCGACCCGGGCCATCCTCTCGGCCCTCCGCATCGCGGAGCCGTGGAGGGACTGAGCGCAGAGGGGCGGGGCCCGCGCGGCCCGACGCTGCGCCGGCTCGCGTCGCTGCTCCGCCGGGAGCTGCCCGCCCTCGCCGCGGCCACCGCGCTCCTCGCGCTCGGCGCCGGGCTCGCGCTCGTCTACCCCCAGGGGATCCGCGCGATCGTGGACGGCGCGATCGCCGGGCGGGATCCGGGGCGCCTCGCCCGGGTGGCCTTCCTCCTCGCCGGCCTCGCGGTGGTCCAGGGGCTGGCGGTGGCGGGCCGCTCGATCCTGTTCTCGCTCGCGGGCGAGCGCGGCGTCCGGCGCGTGCGGGAGCGGCTGTTCGCGAGCCTCGTCTCCCAGGAGGTCGCCTTCTTCGACGCCGCCCGGACCGGCGACCTCGTCTCCCGGATCGGCACCGACGCGGCGAGCCTCCAGGGGCTCCTCTCCGGCTACCTCTCGATGGCGCTCCGCCACGCCGTCACCGCGCTCGGCGCGCTCGCGCTGCTGCTCGTCACCTCGCCGCGCCTGACCGCCGTGATGCTGCTGGTCGTGCCGCCGGTCGCGGTCGGCGCGGTGATCTACGGGCGCAAGGTCCGCGCGCTCGCCCGCCGGTACCAGGACGCGCTCGCCGACGCGTCGCACGTCGCCGAGGAGTCCTTCTCCGCCATCCGGACCGTCCGTGCCCACGCCGCCGAGCCGCTCGAGGAGGCGCGGTTCGGCGGCGCGATCGAGAACGCGTACCAGGCGGCGCGGCGGCGCGCGTTCGCGGCCGCGACCTTCATGGGCGCGGCGTCGGCGGGGGTCTACGCCGCCGCCGCCGCGGTGCTCGGCTTCGGCGGCGTGCTCGTCGCGCGCGGTGAGCTCTCGCCGGGCGCGCTGACCGCGTTCCTCGTCTACACGCTCCTCATGGCGATGAGCCTCGGCGCGCTCGCCGACCTCTGGGCCGAGGTGATGAAGAGCCTCGGCGCCGCCGAGAAGGTGCTCGCGCTCGTGGACCGCGTCCCGGAGATGCCGCTCGCGGGCGGCGAGCGGCCCGCGTCGTGCCGGGGCGAGGTGCGGTTCGAGGCCGTCCGGTTCGCGTACCCGACCCGGCCCGAGGCCGAGGTGCTGAAGGGCGTGGACCTGACGATCGCCGCGGGCGAGGTGGTCGCGCTCGTCGGGCCGTCCGGCGCCGGCAAGACCACGCTCGGCGCGCTCCTCTGCCGGCTCTACGATCCGACCGCCGGGAGGGTGCTCCTCGACGGCCGCGACCTGCGGGCGCTCGACCCCGCGTGGCTCCGCGGGCAGATGGGCGTCGTCGCGCAGGAGCCGGTGCTGTTCTCGACGTCGATCGAGGAGAACGTCAGGTACGGCCGCCCCGAGGCGACGCGGGACCAGGTGACGGAGGCCTGCCGCTGGGCGCACGCGCACGAGTTCGTCTCCCGCTTCCCCGAGGGCTACGCGACGCGCGTCGGCGAGCGCGGGCAGCAGCTCTCGGGCGGCCAGCGGCAGCGGATCGCCATCGCGCGCGCGCTCCTCCGCGATCCCCGGATCCTGCTCCTCGACGAGGCGACGAGCGCGCTCGACGCCGAGTCCGAGGGGCTCGTGCGCGACGCCCTCGCGCGGCTCATGCGCGGGCGCACCACGCTCGTCATCGCGCACCGGCTCTCGACCGTGGCGACCGCGGACCGGGTCGTGGTCGTGGACGGCGGCCAGGTGGTCGAGGCCGGGAGCCACGCGGAGCTCCTGCGCGGTGCGGGCCTCTACCGGCGGCTCGTCGAGCGGCAGATGCTGGGGTGAGATCGGTGGTCAGCAGTCGGTGGTCAGTAGTCAGTTCACGGTCTGGTGCGTGGCCGCGAGCGGTACCTGAGACTGACAACTGACAACTGCCCCTCACACCCCCGCGAACCACTCGTACCCCTGGTCCTCCCAGTACCCGCCGGTGCGCACCGGCAGGAACGTGACCTCGGAGATCCACTTCACCATCTTGTAGCCGAGCTTCACCGCCGCGTAGAGCCGCAGGGGCGCGCCGTAGCGGCGGTCGAGCGGGCTCCCGTTCATCCCGTAGGCGAGGATCGTCTGCGGGTGGAGGGCGCTCTCGCGATCCCACGACGAGAAATACCCGCGCTCGAAGGAGCGGAACTCGACGTACCGGACCCGCGGGTCGATCCCGGCGAGGCGCGCGAGCTCCGAGAGGCGCACGCCGTCCCACGCCGCCACCGCCGACCAGCCCTCCACGCAGTGGTGCCGCACGCGCACGCGGGTGCGCGGCAGCCGCTCGAGGTCGGCCGCGGAGAGGACGAGCGGCCGCTGGACGAGGCCGCCCACGCGCAGCGCCCAGCCCGCCGGCGCCGCGGGGAAGTCGCGCCCGATCCGATACATCGGGTACTTGCCGGGCGGCGTGAGCGCCGACGCGGGCAGCTCGGGGGCGAGCCGATCCGGATCGAAGAGGGCCTGCTGGACCCCCTCGTTCACGCGCTCCATGAGCCCGAGGAACCCCTCCTTCGGCCGCCGGGAGTCGCAGCCGAGCCCGCCGAGCGCGAGCAGGCCGCCGGAGGAGAGGGCGCGGCCCAGGAAGCCGCGGCGGGTGGTGGGGGCGGTCATCCCGGTTCCTCCTGCCTGCGGCCGCCGAGGGTCATGTCCACGAACGTCCGCGGGTGGAGCGCCACCTGGACGACGTGCAGGACCGTGAAGGCCGCCAGCGCCGCGAGCGCGAGGAGGTGGACCGCGCGCGCCGCGTCGTAGCCGCCGTGGAGCGCGGTCAGCCAGCGGAGCTGCACCGGCTTGTAGATCGCGAGGCCCGAGAGGACCGAGAGCGCCCCGAGCGCGAGCACGCCGGTGTACGCGAGCCGCTGCATGCCGTTGTAGAGGCCGTGCGGCGGGAGCGGGCCGCGGCGCAGCCGCAGGTCGTGGAGCACCGTGAGCCAGGCGTGCCGGGCGTCGCGGCGCGGGAAGAAGAGGCGCTCCCGCCAGGCTCCGCTCGCGAAGAGGTACACGAGATAGACGACCGCGTTCAGGACGAAGAGCCACGCGAAGGCGAAGTGCCAGTGGCGGGCGCCGGCGAGCCAGCCGCCGATCATGAGCGCCTCGGGCGGCGCCTCGCCGTGGAATGGGTACCAGCCGTACGGTCGCCCCTGTTCGCCGAGCGAGGGGAAGGCCTTGAGGATGCGCAGCCCGCTGCCCGCCATGACGACGAGCAGGACGCCGTTCACCCAGTGTGTCACGCGGACGGGGAGTGGCTGGACGGGGCGGGGCATCGGCGCTCGACGGTGGCTTACCGCGGGAGTACGCTGCTCCGCCGCACGGAGTCACGGCCTCCGGTCGGGTGCAGCCCTGCCCGAGCCGGACGCCCGCGGCGGAGTCGGGAGGTCCCAGATGCCTGAGGCGGGCGTCCACGTGGTGTTCGGTGCGGGCCAGATCGGCCCGCTCCTCGCCGAGCGGCTGATCGCCGCCGGGAGGCAGGTGCGGGTGATCCGCAAGTCGGCGGGCGCGGTGCCCGTCGCCGGGGCCGAGGTGATCCGCGGCGACGCGATGGACCCGGCCTTCTGCGCCGAGGCCGCGCGCGGCGCCGCGGTCGTGTACCACTGCATGAACTCGCCGTACTTCGCGCGCGTCTGGCGCGAGACCTTGCCGCGGCTCCAGGCGAACCTCGTCGCGGCCGCGGGGCGGGCGGGGGCGCGCCTGGTGGTGCTCGACAACGTCTACGCGCTCGGCCCGACCGGCGGGCGGCCCATGAACGAGGACACGCCGCCGAACCCGTGCTCGCGCAAGGGCGCCATCCGCGCGGAGCTCCACGAGGCGCTCCAGGCCGCCGTGCGCCGCGGCGACGTCCGCGCGGCGGTGGGGCGCGCGTCGGACTTCTACGGCCCGAACGCCGGGAACTCGATGATGGGAGAGCGGCTCCTCCGGCAGCTCGTCGCCGGCAAGCCTGCGCAGGTCCTCTTCGACCCCGAGCTCCCGCACACGTACCACTACAGCCACGACGTCGCCGCGGGCCTCGCCACGCTGGGCCTCGACGAAGGCTCCGACGGGCTCTGGATGCTCCCCTGCGCGCCCGCGCGGCCCTCGCGCGAGCTCGTCGGCCTCCTCGCCGCGGCGCTCGGCAGGTCCGGCGCGAAGATCTCCCGCATGCCTCCGCTGCTCTTCCGGTCGCTCGCGTTCGTCGTGCCGTTGCTGCGCGAGCTCCAGGAGATGATGTACCAGTTCGAGGAGCCGTTCGTGGTGGACGACGCGCGCTTCCGCGCGCGGTTCGGCGCCGCCGCGACGCCGCTCGAGACGGGCGCCGCCGAGACCGCCGCGTGGGCGCGCGCGACGCTGGGTGCGGGCGCGAAGGCCTGACCGGCGCGGCCCGCGCGGGGCGGCGAGCCGTGGAGCGAGCGCAGGCCCGTGCGGAGGGGGTGGGTGTCGGAATACCGGGGGCGGAGTATCGTTCCCATCACCGTGGATTCTCGCGAAGGCCGCGCGCAGGCACCAGCGCAGCGCCGGGCCGTCGACCTGCTCCGTCAGGCCGAGGAGCAGTACCGCACCTTGGCCGAGCACGCGCCCGAGGTGATCGCGCGCTTCGATCGCGACCTCCGTCACGTCTACGTGAACGCGTACGGCGCGAAGGTCTACGGCATCCCCGCGCGCGAGGTGATCGGCAAGCGCAACGAGGAGCTGGGCATGCCGCCGGAGAAGGTCGCGTTCTGGCGGCGGCACTTCGAGGAGGTCCTCGCCACGGGCGAGCAGCGCACGGTCGAGTTCGAGTTCGAGGGGCCGACCTTCGGGAAGCAGTGCTTCTCGTCGCTGTTCGTGCCCGAGCGCGACGAGGCCGGCCGGATCACGTCGATCCTGGCGATCACGCGCGACGTGACGGCCGCCCGCCGCATCGAGCAGCAGCTCCGGGAGAGCGAGGAGCGGTACCGGACCCTCTTCGCCAACATGATGGAGGGGTTCGCCCTCGGCGAGGTGATCGTCGCCCCCGACGGCGCCGCCCACGACGTCCGCTTCCTGGAGATGAACCGGGCGTTCGAGCACCAGTCCGGCGTCCAGGCGGAGCAGGTCGTGGGCCGGCCGCTCCGGCAGGTGAGGCCGGACTTCGAGCCCGCGTGGCTCGAGACGTACTGCGGCGTCGCCCTCGGCGGACCGCCGCGGCGGTTCGAGACCTACAACGGCGACCTGGACCGGTACTTCAGCGTCCACTGCTTCCGCCCGTCGCCGGGCCGCTTCGCCGTGATCTTCAACGACGTGACGGATCGGCGCCGGGCGGAGCAGGCGCTCCGCGACGCCGATCGCCGCAAGGACGAGTTCCTCGGGATGCTCTCGCACGAGCTCCGGAACCCGCTCGCGCCCATCCGCAACGCGCTCTACATCCTCGAGCACGCGGACCCGACCGGCGCCCAGGCCCGGCGCGCGAAGGAGGTCGCGAACCGGCAGATCCTCCACCTCACCCGGCTCGTGGACGACCTCCTGGACGTGACGCGGATCGCCCGCGGCAAGATCCGCCTGCACTTCGAGGACCTCGACCTCGCCGCCCTGGTGCGCCGCACCGCGGACGATCACCGCGCGGGCATGCGGGAGCGCGGCCTCGCGTTCGAGGTGGAGGGGCCCACCCACGGCGTCCTCGTGCACGGCGACGAGACCCGGCTCGCCCAGGTGCTCGGGAACCTGCTCCACAACGCCGCCAAGTTCACGCCCGCCGGCGGGCGCGTCACGCTCGCCGTCGCCGCGGACGAGGAGCGGGTCGTCCTCCACGTGCGCGACACAGGCGCCGGGATCGAGCCGGAGCTCCTGCAGCAGGTCTTCGAGCCGTTCGTCCAGGCACAGCAGACCCTGGCGCGCAGCGAGGGCGGCCTCGGCCTCGGGCTCTCGCTCGTGAAGGGGCTCGTCGCGCTGCACGGCGGGACGGTGCAGGTCGTGAGCGACGGCCCCGGCCGCGGGACCGACTTCGAGATCGCGCTCCCGCGTGCGCACCCCGCGGCGGAGGCGCCCGGCGTGCACGAGGCGAGCGCCGCGGCGGACGCGGGCCCGCGGCTCGTGCTGGTCGTGGACGACAACCGGGACGCCGCCGAGACGCTCGCGCAGATCGTCGAGCTCCTCGGGCATCGGGTGGACGTCGCCCACGACGGGGCGGAGGCGCTCGCGAAGGCCGACGCGCGGCGGCCCGACGTCGTGCTCTGCGACATCGGCCTGCCCGGCATGGACGGCTTCGACCTCGCGCGGCGCCTGCGTGCGCGGCATGGCGACGCGATGCGGATCCTCGCCGTGAGCGGCTACGCGCAGCAGGAGGACCTCGCGCTCGCGACCGAGGCGGGGTTCGACGGGCACCTCGCGAAGCCCGTCGATCCGGCGCGGATCGAGGACGTGCTGCGGTAGGGTCGCGCGCCGTCGCGCGAGGTCGGATGGTCGAGTCCCGGGGTCCCCGCCGCCAGGCGGGATGGAGTCGAAGCACGAACCATCGCCCTACGCCGCCTCCGCGCCTCCGCCCGTCCCCCGGGCCGCTACCTCGGTCGCGCGGCAGGGACCGCGGTCCGCGCGCGGAGCATGCTTGGCCCGATTGGGCGAGGCGCGGCAAACTCCGCCGGCCACCTCGGCGCGCTCTCGCGCGCCGGTGCCCGGCGTCGGACAGAGCCGCGCCCGCTGCGTGTGAACCGGTTTGCGCGCGATGACGCTCCACGGGGCTGCGCGACCTCGGTGTACCGCGGCCCCGGGGGCTCGGGCTCCGGCGCTGCGGCGGCTGCGGAGCCGGGTGGCCGCTCGCCCTGAGGAGGAGGCGGGCTCGGTCCGCCGACGGGGCGAGGGCGTAGCCCGAGCAATCCTTGCGGGGCGAGCGGCGATCGGCTCCGGCTGCAACGACCCTACGGAACCCACCCCGGCAGCTTCGACGCCTGCCGGATCCAGCCGGACAGGAGCTCCTCGTCGATCGGCTCGTCCTCGTGGATGTCGAGGTAGCGCACCTCGTCGTGCTTGGACTCGCCGGGGGGCAGGGGACGCAGCGACGCGCCGCGGAAGAACGCCAGCTTCACGTACCTCGTGAAGCAGTGGAAGCTGAGGAACCAGCCCTTGCCCTCGACGCCGTAGAACGGCGAGTTCCACCGGACGGCCTTCTGCACCCCGGGCACGGTGCGCACGACGAGCGCGTCGAGGCGGCGGCCGAGGTCGCGCTTCCAGCCGGGCATCGCCTCGATGTACGCCTGCACAGGGGCGTCTCCGTCGCCCTTCGGGATCTGCGGGTTCCCGCCGGAGAGCAACGCGGGCTTCGCGGTCGCACGCTGGCGGGCGCCCGCGGGCGCGCCGGAGCGCGTGGTCTTGCGGACCACGCGCTCCGCGCTGCTGGTGTGCTGCTCACGGACCTTCGAGGGGCGCCTCGGCGTCTTGGGCGTTGCTCTGGCAGGCATACCCCTCATCTTGTCGCGCCCGCAGGCCGGACGCTCGCCGACCTGCGGCGGCCGGCCTCGTTCAGGGCCGCTGCTGCCACTGCTGGTTGGAGCCGCTCCCGCAGGTCCACTGGATGAGGGCGGCCCCGTCGGCCGTGGAGACGTTGGAGACGTCGAGGCACTTCCCGCTGTGGCGCGCGACGAGCTGCGCGTACCCCGAGCCCATGTCCCGGACCTGCCACTGCTGGTTGGAGCCGCCGCCGCAGGTGTACTGGATGACGGTCGCCCCGTTCGACGTCGAGCCGCTCGTGACGTCGAGGCACTTCCCGCTGTTGACGTTCACGACGCGGAAGTACCCGCTCCCGGCGTCCTGGAGCCGCCACCGCTGGTTCGACCCGCCGTTCGCGGACCACTGGATCACGGCCGCCCGGTCCGCCGTCGAGCCGTCCTTCACGTCGGCCAGCTTCCCGCTGTGCCGCGCCACGAGCGTGACGCTCGGGATCGTCGGCCCCGCGGCCCAGGCGCCGGTCACGGTGTCGATCGTCCAGGAGTCGTACCAGGACAGCGCGAGCGTGCGGCTCCCGGAGTTCACGGTGAGCGGAAGCCAGACGTAGCGCGAGTCGGGCAGGTTGCTCCCGAACCAGCGGTCGCCCATGTAGACGTACGTCGTCGTCTGCGTCCCGGTCACCGGGAGCACGTAGGTGGTCTGCGAGTCGTACGAGGTGCTGGAGCCCGGCGTCAGATCGCGGAGGCTCGACCACGGCCCCGCGAGCGAGGTGGCCGACATGTACCGCTGCATGTTCGGCGCCCAGCCCGAGGTGCCGGACGTGACCATGAAGTACACGCCGTCCACCTTGAAGATGGCCGGCGACTCGCGGTACTGGCCGGGGAGCCGGTAGATCTCCTGCACGGGGCTCAGGTAATCCGCGGAGAGCCGGTAGATCACCATGTCCGCGTTCTCGTTGGCGGAGGCCGCGAGGTAGCCCTGGCCGTCGGTGTCCTTGTACAGCGTCATGTCGCGGGCCATGTTGCCCAGCGGCCGGAAGCTCCCGCGATACACGTACGCGTCGTCACACGGCCCGGCCGCGCCGCTCGTCGCGACGCCCGCACGCGCGTCGGCGTAGTTGGAGCTGTCGATGTGCATGTACATGACCCACTGCCGGGTCGCGTCGTTGTAGACGAACTTGGGGCGCTCGACGACGCGGTTCGGGCCGAGGTCGCCGCTGGACTGCCGCGTCAGGAGGTTCAGGCGGAAGGTCCAGTGGACGAGGTCCGTCGAGGAGTAGCACTTGATGTTCTGGAAGGCGGTGCCGTTCGTCTTGTCCTCGCCGATCCAGTAGTAGGTGGAGCCGTGCTTGAGGAAGCCGCCGCCGTGCGCCTGGATGCGGGAGCCGGACGTGTCGGTCCACACGGCCCCGGAGACGACCGACTCCGGCGCTGCGCCGGCGACGGTGGCGTGCAGGCTCACCGCCGCGAGGGCCGCCGCGGCGATCGCGGTGGGCAGGCGCCGCGCGAGGCGCTGGAGGATCGGAGGGATGGGACGTGATGACATGGTGTCTCCTCGTGCTCGGAGAGCGGTGGGTAGGTTGCCACGGGGGATCGCGCGCCTAGACTACCAGCGAACCGGTTCGATGCGGGCAGGACGACACATCAAGGACCCCGCGGCGTAGGTCCTCGTGATTGCTCGCGAGGATGCCGGCGCGCTCCGCCCCGATTGTGCGTGGCCGCACCCGCGGCCATCGGCAAGCATCTGGTCATGGACATGCGCTCGCTGGTCGCGCAAGCCGCTCACGAGAACGCCTGCTGGTGCGATCTCGTCTGCCGGGCGCATGGAGCTCCCGGGGAGTTCCACGGTTCACACTGGATCGCCCACGGCCCCGTCCCTCCCTGCTACCCCCGCCTCGTCACGCTCGGCGGCCCCGAGCGCTTCGCCACGCATCGCGCAGCCGTCGGCGCGCTGGTGACGGCGGCGGCCGACCCGGTGTTCGCGGTGAAGGACTCGTTCCGCACGCTCGACGGCGCAGCGCTCGGGCTGCAGCTCCTGTTCGAGGCGGAGTGGATCGCGCTCGCCACGGAGCACCCCGAGCCGCGGGACGAGGGCCAGGTCCGGTGGGGGGAGGTTCGGGACGAGGCCGCGCTCGCCGCCTGGGAGGGCGCGTGGCGCGGGACGCCGCCTCCTGGCGACCGGGCGGCCGTCCGGGTGTTCCCGGCAGCGCTGCTCCGGGATCCGCGCGTCGTGTTCCTGGCCGGCGAGCGCGAGGGCAGGATCGTCGGCACCGGCGTGCTCCACCGGAGCGGGAGCGTGATCGGGCTCTCGAACGTCACCGGGGACCTCGCCGCCGCGTTCCGGGCGTGCTCCGCCGCATCGCGGACGCGGTTCCCCGGCTTGCCGGTGGTGGGCTACGAGCACGGACCGGCGCTCGACGCCGCGCGCGCGGCCGGGTTCGAGCCGCTCGCCCCGCTCGCGGTCTGGGAGAGGAGAGGTGAAGGGCGCGGCACGGGGACGTGATCCTCGGCGACAGCGCCCCACGGTGAGAGGGCGGACGCCCGCGCGTCGAAGGGCCCGGGGGCCCGCCGGGCGCTGGCGGGGAGGTCCCCGGGCGCGGCGGCAGGGGTGGCGTCCGCACGCGCCCTCGCGTGGAGAATCACTGGACCCCTGGCGCCTGATGCGTTGCGTCACTGCGCGGCGGTACTCTCCGTCCACGGAGGGTAAAGTCATGGGGGTACGAACGAGGTACGCAAGCTGGACCGCCGCGCTCTTCGCGCTCGGGCTGGGGCTCGGGTGCGGGAGCACGGCGGAGGAAGCGGGGGAGGCGGCCGCCGCCGCGGCGAACGCCGCTCCCATCGACACGCAGCAGGGCGGGACCGCCGCCTGGGCCCGCCGCCTGGGCGGTCTCGGCGACGAGCTGATCGTCGCCGCCGCCGCTGCCCCCGACGGCGGGATCGTGCTCGTCACGTCGAACGGCGGCGCCGCGGCCACCGGGAAGCCCGAGGCCCTCGGCCTCGTCCGCCTGCGCGCGGACGGCTCCAACGCGTGGTCGCGCGTGTATCCGATGCGCGGCGTCGCGTACACCGAGGTCTCGGTCGCCGTGACGGGCCTCGGCAACGTGTTCTTCGCCGTGCGCGCGCCGTGTCTCGCGACCGAGCCATGTCCCGACTTCGGTGGAGGGCCGGTCCCGGCCCCGGGCGCGGAGCGGGCGAGGACCCCGATCGTTCTCGTGAAGCTCAGCCCCGCGGGCGCATTCACCTGGCAACGGACGGAGGCGGCCGGCTTCGGCCTCTCGCCGGTGGCCGTGGACCCGAACGGCAGCGCCGCCATCGGCCTGGTGCGCCCCGTGCTCGGCGGCCCGAACCAGCCCCGGATCGTGAAGTACCGGTGGGACGGCACGCGGCTCTGGGATCTCCCGGCGCCCGACCTCGACGGCGACGGGACGGGGTGGCCGACGGCCCTCTCCTTCGATCCCGCCGGGAACCTCGCGATCGGCGACGGCACCGCCTTCGGCTCGCTGGATCCGGCCGGCACGGTCCGCTGGCGGGCGCGGCTCTCCCCGACGCCCGTGAGCGGGCGCGTCGTGAGCATCGGCGCGACGGCGATGGGGACCGTGGTGGCCCTCGTGCAGCACGGGCAGGGGGCGATCTCCTGGGCCGGCACGCAGGGCGCCGCCGTGGCGCAGCCGCGCGACACCGCGCTCTTCCTCGCCGTGGCGGAGGGGAGCGGCGCGCCCCGGTTCGGGCGCGTGATCGCCGCGGACGGCCGGCAGCCGGTGGGCGCCGCCGTCGATCCCGCAGGGCGCGTGGCCATCCTCACGCATGGGCCGACCGCGTGCTCCGACCGCCTCGAGCGCTGGAACCTGGCCGGCGACGAGCTCTGGGCACGCCTGCTCGACGGCTGCGGCACCAGCGGCACGATGGAGTGGCGCGGGATCGTGGTCGATCCCGTCTCCCACCACGTCCGCACCGTCGGCGCGCTCGGGGGCACGGTGACGTTCGGCGACGGCGTCGGCGCGACGTCGAAGGGCGGCTCCGACGATCTGCTGCTCGATGTGATGCCGTGAGGCGGTCGCGTCGAGGCGGCGCCGGGGGCGGGCGGTGCGCCTCCGGCACCGCCCCTCCTGCGTGCCGCCGTCGGGCTCCATCCAGGGCTCTCTGAAACGGTTCAGATCCCGTCAACTTCGGCGTCGGCCTGGATTGTGGCGTTGACACGGGCGCACGGACCGTGCGAGCAGATTCGATCGCTCTCCAGCGCGTGGTCGAAGGGTCCCGTGGCCCTCGATCCCATCGACCGAAAGGGACTGGCAATGCAAACCATGAGAAGCCGGGTGTCGCTCGTCGTGATGGTGGGACTCCTCGCCGCCTGCGGGGGCGAGTCGTCCGACGGCGCGTCGACGGGCGGCGGCCAGGCGGCGGCGACGAACTTCACGACGCTCGGCGCGGCCGCCGCGGGATCGGGCCGGTACTTCGGGACCGCGATCGCGAACGGCCGGCTCGGCGACTCGACGTACACGACGATCGCGGCGCGCGAGTTCAACTCGGTGACGGCCGAGAACGAGATGAAGCCGGACGCCACGGAGCCGAGCCAGGGGAACTTCACGTTCGGCTCCGGAGACAACATCTACAACTGGGCGACGCAGCGCGGGATGAAGGTCCGCGGGCACACGCTGGCCTGGCACGCCCAGCAGCCGAGCTGGTGGGGCGGGATCAGCGGGACCACGCTGCGGAACGCGATGATCAGCCACATCAACGGCGTGATGGCCCACTACCGCGGCAAGCTCTCGGCGTGGGACGTCGTGAACGAGGCGTTCAACGAGGACGGTTCCCGGCGGAGCTCCAACCTGCAAGGGACGGGGAACGACTGGATCGAGGTGGCGTTCCGGACGGCGCGGGCGGCCGACCCGAACGTGAAGCTCTGCTACAACGACTACAACATCGAGAACTGGAGCTACGGGAAGACCCAGGGCGTCTACCGGATGATCCAGGACTTCAAGTCCCGGAACGTCCCGATCGACTGCGTCGGGCTGCAGACGCACTTCACCGGCGGCAGCTCGCTCCCCTCGAACTTCCAGACGACGCTGTCGAGCTTCGCGGCGCTCGGCGTGGACGTGCAGCTCACGGAGGTGGACGTCCGCAACGCCGACACGAACCAGTACGTGGGGCTGGTCACGGCCTGCCTCAACGTCCCGCGGTGCGCGGGCATCACGGTGTGGGGCGTGCGGGACAGCGACTCGTGGCGCTCGAGCGAGAGCCCGCTCCTGTTCGACGGCGGCGGCAACAAGAAGGCGGCGTACAACGCGGTGCTGAACGCGCTCAACAACGCGGCGACGATGTACAGCGGCAGCGGCGCCGACCCGACGCTGGCGGTCACCCGGACGGGCAACGGGACGGTGACGTCGAGCGCGGGCGGGATCAACTGCGGCGCGACCTGCTCGGCGACGTTCGCCACCGGCACCGTGGTGACCCTCACGGCGGCGACCTCCGGCGGCTCCACCTTCGGCGGCTGGAGCGGCGCGTGCAGCGGGACGGCGACGACCTGCTCGGTGACGATGTCGGCGAGCCAGACCGTGACGGCGACGTTCACGGGGGGCGCGACCACGGTCTCGGTGAACGCGGGCGGCTCGGCGACGGGGAGCTTCGTGGCGGACGCCTACTTCTCGGGCGGGAGCACCTACACGACGACGAACGCCATCGACACGGCGCAGCTCACGGGGACGGTGCCGCCGCAGGCGGTGCTGCAGACCGAGCGGTACGGTGAGTTCACGTACACGATCCCCGGCTTCACCGCCGGGAGCGCGGCGACGGTCACGCTCTACTTCTCCGAGAGCTACTGGTCGGCGGCGGGGCAGCGCACGTTCAACGTGGCCGTCAACGGCGCCACCGTGCTCACCGCGTTCGACATCTACGCGTCGGCCGGCGGCCAGAACCGGGCCCTCGCTCGGTCGTTCGAGACGACGGCCAACTCGAGCGGGCAGGTCGTCATCGCGTTCACCCGGAACGGCGGCCCGGACAATCCCAAGGTCAGCGGCATCACCGTCGCCGCCGGCGCGACCAGCTACACGCTCAGCGTGACCAAGGCGGGCACCGCCAACGGCACCGTCACCTGCAGCTCGAGCGCGGGCACGTCGTGCAGCGGCCCGTTCCCGGGCGGCACGGTCGTGACCCTCACCGCCGTGCCCGACAGCGGCGCCACGTTCGCGGGCTGGAGCGGAGGCTGCACCGGATCGTCTGCCACGTGCAGCGTGACGATGAACGCCTCCCGGTCGGTCACCGCGACGTTCAACACGATCCCCGTGGGCACGGGGATCTCCGTGAACGCTGGCGGCTCGGCCACGGGGAGCTTCGTGGCGGACGCCTACTTCTCGGGCGGGAGCACCTACACGACCACGAACACCATCGACACCACGCAGATCGCCGGGACGGTGCCGCCGCAAGCGGTCTTCCAGAGCGAGCGGTATGGTGAGTTCACCTACACGATCCCCGGCTTCACGGCGGGGAGCGCGGCGGCGGTGACGCTCTACTTCCAGGAGAGCTACTGGTCGGCGGCCGGGCAGCGCACGTTCAACGTCGCCATCAACGGCGCGACCGTGCTCACCGCGTTCGACATCTACGCGGCGGCCGGCGGCCAGAACCGGGCCATCGCCCGGTCGTTCAGCACCACCGCCAACTCCAGCGGCCAGGTGGTGGTCGCCTTCACCCGGAACGGCGGCCCGGACAATCCCAAGATCTGCGGCATCACCGTGGAGAGCGGCATCCCGGACACGGTCTCCCTCGACGTCACGAAGTCGGGTGAGGGGAGCGGGACCGTCACCTCGAGCCCCGCAGGCATCAGCTGCGGGACCACGTGCTCGGGCAGCTTCAGCGTGGGACAGCTCGTGACCCTCAGGGCGACGCCGGCGAGCGGTTCGCAGTTCGGCGGCTGGGCCGGAGCGTGCAGCGGAGCCGCGACGACCTGCACGGTCACCATGACCGAAGCGCAGAACGTGAGCGCCACGTTCACCCACGAGCCGACCAGCATGCTCACCGTCGCCAAGGCGGGGACGGGGAGCGGCACGGTGACCTCGAACCCGGCCGGCATCAGCTGCGGCGCGACGTGCAGCGCCATCTATGCCAACGGGACGACGGTGACCCTCACCGCGACGCCGGAGAGCGGTTCGTCGTTCAGCGGCTGGAGCGGCGTGTGCGCCGCGAACGCCTCGGCGACCTGCGTCGTGACGATGGACTCCGCCCAGTCGATCACCGCCAGCTTCAGGATGCCGACCTACACGCTCACCGTCGCCAGGGCCGGGACGGGGAGCGGCCTGGTCACCGGCTCGGGCATCGACTGCGGCACGACCTGCTCCGCCAGCTTCACCGGCGGGACGATCGTGACGCTCTCCGCCAGCGCCAGCACGGGGTCGACGTTCGACGGCTGGAGCGGCGCGTGCAACGGGACTGCGACCTGCACGGTGGCGATGAACGCCGCCCAGTCGGTCACCGCAACCTTCACGTTGATCCCGGTCGGCATCACCGTCGCGGTCAACGCCGGCGGCACGGCCACGGGGAGCTTCCTCGCCGACGCCTACTTCTCCGGCGGGTCCACGTACTCGACGACCAACACCATCGACACCTCGCTCCTCACCGGGACGGCGCCGCCGCAGGCGGTGCTGCAGACCGAGCGGTACGGTGAGTTCACCTACACGGTCCCCGGCTTCACCGCCGGCAGCGCGGCGCTGGTCACGCTCTACTTCTCGGAGAGCTACTGGACCGCCGCCGGCCAGCGCACCTTCAACGTGGCCGTCAACGGCGCGACGGTGCTGAGCGCGTTCGACATCTACGCGTCGGCCGGCGGCGCGAACAGGGCGATCGCCCGGACGTTCAACGCCACCGTCAACGGGAGCGGCCAGGTGGTGATCGCCTTCACGAAGGGCGGCGGCCCGGACAACCCCAAGGTCACCGGCGTCAGCGTCACCGCGGGCGGGACCCCCGGGTACATGCTCACCGTGACCAGGGTCGGGAACGGGACCGTCACCTCGACCCCGTCCGGCATCAACTGCGGCTCCACGTGTCAGGCCGGCCCCTACGCCAGCGGGACCACCGTCACGCTGACGGCCACCGCCGGTAGCGGCGCGACCTTCTCCGGCTGGAGCGGCGCGTGCGTCGGCAGCGGCGCCTGCATCACCACCATGACCGCGGCCCGGTCGGTCACGGCGACCTTCACGGGGACCGGGACCTGCCCGACCTCGCTGCCGACGCTGGCCAGCTCGAGCGACTCGAGCTTCTACGCCAACGCCAACGTGCCGCACGGCACCGTGACCACGGTGCGCCCCGACAACAGCGGCCGGACGATGCGCGTCTACACGCCGCCCGGCTACGCGACCTCCGGCCTCACGTACCCCGTGCTCTACATCAACCACGGCGGCGGCGAGAACGACGGTCACTGGTCCTGCACCAGCGGGTACAGCTGCGGCTACGCGGGCCTCATCCTCGACAACCTGATCGCCGCGGGCAAGGCGGTGCCGTTCATCATCGCCATGCCCAACACCAGCGACTGCGCCAGCCTCAACCCGCCGTCCCCGCCGAACGACGACACCTGCACGGCCCGCTACCGGCAGGTGTTCATCCCGTACGTCGAGGCGAACTACCGCGTGAAGACCGACCGGCACTCCCGCGCGATCGCCGGCCTCTCGATGGGCGGCATGGTCACGCTCAACACCGGCCTCCCGCACCTCGACCTCTTCAGCGGGATCTACGTGTACAGCGCCGGCTACTTCCCCGACACGCGCGCCGCGTGGGAGCGGAACCTCGCCAGCGTCCTCACGAACCCCACCCAGACGAACGGGCTCCTCGACGCGCCGATCTACGTGGCCGCCGGCGACAGCGACACCGCCCTCGCCAACGCCCAGTACACCGTCGGCGTGTTCCAGCGGAACGGGATCAAGTCCCTCTGGCAGCAGAGCTCCGGGGGGCACGACTGGGGGAACTGGCGCCGGTACTTCCACCAGACGGCGCAGCTCATGTTCAAGAACAGCTCCGGCTGTAACTGATCGAAGAGCGCCTGGACGAGCCCTCGGTCCGCGCGTCGCCGCTCCTCACCGCGGCGACGGCGGACCGAGCGGCTCGTCTCCCGTTCGGAGCGCCGCAGGGGCGGGTGCAGCCAGAGGCCACCGCGGGTGCTGGCGCGGGCTCCTTCGCTCGCGGTCGCTGCGTGATAGCGGTCTGCCCGTGTGATCGCCCAGGACCGGGCCGAGGCTCGCCCTCGACCGAGTCTTGCTCGCTCCTCGCCGGTGCCGTTCCTATCCCTGCCGGAGGCCTCCATGCGTATGGGTTCGAGTCTGCTCTTCGTGGCGCTCGCGGTAGGGCTGCTCTCCGGTTGCCAGATGCACATCCCTGTCGCGAAGCCGGCGCCCTCGGGGACTGCGAGATCCAGCACTATCGGGTCGTCAACCGCTGGATCGTGACCGTCGTCGCCGCGATGGAGGCCGCGCACGAGTTCCGTGCCGAGCTCTCGTCCGGTGGCCGGGTGTTCCCGATCCGCGCGTTCTTCTACAACAACAGGGTCTCGGTCTGGGCGGTCGCAGAGGGCTACGAGCCATGCATCCACAGGCCGGCGTCGATCCTGGTGAAGGAGATCGCCTCGAAGGTGAACCGAGCGCTGCTCGGGTTCCGCGCGGACGATACCGCCGTGGACGAGATCCTCGCGCGGGCGCGGCCCAAGGATGCCATCGACGACGGCCCCTACATGGAGATCATCGAGCTGGGAGGGACCAACAACCGGCGCGCGATGGAGGCCCTCAAGAAGTACGCTGCGCACAAGGACGAATTCGTGCGGGCCGTCGCGCTCGATGCGATCGGGATGCTGGGCCCCGAGAACGAGCTGCCGTTCCTGAAGGAGCGCTACGCGGCCCTGGAGGGAAGGGACAAGTACATGGCCCTCAAGGCCATCGGTGACGCGGGCGATCCTGCTTCGCTGGACTTCCTCGTCAGCCAGCGCGCGGCGCCGATTTACAAAGCCGAGCTTGCGGTCCGGACACTCATCGAGCTGTACCTGAACAGGCCGCGGTGAGTGCGTCCCGCGGGACGCGGCTCCGCCAACTCGAGAGGCCAGGGAGCGGCTGTTGGCTGTGTGCCCGCGAGACGTCGGGGGAGACGAGCGTTTCGACAGCGGAGAGCGCAGCAAGAAGGCGTAGGTAGATGGCGACCCCACGGGGATTCGAACCCCCCTTGAGGGGCAACTCAAGTGCAGCGATCTCAAGGTGTTAGGGAGTGGTCGCCCTGGGAGTACGCGCTTCGACCGTCCTCTTCCGTCCTCTACGGTCCTTCAGGGGGCATTTCGCGGTAGCAGTGGTAGCAAAAAAGACCGACCCACAGTTGGGGTCCGGGGTCGGTCAGGGGCTCACCGTTCAGTCTCGTCGGCTTTATGCGAAGCGAGGTCTGCGGCTTTCTCAGCCTCCACGCGCGCCCAGCGACTCAGCACGTTGGGCGTCCCCTTCCTGTCGTGAGGCACGTATCCCTTGCCCTGGCCGATTCGCTTACGTCCGGGACCCAGGAGCTCGTACCCCGCGCTCGAAACAGGGAAGTGGCTGCCCGCAGGTCGGAACATGCCCAAAGGCCCGTGCCGGTGATCGAGGTCCATCCGGAGCTTGGCCACCTCGGTGCAGAGGGCAGACCAGAACACGCGTGTATAGCCGTCCATTACGCTCCGAGGAACCTTGTGCGTGGCGCGGCGCAGGACCTCCCGTACGGCGCCATCATTCTGGCACATCGTCAAGAATGTGTGACGAAGCGTGTAGTTGTCTCTGTTGTCGCGCCACCCGAGTGCCTCGAGGTGAGTCTTGATTCGCTCCGAGAGAGTATCGCTCGAGCGTCGTCCGGAGTCGCCTCGACCTCGAGCGCGTGATCCAATTACGCAGGGTAGAATGTGATCATCGCGCGTGGGCGGCCTGCCAACGTACGCCTCCCAACCCCACTGCTTCCATGCTGTCAGGACAAGAGCAAGCGCAGGGTGAACTGGAACGAACCTAGTCTCACCCGTCTTCGAGTACTCCCTGTCGAGGGAACGTGCGACCACAAGCCGGCCAAGAACGAACAGCCCATCCACCTCGTCGTCGTCCATGGCTGCGCCATGCCAAACCTCGTCGTAGTTGCGCCAGCGAAGCGCAGTCGCTTCTCCGGGGCGGAGACCCGCCAACCCCATCAGAGCATAGGAGACTGTGGAGTCGATCTCGATCCATGGGTGCGGGGAGCAGAGGATGCGAAGCTCCTTCCTCGTGAAGTAGTTGTTAGCACGCCACTCGGGGTCGGCGTCCTGGACGCTCGGAAGCTCAGGGCTGAAGACGCATGGAGTGGCGGTAATGAGTTCGTCTATCAACGCCTGGCGGAAGACACCCGTCATCGTGTAGTAGACGTTACGGATGGTGCGACTCGCGAGCTGCTGGTTTCGGAGCTCGCTCAACAGAGTTCTGATGTGCCGGGGGCGGATCTGGCTGATGACCATCCCGCCGATCCGTGGCAGGACGTGAACTCGGAGCCGCGACTCGTCGTGTGACTTGTCATCGTTGGTCCTCTCTGCCAACCAGCTGTTGCAGTATGCGTTGAATGAAATGCCACCTTCTGTAGATAGCCCAGCGGCGGCAGCTTGAGCGTCGAGCTCGCTCTGGCGAAGGTGCTGATCCGCGAGCGCCTTCTCGTAGTCGCTCGCGTCGTACCTTGTTCGTACCCGCTTCCGAATACCTCCAGGCAAATACAGAACGATGGTGAACCGTCCTCGGTCGAGGTACGGCAGAGGCGCATGCTTCCGTAGCGTGCGAAGCTCAGCTGGAACGCCAACTCTGAGTGGAATGCGGATGTTTGCCATCCACCTTGTACCAAGAACCGCCATCCTTCTTGGCGCGCCGAGAGATCCACGAAAGCGCTGCACCAAGACAGCCGGAACACTCCCCGAGAGTGTCGGAGATGGCGGCTACAGCGCCTAGCCACGGCTTCTGCTACCCCGGACAGCCGCGCCGCGGCTAGACTGAGCCCGATGACAGCTCGAAAGCGTGCTGTGGAAACCGTGAGAGCTTCCCGTGATGGGCATGAGTTCCACGAAGCGTGGGCCGCACGCATGGCGCTTCAGCTCGTGGTGCCGTCCGATGATCTCGTTGGGATCGCGGTCGAGGGACTGTCTCCCGCTGATCAAGAGGGGGCGCCTGCGAAGGCCGTAGAGGTAGCGGACCTCACGCTCTACCACGGAAAGTCCCCGAGCCTTGCCAGTGCACGTGCGATCAGGGTTGTGCAGCTGAAGTACTCGCTCGCGTCCGATGGCAAGCCCTATCGAGCAGCCGACGCGAAGGAGACGGTAGAGAAGTTTGCTACCGCCTACAGCAGCTTCAGGAAGAGATACGGGGAGGGAGTCGCCGACAAGAAGTTGTCTTTCGAGTTGGTGACGAACAGGCCGGTACTTCCGGAGCTGGCTGAAGCGATAGCGGCACTGGGCGGTGAAGCGAAGCTGACGGGCGTTGCTCGAGAACAGGCTAGGCAGTTCACCGAAGCCGCGGGACTCGCGCGGAAGCTCCTTGCCTCCTTTGCAAGGACAATGCGGATCACGGGGTTGGCCGGAAGTCTCGAACAGAATAGGGGGGCTGTCGCCCGGACCGTTGTAGACTGGTCCGCCGCTCCGGATGCGAACGCCCGAGCTAGGCTTGCGGGGCTCAGGCATCTCGTAAGGACGAAGGCCGGATCGGGCGGGCAGGGCGGCCGAAACGTCATTCGACGCGTTGATGTTCTCGATGCGCTTGAAGTCCAAGATCAAGCGGACCTGTTCCCTTGTGAGTCTGTCTTCCCAGAAGTGGGTGAGGTCGTCGACCGCGAGCAGCTCCCCGAGGTGGTCGCCCTAGTCCCAGCGCTCGATAGGCCGCTTGTTGTTCATGCTGCGGGCGGAGTCGGCAAGACGGTGTTCTTGCGAAGTCTCGCGAACCGCTTGGGTGCGAAGCACAAAGCGATCCTGTTCGATTGCTTCGGCGGGGGGGCATACCGTGCGCCTGATGACGCGCGACATCTACCAGGTCGTGGACTCATCCACATAGCCAACGTGCTTGCGGGTGAAGGCCTGTGTGATCCGCTCCTGCCAATGGCCGTCAACGCAGAGGAGGTTGCCTCGGCATTCCGCAGACGCTTGCAGCAGGCGGTGGCTACTCTTCGCCGTGCATCGAGGGATCAGCAGATCATCCTGATTCTTGATGCTGCCGACAACGCGGCAGAGATAGCCAACGAACGGCATCAGGACGCTTTCCCCTCTCTCTTGCTTCGCGCCTTCTTCCACCGTGGATCGGTGGACGGAGTGAAGCTGGTAGTGAGTTGTCGGACGTATCGGCGCGAGCTCGTGACAGGAGACGTTCCCTGTAGGGAGGTAGAACTCCGACCATTCTCTTACGAAGAAGCGGAAGCCTACCTGCGCGCCCGCGTGAGCGAGCTGAGCACGACCGACGTGCAAGTGGCGTGGGCCCGCTCCGAGGGGAACCCCAGAGTGCTGGAGCACCTAGCACTCGGGGGAAGGGGGCTGCTGGATCCTGCGGAAGCACAGCAGAAGATCGCTGTGGACGAGTTGATCGAAGCGCGGATCACTACAGCGCTTGACGAGCTCAAGAAGAAGGGGACTCCCGAGCGAGTGATAGGCACATTCCTCGCGGGGCTGGCCGTCCTACCGCCTCCCGTTCCAGCGAAAGAGTACGCCGATGCGCACGGTCTAGATGTCAGCGAGGTGAAGAGCTTTGTTGCCGACCTGTACCCGCTCCTAGAGAACACCGGGCACGGTCTCATCTTTCGCGATGAGCCGACGGAGACCTTCGTTCGAAGGAGGTATGCGGCGACACCGACGGACATGAGTCTGATCGTAGAGAACCTGCTTGGTCAGCAGGATCGGTCAATGTACGCCGCTGCGGCATTGCCGGGATTGCTCGAGAACCTTGGGGATGGGCAGCGGCTGTTCGCTCTCGCATTTGATGAGCGGCTTCCTGAGTCCATCGCGAGTACTGTTGGGAAGCTGACGGTCCGCTACGCGAGACTCAAGGCCGCAACGCGAGATGCTGCACGGAGGGGCGAGTGGGGGCAACTCGTTCGCCTGTTGGTCGAACTCTCGACGCTTGCGTCCATCTCTGATCGCGGCTCGGCGTACCTTCTTGACGGACCAGATCTGGTGGTGGCATCGACCGATGCCGATGCGACTAGGCGTCTCTTCGAGACGCGCACTGCTTGGCCTGGGACGAGACATGCCAGACTGGCGATTGCGTCGATGCTGGCGGGAGACAAGGGTGCGTGCGCGAGGCACGCGGTGCAAGCGGCGGAGTGGCTGGAACACTTCTACCGCGGCTCGAAGCAGAGCGTGAGCCCGGAAGCAAGGCCGGACGGATTCGACTTCGTCGCCATACCATTCCGGCTTGTCTGCGAGTCCCGGGTTGAAGATGCGGTGAGATACCTGGAGGGATGGCCTGACTGGTTCTCCTACGACATCTCGACCCGACTGTACTCGCTGCTCGCACAGGCGCGACAGGGAGAAGTGATCTCTGCCGACGCGGTCAGTGTGTTCGTTGGCAAGCTCGAGGGTCCCGGGACTCTCGCGGCTGCACTCGCCGAGGAGGTTCAAGATGCAAACAGAGCAGGCCTTATCTCAGCGCTAGGTGAAGCCTGTGTCAGATCGGGAAGGCTCGAGGCGGACTCCACCTTCCGTTCCGACCGGAGATGGCGCCTCGAGGACGGAATCCTGAAGGCGGCTGCCATCGCCATCCTTCAGGGTCGTCGCTCCGAAGCCTTGCAGATGCTCGATGCGGGCTCGCAGCAACGGCCGCGTTTGTGGTCATTCGCCGAGCGCCTCGAGGCGGGGGATGTCTATCGGTTCCTGGTCAACGTCGCTCTACGATGTGCAGCGCGTGAGGAGTCAGTCAGCGAGCGGGCGATCCTGCCGGAGGAACTGAACGGTCTTGCTTCGTCGCTCGGTTCCGAGGACGACAGCGTGTCGCTTCGGAAGGCGTTGGAGCAGAAGCTCAACGCCGTCGTTGCCGGTGAGCGAGGTGTGCCGAAAGAGAAGAGGACCATAGGTGAGCATCTCAAACGTGACGCAGAGCGCTTCTTGGCAGAGAGACTCGAGCCCGTTTTGAGTGTAGCGCGCGCGCTCTACTTCGTCTTCTCTGCTCCTCGCGGTCGGTGCGATCTAGCCTTTCAAACTCTCGGGAACACGTGGAGTAAGCTGCGCCTCAGCCGTGACCCTTCCCGGCCGACAAGTGAACTCGATCACTTCTTTGACCAGTTAGGCAGGCACGCCCTTCTCTTTGCGATGTGGGCGCGGGATGATGTAGGCCGCGAGGTACTGTCCGGATTAGTGGCCAAGCTGTCTGAAGAGGGAACTTGTCCGGTCTCGTCGCTGATCGAAATGGTGTCGATTCTAGCGCGGCGCCCAGGCTCTCATGATTTGGCCGGGAGGCTTGCGAAGGCTGCTCGGCAGGGCATTGAGGGCGAGGACGAGGTCGGGAGTCGCGCCTCTCTGTTCGCGGACCTGGCCAGGGCAGTGCTGCCATCGAGTGCAGAAGAGTGCGTAGCTTATTTTAGGCTCGGTCTAGAGCAACTCGACGCGATAGGCTCGGGAGACTACCGGTTCACAAACGAGCTTCTTCTGTTCGCGGCTGAGGCCAGGGGACAGGGGCTTGAAGAGCCCGACTTCCATGCCTTGTCGAACATCTGTGAACTGAACATGCCGTACGAGGAAGAGAAGTTCCCTTGGGGTGCGTTCGGCCGAGGGCTGGGGCGTGTCTCAGGCCTGAAGTCGCTTGCTAGGCTCGGGCGATGGGATGATCGCGAGAAGGTCTCCCTCGAGTACACCCTGCTCCCCTACCTCACGGCATTGGTTGAGCAGGACAAGGTTGACGCATCCGTGGCGCTAGGTTTGCTCAGGCTTGTAGATGCCGCTGAGGCGTGGGGCGGTGGAACCCCTGAGTTCACGCAGATTCTCGAGAAGAAGAATGTGGAGGGGAGAAGGGAAGTATTTGCCGAGCTCCTGAAGCAGTTCCTGGACAACAAGACGAGTGTGTTCGCATCAAGCCGGCTAGCAAGCCTTGCGGAAGTAGCGAATCGGGAGCTGGGTTCTGGTGAGGACGTAACGGCGTATTTGACGGAGGCGGCTCCCCTGCTTGGCAGGCTGGCGGACGAAGTAAACAGCACGAGACACTCTGTAGGAGGCGACGCGTCGAACACTGAGACCGGAGTCCAAACGGAGGAGGCGCAGGCGCGGCGTGTTCTTGAGGAGATCGCAGGTGCCGCGGATCCCGCCGACGCGGAGTCGCTCTCTCGGGCCGTAGAGCGAATGAACGCGTATGAGCCGATGTATAGGCGGTACGTATCTGTCTTCTTTGAGAAGATGAGGGAGCGCGTTGGGTTCGCTGCCAGAGGCGCGTACGTTCGCGGGATCGCGGGTAGCGCTGTGCTCTCCCTCTACTTCAAGCTCATGGAGCTGAAGGAGTGTAGGCGCGTTTGGGCAGAGTCATCGAGTGCACTCGAACAGGTGTTCGCGGAGCTCGGAACGCAGCTTGTTCGAAGCCACCCTGACGAGTTCGTGAGCTTTGAGAGGCTGGACGGTTCGGACCTGAAGGGGCTCAGCGACATTTCGGGCGTTGCGGTGTCGCAGCTAGCGATGGAGCTGGCAAGCGCGTTTGCCCAACCGGAAGCGCAAGTGCCGGCATCTGTGTGGCTGGGGCTAGCTACGTCACTGTGTGATCGCGCACCTCGGTCAAGTCCCTATCTGTGTGTAAATCGTACTCACGGTGAAGCTCCTCGGATGCTTCACGCCGCCTTGGCTTCGGCGACCTCCTTTGACTTCAGCAGGGACATGTCGAGATAGCGGCGGTCGGTC
>JAEYZK010000182.1 GCA_023428085.1 Pseudomonadota bacterium
CCGACACTCCCGCAGACGTGGTGCGGTACACGAGGCCGCTCGCGGCCGTCGTCCAGATCCCCTTCTCCGCGTCCAGCGCGAGAGGCTTCGAGACGGCGCCGCCCAGGGAGACGGTGAGTCCGGTCCACACGTCCGTGAGCGTGGAGTTCGCCGCGACCGAGTACTTCCTGAGGTGTTGCCCAGTGGCGAGAAGAACATGGCCGTCACTGTCGACGGCGGCGGGGCTCGTAACCGACGCGCCGGGGTTCGAGATGTTGCAGGTCCCGCTCGAAGTTGTGACGAGTATCTCGGTGCCAGCCGACGCCGCAAGAACGCGATCACCCAGGATCGCAGGCGGACCGATGAGACTCGTTGCGGCCGTGCAGTTCGCGAGCGCGATCGCATCCCCGTTCACGAGCGAGCGCCTACTCAGCTGCCCGTCCTGACGCGCCAACCAGATCGCACCGGCACCGACGACCGGAGGGCCATTCACAACACCACCGATCGAGACGGCACGAGCCTCCGCCCCAGCCGTGGTCACGAAATGGAGCGTTCCATCGCTGCCGGCGACAATGACGCCCCCGTCGTTCACGATGGCGGGCGCCATGAGCGGGAAGCTGGTTCCGCCCTGCCCCGGCAACGCCACCACCCACTTCCTTCTCGTCACATTGACCTGCTCACTCGTGACGGGCTGACCAGCATTCTCCGCCTCGTCCGTCACCGTCACGGTCGCGGTCACATCCGCCGCGAAGTGCCCGAACGGCACCTCCGCGAGCGGCACGGACAGCTCCCACTCGTCACCGCCGACCGAACGCATGGGCCGCGCGTTCTCGGGATCGATGCTCAGCGCAGCCCTCACGTCCAGCTCGCCCCGCCAGCCATCGTAGTCCGCATCACGCACGGTCGCCCGCACGGTGAGTACGGAGTCGCGCAGGCAGGGAGTCTGCGAGCAGCTCTGCACGACCGCCTCGACGCTCGGGACATCCTCATCCGGCCAGCACACGTTGCCGTCAGGCGTATGGGCGCAGAAGTTGCCAGCCGAGCAAGGGTCGTCAGCGCTGCAACTCGACTTCCAGCCGCCGCCACCGCCGCAAGCGGCCAGGAGGCTTACCCCCACGACAAGGCAGACGAAGCGCATGGCCATGCTCCCCTCGGTTCTGGATGGCGGTGCGGCCGCGAATCATCGCCATCTCTGGTTGGAAGGGCCAGAAGGATCTCGCTCGCAAGCGCGATCAACCTGCCCCGCTGGCGGATGTCGTTCTGCACACTCCGTGCAGCGACCCAACTCCTTGGAATTCGTGGGGGCTGACCCGCGTGAGCGGGTCGAACTGCGGACCGCCGTACGAACCGCGGCCTGCGCGTGCTCGCGCACTGAACGGACCGACAGCCGTTCGTCAGCGCCACGGAGACGTCGTGATCCGCGATCCTCAGCGCCGCGCACGGCCGGGACCTCCGTCGGCGCGATCGCCTCGCTCCTGGAGCTCAGGGAGCGCCCAGCACCCGCTCGATCAGCACCCGGTGGAACTCGTCCGGCTCCTCCACGTTCGGGAAGTGGGCGGACTGCTCGAACCACACGAGCGTCTTCCGCGGCGCGGCGAGCGCCTCGAGGTAGCGCTCGGCCACCGCCGCCGGCGCCTCCTGGTCGTGCCGGCCGAGCAGGAACCAGACCGGCACCTTCAGCTCCGGCACCCGCGCGAAGAGGTCGATCGAGAGGATCTGCGGCCAGAGGAGGCGCATGCCCGCGAACGCGCCGCGGAAGACGTTCACGCGGTCGCGCCAGCCGTACTCGCCCGTCCGCAGCAGGGCGCGGAGGAGGAGGAGCATCGCGCCGCGCGGGTTGCCGTGCACCTCGCCGCCGTACCGGGCGACGAGGCTCCGCTGCGTGACGATCGCGGTGCGCAGGTCGCCAGCGTACGGGGGCTCTCCGAGCGCGCGGAGCTTCGCGACCGCCCGGGCGTCGCCGGCCTGCTCCGCCTGCGCCAGGGTCCACGCGTACGAGCGACGCTCGCCCTCGAGCACGTTCGCGACCTGGCCCATGCCCACGTACGCGTGGAACCGCTCCGGGCGGCGCTGCACGGCGCGCACGCCCAGGAGGCTCCCCCAGGAGTGGCCCAGGAGGTAGACCTTCTCCTGGCCGAACCGGGCGCAGAGCCACTCGACGAGCTCGCAGCAGTCCGAGACGAGCTGCTCGACCGTCATCGCGGACACGGGCTCGATCGCCGCGAACGAGGTCCCCGCGCCGCGCTGGTCCCACACCGCGACGGTGAAGCGCTCCTCCAGCGCCGCGCAGTTGTACGTCCGCACGAGGCCCAGCTCGGAGGTGCCCGGGCCGCCGTGCAGGAAGAGCAGCACCGGGTTCTCCTCGCTCCGGCCGCGGAGCAGGACCGTCTGCGGGGCGCCGCCGAGCTTCACCTTCACGAGGGCGGCGACGCTGCCCGGCACGGGACGGCCCTCACGGTCGGTGATCGGGGCGGTGGAGCCGGGACGGAGGAGGGCGAGGACCGCCGCCCCGGCCAGCAGGGACAGGAGCACGACGAGCACGGCGGTCACGCCACCCCTCCCTTCCTCGCCGCGCTCCCCTCCGCCGGCACCTCCACCCGCGCGATCGTCCCGCCGCCCTCGCGGTCGAGGAGCGCGATCGTCCCGCCGTGCGCCTCGGCCACCTTCTTCGTGAGGGCGAGGCCGAGGCCGGTGCCCTTCTCGCGCGTCGTGAAGAACGGGCGGAAGAGGTTCTCCCGCGCGCCGCGGGAGAGGCCGGGGCCGCGGTCGCGCACCTCGAGCACGGCGGTCCGCGGGCCGCCCACGGCGGCGACCACCACCTCGGTGCCCGCCGGGGCGGCCTCGATCGCGTTCCGGGTGAGGTTCACGAGCGCCCGCCGGAGCTGCTCGCGATCGCCGTGGAGCGCGCCCGCGCCGGTCGCGGTGAGCGTGACGCTCCGCTCGGTCGCGAGGGGGACGCAGAGGTCGGCCACCTCGGCGGCGACGGCCGACAGCTCGATCTCCTCGCGCACCGGCCTCCGCACGCGCGCGTACTCGAGGAACTCGCTCACCACCTTCTCGAGCGCCGAGAGCTCGCTCCGGAGCCGCTCCACGTGCAGCGCCTCCGGCCGCCCCGCGACCTCCTCGGCGAGCACCCCGGCGAAGAGGTCGAGCGCGCCGAGCGGGTTGCGCACCTCGTGGGCGATCCCGGCGAGGAGGAGCTCGCGCTCCGCGTCGCGCGCGTGGAGCGCGCCGCGCATCTCCTCGAGCGTGTCGCGGAGCGTGCCGATCTCGTCGCGGGAGCGCCGCTCGCGCACGGGCGTGCCGAGGTCCCCGCGGCCGATCCGGCGCGCCTCGGCCGTGAGCCGGAGGAGCGGGCGCGTGACCGACAGCGACGCCGCCGCCGCGACCGCCGCGGCGAGCACGGCGCCGCCGAGCGCGATGAGCACGAAGAGCCGCCGGAACCGGCGGTACGACTCGAACGCCGGCGCCGCGCCGTCGGTGCCGACCACCGCCACCACCCGGCCCTCGAAGTCGCGCATCGGCGCGTAGCCCGTCTTGTAGAGGAGACCGTCCCGCTCGAAGAGCACCTGGCTCGCGACCGCGTGGCCTCCCGCCGCCTGCGAGATCTCGAACCGGTCGCGCTCGAGCGCCGGGATCGGCTCGCCGATCTCGATGCGGCCCGCGGAGTCGGCGAGCGCCGTCCGGTCCGGCCGCACGACGAAGATGCGCGTGTCCGTCGCCTGCGCCAGCGCCTCGAGCCGGCCGCGGAGGTAGCCGTAGACCCGGCTCGACTCGTCGCCCGGCCGGAGCCGCACGAACCGCTCCGCCGGGAGCGACGCCGCCGCCGCGCGCGCCGCCGCGACCAGGCGCGCCTCGAGGTCCGTCTCGAGCGCTTGCCGGATGAGCCGGTCCGCGAAGAACGCCATCGCGGCGAGCGCGACCAGGGCGGGGAGGGCGGCGACGAGGGCGAAGCGGCGGCGCACGGGGCATGCTAACCCGTGTCGGTCGGGCCGGGACAGGCTCACCAGCCGATGGGCTCAGGGGCGCGTACCCGGTACCGCTCGTCCTTCGACAAGCTCAGGACGAGCGGGTGTTCACGAACCGGCAACTCCCGCATCCCCGCATCCCCGCGTCCCGCAACTCGCGCCCGTACCCGCACCCGCAACTCGCGCCCGCACCCGCACCCGCACCCGACCGCGCCACAGCCGCCGGAGCGCCGCAGCCCGGCCCCCGCGGAGCGGTACACCGCGGGCGCGCAGCCCAGCCAGAGCGGCATCCGCGCGCGGAGAGGTCCTTCCCCAGCGGGCGCGCCCCTGTCCGAAGCCGGCCACCCGCGAGCGCAGCGAGCGGAGGTGGCCGGCGAGTTGGGCGCGCCTCGCCCAGCAGGACCGAACGGCTTCGCGCGCGTACCGGCACCCCCGCCGCGCGCCCGCGGTAGCGAGCGGGGGCCGCGGCGGAGGCGCGGAGGCGGCGTACGGCCCACGAACGGAAGCGCGAGTGCCTCACCGCCGGACTTCGATGGCCCCCCCGGGCGCAGGCTCGGTCCCGGGCGCAGGCTCGGTCCCGGGCGCGTCGCCGATCACCGACAGGAGGAAGTCCCGCACCGCCGGGTACACGACCTCCGGCGCGCGCCTCCCGAGGAGCAGGTCCGTGTGCCCGTAGTCGCGCTCGAACACGAGGTACCGCTTCGGCCCGCCCCAGCGCCGGTACGCCGCCTGGACCACCGACGGCGGCGCCAGGCCGTCGCGCTCCGCCGCCACGAAGAGCGCCGGCTGGCGGCACGTCTCGAGGAGCGCGCGGTAGTCCACCTTCCCGTCCATCGAGCGGAACGAGTCCTCCTCCACGAACGCCTCGAACTGCGCGAGCACCCCCGGGTTCATGTTCTCGATCGCGTTCGCCATGAGCCGCCGGTACACCCGCGGCTCCACGTTCCGCAGGTTGATCGCGAGCTCCGCCGGGCGCGGGTGCCAGTAGCCCGTGAACGGCGCGACCATCCGGGCGAGCGGGCGCGTGAAGGCGCCCCGGAGCGGGTACTTCCAGCGGACGAGCTGCTTGACCCGGTCCTGCACGTCGAAGTGCGCCGGCGCCGCGAGCGCCGCCACCGCCGCGACCCGTTCGCCGTGGAGCCCCGCCGCCGCGAGGCCGAGCAGCGCCCCCTGGCTGTGGCCCACGTACAGCACCTGCGCCGCCCCCGTCGCCGCGCGGACCGCGTCGAACGCGGCCGGCAGGTCCTCGGCGAGGTACGTGTCGAGCGTCCAGCGCCGCGGCGCCCCGCGCCCGTGCCGGCGCGACTCGCCGTGCCCGCGCAGGTCGAGCGAGAAGCAGTCGAACCCCGCCCCCGCGAGGTGCGCCGCCAGCGCGTACGGCGGCACCCCGAACTCGAAGGCCTGCCGGTTCATGGCGATGCCGTGGACGAGGAGCACCGGCAGGCGCCGCGCCGGGCCGCGCGGTCGGCACCGGCCGATCGCGAGCTCCCAGCCGTCGCGCGTGCGCACGTGGAGCAGCTCGTCCTCGCGGGGCGGCGCGCGGAGCCGCCACGACCAGAAGGCGTAGTGGAGGCCGGTGAGGATCGGCACCGCCGCGACGGCGACGAGGATGAGCGTGAGGGCGGGCATGGCGGTGGTCGGTGGTCAGTAGTCGGTGGTCAGTAGTCAGTAGTCGGTGGTCGGTAGTCGGTGGTCAGTAGTCGGTGGTCAGTAGTCGGTGGTCGGTAGTCGGTGGTCGGTGGCCGGCTGTCAGGTCGCAGCTCGCGATCGCTCCCGGGCGGTCGCACCGAAACTGACCACTGACCACTGACCACTGATCACTGACCACTGACCACTGCCAATCGACAACCGCCTGGCCCGCCCGTTGCACCAACCGTCCGGCGAAGAGCGTGAGCGCACTCGCCAGGCGCAGAGGCAGGCGAGGCGCGACGAAAAGAGCCTGGAAGCGTCGCGAGGACTGATTGAAACGCGGGCAGCACGAGCACAAGATCCGGGCAGCAGATCGTGAAGCCGTCCGCTCGACCTCTCGACTGCCCCGAGAGGGCTGAACCCATCCACTCATCGCAGGGGTGCAACGTGAAGAAGGTCGAGGCGATCATCAAGCCGTTCAAGCTGGACGAGGTGAAGCAGGCGCTCACCGAGGTGGGGGTGGCGGGGCTCACGGCCACGGAGGTGAAGGGCTTCGGCCGGCAGAAGGGCCACACCGAGCTCTACCGCGGGGCGGAGTACGTCGTGGACTTCCTCCCCAAGGTGAAGATCGAGGTGGTCGTCGCCGACGCGATGGTGGGCCGGGTGGTCGAGGTGATCGAGCGCGCGGCCAAGACCGGCCGGATCGGCGACGGGAAGATCTTCGTCGTCCCGGTGGACGAGGTGATCCGGATCCGCACTGGCGAGCGCGGCGAGGAAGCGCTCTAGGAAGCGAGCCCTGCGTGTCCCGGTCCGGCAAGGCAGCCCCGCTGCCGGCGGCCATCGCACGCGCGACGGTGGATTCGCTCGCCGACGCGGTGCTGGTCGTCGGGGCCGACGGGGGGGTGCTGCACCTCAACCCCGCGGCCGAGGAGCTCTTCGGGCGTTCGCGCGAGCGGGCGGTCGAGCTGCCCGTCCGCGCGCTCCCCGGCGGCTCTCCGCTCGCGGCCGTGGCCGATCGCGCCCGCGCCACGCAGGAGAGCCAGTCGATCGATCTGCCCGGCCCCGGAGAAGGCGCGTCGCTCGCCGTCGAGGCGACGCCCCTCCTGGACGGCGCGGCCTGCATCGGCGCGGTGCTGGCGGTCCGCCGGCCGCGCTCCACGGAGCAGGCGCTCGACTTCGAGGCCCTCGCCGCAGGCCTCGCCCACGAGATCAAGAACCCGCTGGCCGGCCTCCAGGGCTCGGCCGAGCTCCTCGCCCGCGAGGCGGAGGGGCCGGCGCGGGAGTACGCCCAGGTGATCGCCCGCGAGGCGAAGCGCGTGGACGGCCTCGTCCGCGAGCTCCTCGACCTCGCCCGCCCCGCCGCGCTCCAGACCGCCCCCGTGGACATCCACGAGGTGGTCGGCGACGTGGTGGTCCTCGCGCGCGGCCTCCCCGGCGCCGAGAAGATCGCCTTCATCGAGCGGTACGACCCTTCGCTGCCGCCCGTCCAGGGTGACGCCGAGAAGCTCACGCAGGTGATCCTGAACCTCGTGCGGAACGCGATCGAGGCGGCCGGCGAGGTCGAGACGCCGAGCGTCCAGTTCGAGACGGGGGTCGCCGGCGTCCGCGTGCGCTCGGCGAGCGGCCGCACCCGCCCGCTCGCCCGCATCGCGATCCTCGACGACGGCCCCGGCATCCCGGAGAGCATGATCCACCGGCTGTTCACGCCGTTCGCGACCTCCAAACCGCACGGGACCGGCCTCGGCCTCGCCATCTCCCGCCGGATCGTCGAGGCGCACGGCGGGCGCATCGAGGTGAGGAACCGATCGCGCGGCGGCGTCGAGGCGGCGATCTACATCCCGCTCGACGTCCCGTGAGGGCCGCCAGGTGCGCGCCTGGCGCGCAGTAGGCTGCCCGTGAACCCGGCGAGCTGGCAAAGCTCTTGCTTACGCTGCCCATGATCCGGGCAGCGAGCCCGCAGGAGATCCGCGTGCGCAAGGTCCTCATCGTCGACGACGAACCCTCCGTCCGCTTCGTTCTCGCCCGCACCTGCGAGCGCGCCGGCGTCCCGTTCGACGAGGCCGGCAGCGCCGAGGAGGCGCGCGACAAGCTCCGCGTCCAGGGCAGCGGAAAGAACGGCATCGGCCTCGTGCTGCTCGACGTGCGGCTGCCGGGCGACGACGGCTTCAAGCTCCTCGGCGAGATCGGCGGCCGCGCCGACTCCCCGTTCGTGGTCGTGATGACCGCCGAGGACACGATGCGCTCCGCGGTCGAGGCGATGAAGCGCGGCGCCGCGGACTACCTCGGCAAGCCCTTCGACCTCTCGCGCGTCGAGCGGCTCGTGCGCGACCTCGCGGCCGCGCCGGCCGAGACGAGCGAGCCCGCCCCGGAGCCGGAGCCCGCGCCGGTGCACGACGAGTCGGGGGACGGGCGGCGGCGCGAGGCGTCGGTGCTCGACACGCTGATCGGCCGGTCCGGCGCGATGGTCGACGTCTACAAGGAGATCGGCCGCGTCGCGCGCACGGAGATGACCGTGCTGCTCATGGGCGAGTCGGGCACCGGCAAGGAGCTCGTGGCGCGGGCGATCCACGGCAACTCGGCGCGGAGCCGCGGGCCGTTCATCACCGTCAACATGGCGGCGATCCCGAAGGACCTCATCGAGAGCGAGCTCTACGGCCACGAGAAGGGCTCGTTCACCGGCGCGATCGAGCGGCGGCCCGGCAAGTTCGAGCTCGCGAGCGGCGGGACGCTCTTCCTCGACGAGATCGGCGAGATGCCGATCGAGCTGCAGGCGAAGCTCCTGCGCGTGCTCCAGGAGCGCGAGGTGGACCGCGTCGGCGGCTCGCGGCCGCTGCCGGTGGACGTGCGGATCGTCGCCGCGACCAACGCCGACCTCGCGCGCTCGGTCGAGGACGGGCGGTTCCGGCGCGACCTCTACTACCGGCTCGCCGTCGTCCCCATCCGCCTGCCGCCGCTGCGCGAGCGCGAGGGCGACGTCGTCCTCCTCGCCCGGCACTACGTGGCCAAGTACGGCGAGCAGCTCCGCGGGCGGCCCGTCACGCTGTCCCGCGACGCCGAGCCGCTGCTCCTCGCGCACGGGTGGCCGGGGAACGTGCGCGAGCTGCAGAACGTCATCCAGCGCGCGCTGCTCAAGCTCGCGGGGCCGCGCCTCGGCGCGAAGGATCTCGAGGGGCTGCTCCCGACCGGCGTGGGTGCGGAGCGTGGCATCACCGGGCTCGTGGACACGATCCTGGAGGCGCCCGCGCCCGAGGGCGGGCGCTACCAGGCCGCGCTCGCGGCCGTGGAGGCCCCGCTCATCGCGGCGGCGCTCACGCGCACGAAGGGGAACCAGCTCCGCGCGGCGGAGCTCCTCGGGATGAACCGGAACACCCTCCGCGAGCGCATGCGCGTGCTCGGGATGAAGCCGCGCGAGTCCGGGAGGTAGGCGTGCCTCTCCCGCGAGCAGCGCATGCCTCGTTTCCAGGCACGGCCCCTGCGGCAGCCCGCGCGGGGGCTTCCCGGTCGTCGTCCTTCCAACCGCTTTCCGTTCCCTCGCACCCGTGGCACGTCGCGTGCTATCTGGTGCGCCCGCCTGTAACCCGCAACCTCGGAGATTGATCGCGATGGCGAACCTCACCCCGAAGCAGGTCATCGATCTGGCCAAGGAAAAGAAGGCCACCTACGTCGACCTGAAGTTCATGGACTTCGTCGGCATCTGGCAGCACTTCTCGATTCCGCTCTACGAGCTGAGCGAGGACGTGTTCGAGGCCGGCCTCGGCTTCGACGGTTCGTCGATCCGCGGCTGGCAGGCGATCCACGCCTCCGACATGCTCGTCATCCCGGACGCGTCCACCGCCGTCATCGATCCGTTCATGGCGGAGCCCACGCTCTCCCTCATCTGCAACATCACGGATCCGATCACGAAGGAGCCGTACTCCCGCGACCCGCGCAACATCGCGATCAAGGCGGAGAAGTACCTGAAGTCGACGGGCATCGGCGACGCGGCGTTCTTCGGCCCGGAGCCCGAGTTCTTCATCTTCGACGAGGTCCGGTACGACTCCGGCGTGAACCACGGCTTCTACAAGGTCGACTCCGTCGAGGGTCAGTGGAACACCGGCCGCGAGGAGCAGGGCGGCAACCTCGGGTACAAGCCCCGCTACAAGGAGGGCTACTTCCCGGTCGCGCCGACCGACAGCCAGCAGGACCTCCGCACCGAGATGTGCCGCGTGCTCGAGTCCGTCGGCATCCACGTCGAGCGGCAGCACCACGAGGTCGCGACCGCCGGCCAGGCCGAGATCGACGTCCGGTTCGAGTCGCTCGTGAAGGCGGGCGACCAGCTCCAGTGGTTCAAGTACGTCATCAAGAACGTCGCCCGCCGCCACGGCAAGACCGTGACGTTCATGCCGAAGCCGCTCTACGGCGACAACGGCTCGGGCATGCACGTGCACCAGTCGATCTGGAAGGCCGGCAAGCCGCTCTTCCACGGCGAGGGGTACGCGGGCATGTCGGATCTCGCCATGTGGTACATCGGCGGCATCCTGAAGCACGGCCCGGCGCTCGCCGCGTTCTGCTGCCCCGGCACGAACAGCTACAAGCGGCTCGTGCCCGGGTTCGAGGCGCCGATCAACCTCGCCTACTCGGCCCGCAACCGCTCCGCGTCGATCCGCATCCCGATGTACTCGCCGAGCCCCAAGGCGAAGCGCATCGAGTTCCGCTCGCCGGATCCGTCCTGCAACGGCTACCTCGCCTTCGCCGCCATGCTGATGGCCGGCCTCGACGGCATCGAGAACAAGATCAACCCCGGCCAGCCGCTCGACAAGGACATCTACGGCATGTCGCCGGAGGAGCTGAAGGACATCCCGAAGATGCCGGGCTCGCTCGACGGCGCGCTCGAGGCGCTCCGCGCCGATCACAAGTTCCTCCTGAAGGGCGACGTGTTCACCGAGGACGTGATCGAGACCTGGATCCAGTACAAGTACGACAAGGAAGTGAACCCGGTCCGGATGCGGCCGTCGCCGATGGAGTTCGCGCTCTACTTCGACATTTGAACGGGGCGTGCCGCCCCGCCCGGCGGGCGACGGGGGCGGGGCCCCACCCCTGCTGCGCGGGGCCCTGGGCCGTGCTCGCCGCTCCGCGGCTCCGCGCGGCTGCCCCGCGGGGAGAGGCTTCGCCCCTCCCCCAGCTTCGCTGGGGCCCCCTCCCTGCTCTTCTCAGGGATCACGATCACTGATGGTCAGAACGGCCGCCCGCGAGGGCGGCCGTTCTCGTTTCGGGAGCGCGGCCACCGCTCGTCCTTCGACGCGTTCCGGGCCCCCACGTTGTCACGCGCTGCGTCATGCGCTACACCTCCCGGCTTGCGCGCGCTCCGACAGCGCTTCGCCGCGAGCGTCGGCGGCCTCTCACCCGTGTTCTGGGCCATCTGGTCGGCGACGCTCGTCAACCGGATGGCGAGCTTCGTCGGGCTCTTCCTGGCGCTCTTCCTGCGCGAGCGGCACGGGTACGACGAGGCGCAGGCCGGCTGGGTGGTCGCCCTCTGGGGGCTCGGCTCGGTGCTCTCCTCGCCGCTCGGCGGCGTCCTCACCGACCGCGTCGGCCGGCGCGTCACGATGCTGCTCGGGCTCGTGCTGGGTGGGATCTCCGTCCTCGCGATCGCCCTCACCCCGCGCGCGGAGCTCCTGCCCCTCCTCAGCTTCGCCGGCGGCTTCACGCAGCAGCTGTTCTTCCCCGCCGCGAACGCCGCCGTCGCCGACGTCGTCCCGCCCGCGCACCGCGACCGCGCCTACGGGCTCGAGTACTGGGCCGTCAACCTCGGCCTCGCGTTCGGCTTCCTCGTCGCCGGGCTCGTGCCCACGCGCCACCTCGCCTGGCTGTTCGCCGCCGACGCGACCACGACGTTCGTCTGCGCCGCGCTCATCGCCGTGCGCGTCCCCGAGACGCGGCCCGCCGGCACGCGGCACGAGCCCGCGCTCGCCGGCCTCGCCCGCGTGGTCGCCGACCGGACGTTCTCCGCCTTCCTCGCGCTGCAGATCGTGGCGCTCACGATCTTCACGCAGTTCCAGCTCGCCCTCCCGCTCGACATGCTCGACCACGGCGTCGGCCCGCAGCGGTTCTCGTTCCTGATGGCGTTCAACTGCGTCGGCGTCGTGCTGCTCCAGCCGTGGCTCACGCCGCTCCTCCGCCGCTTCGATCCCTCCCGGCTCCTCGCCGCGAGCGTGACGCTGTTCGGCCTCGGGTACGGGCTCAACGCCCTCGTCTCGACGTTCCCGCTCTACCTCGCCGGCTCCGCGTTCTGGACCGTGGGCGAGGTGGTCGGGTTCCCCGCGGCCGCGTCGCTCGTCGCGAACCTCGCGCCGCGCGCCCTCCGCGGGCGGTACCAGGGCCTCTACGCGATGGGCTGGGGCGCGGCGATGATGTTCTCGCCGATCGCGGGCGGGCAGCTCATGCATCGGTTCGGCGCGCCCGTCCTCTGGGCCGCCTGCCTCGGCGCCGCCCTGGCGGTCGCGCTCGGCCACCTGCTCGCCGCGGCGTCGCGGCGCCGCCGCCTGGCCGAGGTGGCGGCGGCCGAGCAGGGCCTCCCCGGCACCGCCGCGGCCGGCTGACGGCCGCCGGAGGCGCGCCGCCGCAATGTGTGTGGCACGGAGGCGCGCAATGAACGTCGGGCGGAGCGGCACCATCGGCCTCGTCGAGGACCTGGCGCAGGAGCGGCGAAACCTGGAGGAGCGCTGCCCGCCGTACGCGCGGGCCCTCGCGCTCCTCCCCTCGATCCTCGACGGCTCGCCTGGCCGGGCGCTCGCCGCCGCCTGGGAGCACCGCCCGTTCCCCGCGTACTACGACCGGCCGCTGCTGCTCCTCGCCGCCGTGCGGGCGGACGTCCGGCGCGAGGGGCCTGCGCACCCGTTGCACGCGGCGTTCCGCGACCGCGATCCCCGCCCCGAGGCCGTGACCGAGGAGGCGCTCGCGGCGGCGCTCGACCCCGGCCGCGACGCCGTCTACGACGCGCTGATCAAGCGCGGCGTGCAGACGAACGACACCTCCCGCGCGCTCGCCTGGCGCTGGCCCGCGGCCCTCGCCGGCGCAGGCACCGGCGTCGCGCGGCCGCTCGCGCTCGCCGACGTCGGCGCGAGCGCCGGGCTGAACCTCGTCGCCGACGCGCTCCCCGCGCCGTGGCGGCTCCCCGACGGCGCGCAGCTCGAG
>JAEYZK010000187.1 GCA_023428085.1 Pseudomonadota bacterium
GTCGGGGCGACTGGATTTGAACCAGCGACCACTTGCACCCCAAGCAAGTGCGCTACCAGGCTGCGCTACGCCCCGGAAACTGCGGGGACGGGAGAGGTATCACCGCGGAACCCTTGGGTCAACGCGAAAGCTGCCGGGCCGCCGGGCGGGGGCGCGGGCGGCAGCGGGCGAGCGGGCGTGGCGCGAGGGTGTCACCACGGCTTCTGCGCTCCGGCGGGGTTGGGGCCCTCCGTGCACGACACCATCCCGATGTAGACCTCACCGCCGGCGACGGTGGGGTGATCGCACGACCAGAGGACCTGGCGGCCGCAGCCGCGCACCTCGAAGACCTCGGCGTCCTCGTTCTCGCGCTCTTGCCGCGCGCGCTCCTGTTCCTTCCAGAGCGCGAGCCGCTCGGGATCGCGGGCGACCTCGTCGGGCGGCCTGGAGCCTCCCCACTTCGCGACGTGGAGGTCCCATGGCGTCAGGTCGGCGCGGCGCCGGACCTCGACGCGGTCGATCGGACAGAGGTGGATCCGCGAGAACTCCTCGCGCGCCCCCTTGTCGAGCGACTTGGTCCCGATCGTTCCGATGAACCATGGGAGCGCGAACAGGGCGGCGACGACCGCCAGCGCGAGGAGCGTGGATCGAGCGGGAGAGGGGTTTGCCATGGCGCAGCGCCCGGCGCCCGGGCGCGGCGCATTCTCCCTCACTTCACGAGCTGCGACACCTTCTTGAAGACGGGCGTCCCGCACACGCCGAGCAGGTCGAAGATCGCGGTCTCGGCGGTCGTCACGAGGGCGCCGGCGTCGCGGCAGAGGTCGAGGCCGATCCGGCGGTGCTCCTCGCTCCGGCTCGCGACGGCGTCGGCGCAGACCTGCACCTCGAAGCCTGCGGCGACGAGGTCGCGCGCGGTCTGGAAGACGCAGACGTGGGTCTCCATGCCGGCGATCACGATCTGCGCCTCGCGCTCCCGCAGCCGTCGCCGGGTCGTCTCGAGCGCGGCGGTGAAGCCGGGGTCGCCGGCGCAGGAGAAGCTCATCTTCGCGAGCGGCGCGGCGGGCAGGAGCTCGCGGAGGCCGGACAGCGTGGGGCCGAGGCCCTTGGGGTACTGCTCGGTGGCGATCACGGGGATCGCGAGCTCGCGCGCGGCGCCGAGGAGCGCCTGCGCGTACTTCACGAGCTGGGCGAGCGTGGTCGGGGGCATGGCGGTGCTGAGGCGCTCCTGCACGTCGACGAGCAGGATGGCGGTGCGGGTGGGATCGAGCTTCAGGGGGAGGGGCATGGGGGCTCCGACAGCTCGCCCTTCGACTCCGCGGCCGCTGCGCGGCCGCTACGCTCAGGGCGAGCGGGGATGAGGACGCGGTGCAGCGCGCGCAGCGCTCGCCCTTCGACAGGCTCAGGGCGAGCGGGGATGAGGACGCGGTGCAGCGCGCGCAGCGCTCGCCCTTCGACAGGCTCAGGGCGAGCGGGGATGAGGACGCGGTGAAGCGCGCGCAGCGCTCGCCCTTCGACAGGCTCAGGGTGAGCGGGTGCAGTAACAGGCGCAGGGCGAGCGGAAGAGGGGGCCGCGGAGGGCGCTGGTCCGTCAGATCGCATACCCGGCGGACCCGGACGAGGCGGCGGCCTCGGGATCGATGGCGACGTCCACGCAGTACACCGTCCCGGAGTTGAACGCGCGCTCCAGGGCGGGGACGAGGTCGGCGGGATCGTCGACGTGCTCGCCGTCGCCGCCGAGCGCCTGCACGACGCGGTCGTAGCGCGTGGGGGCGAGCCGGGTCGCGACGGCGTGGTCCTCGCCGTACATCGCCTTCTGCGGCACGGCGATCTGGCCCCAGGCGGCGTCGTTCCCGACGACGACCACCATCGGCAGGTTGAACCGGACGGCGGTCTCGAAGTCCATGCCGTTGAGGCCGAACGCGCCGTCGCCCTGGATCACGCAGACGGGTCGGTCGGGCGCGGCGAGCTTCGCGGCGATGGCGAACGGCGCGCCGACGCCGAGGCAGCCGAGCGGGCCGGGGTCGAGCCAGCGGCCGGGCCGGGGGAGGCGGATCACCTTCGCGGCGACGGCGACCACGTTCCCGCCGTCGGCGACGAAGGTCACGTCGCCGGCCCGGCCCGCGACCTCGTCGATCGCGCGGGCGAGGCGGAAGTGGTGGATCGGCCGCTGATCGCTCTCTTCGAAGGCGCGCTGCTTGCGCGCGCGCTCCTCCTCCCGCTCGCGGAGGAAGCGGCGCCAGCCCGCGGGGGCGAGGCCCGCCCGCGCGCCGTCGGCGAGCGCGGACAGCACGCTCCGTGAATCGCCGACGATCCCCACCTCGATCGGCCGGTTCCGGCCGATCTCGGCGGCCTCGCCGTCCACCTGGACGACGCGGGCGCCGGGCGCGAACGTGGGCTCGGCGCCGTAGCCGACGCGGAAGTCGAGCGGGGTCCCGACGACGAGCACGACGTCGGCCTGCGCGAGCGCCTCCTTCCGCGCGCCCTGGAAGAACGAGGGGTGATCCGGCGGCAGGCACCCGCGCCCCATGCCGTTCAGGAACACGGGCAGCCCGGTCCGCTCCGCGAGCCGGCGCAACGGCTCGATCGCGTCCTCCCACCAGAGGGACGATCCGCCGAGCAGCACGGGCCGCTCCGCCGCGGCGAGGAGCTCGAGCGCGCGGGCGAGCTGGTCCGGATCGCCCGGCGCGCGGGCGGAGGTCCGGTACTTCACCTGCGCGTCGGCGAGCGCGGGATCGGCGCCGTTCGAGAGCACGTCCCACGGCAGCTCGAGGAACACCGGCCCGGGGCGGCCGGAGCGCGCGACCCGGAAGGCCTTCGCGAGGAAGCTCGGGACGAGCTCGGGCGAGGGCACGCGATCGGACCACTTGGTGATGCCCGCGAAGAGCTGGGTCTGCGGCATCTCCTGGAGCGAGCCGCGGCCCTGGTTGAACGTCGGCGCGGCGCCACCGAGGACGAGCAGCGGGACGTTCGCGGCCCAGGCGTTGGCGACGGCGGTCACGGTGCCGGTGACGCCGGGCCCGGCGGTCGCGACCGCGACGCCGATCCCGCGCCCGAGCCGCGCCCACGCGTCGGCGGCGTGGGCGGCCGCCTGCTCGTGCCGCGTGTCCACGAGCTTGATCCCCTCGTCCACGCAGCCCGCGTAGATCGGCGCGACGTGCAGGCCCGAGAGGGTGAAGACCGTGCCCACCCCTTCCTTCTTGAGCATCCGGGCCACGAGGTGGCCGCCTGGCAGGGTGTCCATGAGCGCCTCCGTCGGGAGCCTTATAAACGCGGCCGCCCCGCGCGCTTCGTGGGCACGCGGGGCGTGGACGCTCCGGCTCGTGCTTCCCCTGGGCCTCCCGCGGGGCAGCACGGGCGGCGAGGTTCCGCTCGCCCTGCGCCTGGAGGGCGAGCGCCTGCCGGGGCCTACTTCCGGTACCGCGACAGCGCCGGCGGCAGCTCGGCGAGCGCCGGGAACTGCTTGTCCGGGTGGAGCACGGCGAGCTTCGCGTAGTTCTGCGCCTCGGTCTCCGGCCGGTTCGGATCGGGAACGCAGCAGTCCACCGGGCAGACCGCGGCGCACGCCTCCTCGTCGTGGAAGCCGACGCACTCGGTGCACTTGGCCGGGTCGATGACGTAGATGTCTTCACCCTGCGTGATCGCCGCGTTCGGGCACTCGGGCTCGCACGCGCCGCAGTTGATGCACTCGTCGGTGATGACCGTCGCCATGTGCCGTCTCCTCCTGCCGCGCCGCTCCCGGTCCTGGGAGGCGGCGGGCCTCCGCGCGATGGTAGCGCCCCGGGCGCCCGGCGGATAGGTCGTGCACGCCCCGGAGACGCGACGAGGGCGGCGTCTGCGGGACGCCACCCTCGCTGCGCTGCGGGAACGTGCGGGTCTCTACTTCACGCAGCAGTCCACGGGGCACACGCCGGCGCACGCGGGCGTGTCGTTCTGCCCGACGCACTCGGTGCACTTCGCGGCGTCGATGACGTAGATGTCGTCGCCCTGCGTGATGGCGCTGTTCGGGCACTCGGGCTCGCACGCACCGCAGTTGATGCACTCCTCGGTGATCTTCAGGGCCATGGCGTCTCCATCCTCCCGCGCCCTCCGCGGGCGCAACGCGCCGACTTATCGATCCTACGCGCGAGCGAGTCAAGCGGACCCGCGCGCGCGCAAGACGCGCGGCGGGAAACGCAATTTCTACCGCTCCGAGGTGCGATCGTTGCGCGGCTGGCCGGCCACATGTCGCCGGTCCTCCTCCACCTCGCGGGCGAGCCGCGACATCATGGTGAGGCCCGCGGCGGCGATGCCGGCGCCGACGGCGGCGAGGATCCCGAGCAGCCGGTCGCGGCGCGCCGACGCGAGCGAGAGGGCGACCGCCCGCCGCTCGTCGAACGCCTGCCGCTGGCGCTCGGCCAGCTCGAGCCGCGAGAGGCGCGACTCGTGCAGCCCGGCCGCCGGGCCCTGGAGCGTGGCCATGAACGACTCCCCCGCCTTCCGGCCCGCCTCGCCGAGCTCGGCGAGACGCCGCTCCTCGGCCTGGACGCGCAGCGTCGCGCGCCCGGCCACCGCCAGTCCGGCGAGGGCGACGGGGAGGCAGAGGAGGGCGATCCGGGATCGACGCATGTCCTTGACTGCAAGGCGGGAGCGCGCAGGATACCCGTCCCCGCCCGTCCGGGGCAACGTTTCCACTGGAAGACAAATGGCGAAGCCGTACGACCCCAAGGACTTCTACTTCCGCCAGGCCAAGAAGCAGGGGCTGCGCGCGCGCTCCGCGTTCAAGATCGACGAGATCCTCCGGCGGCACCGCCTCCTCGGGCGGGGCGACGCGGTGCTCGACCTCGGCGCCGCCCCCGGCGGCTTCCTCCAGATCCTCGCCGAGGAGGTGGGAGAGGGGGGCGTCGCCGTCGGCGTGGACCTCGAGCCCATCCGGAACCTGGGCAAGAGGTGGGTCAAGACGGCGGTGGTGGACCTCCTCGCCGCCGACGCGATCGACCGGATCCGTGCGCTCCACGGCGGGACGTTCCGGCTCGTGACGAGCGACATGGCGCCGAAGACGATCGGCGTGAAGGTGACCGACGAGGCGCGGTCGCTCGAGCTCGTGCGCATGGCGCTGCGCGTCGCGGAGGAGACGCTCACGCACGGCGGCGCGCTCGTCGCGAAGGTGTTCATGGGCGGCGACTTCCCGGCGCTCAAGAAGGAGTTCACCGCGCGGTTCGCGGAGGTCCACGTCGTCCGCCCGGAGGCGACGCGCGAGCGCAGCTACGAGGTGTACCTCGTGGGGAAGGTGTTCCGGGGCCGCAGGCCGGCGTCTGCGCCCGTGAACGAGCCCGTGAACGAGCCCGAGCCCGCGCCCGCTCGCCCCTCGACTCCGCGCAGGACGAGCGGATCCACTCCTGCCAGTCCGCGGCCGGCCGTCGCAGCCGCGCGATCGCTCGGCCCTCGACAGGCGCAGGGCGAGCGCAAACGAGCGAAGCACGCGCCCAGCCGCCGCAAGCGCTGATCCGCACCGCACGAGCTGAGCCTGTCGAAGCACGCGCGGGCGGGGTAATCTACGCCCCTCATGCCCACGCTTCTCGAAGAGCTCAAGGCCCGCGACTTCTTCCAGGACGCCACCCCCGACCTCGCCGGGCGCCTCGCGCAGGGGCCCATCGTCGGCTACGCGGGCTTCGACCCGACGGCCGACTCGCTCCACGTCGGGAACATGGTCCCGGTGATGGCGCTCTCGTGGCTCCAGCGGCTGGGCGGGACGCCGATCGTGCTCGTGGGCGGCGGCACCGGCATGGTCGGCGATCCGAGCGGGAAGCGGAGCGAGCGGCCGGTCCTCTCGATCGAGCAGATCGACCACAACGTCGCCTGCCAGCGCCGGCAGCTCGAGCGGTTCATCCGGTTCGACGGCCCCAACGCGGGCCGCGTCGTGAACAACGGCGACTGGCTCCGCCCGCTCGGGCTCATGGAGTTCCTGCGGGACTGCGGCAAGCACTTCACCGTCAACTACATGCTCGCGAAGGACTCGGTGAAGAACCGGATGGAGACCGGGATCTCGTACACCGAGTTCACGTACATGCTGATCCAGGCGTACGACTTCTGGCACCTCTGGAAGACGCACCGCTGCGAGCTGCAGCTCGGCGGCAGCGATCAGTGGGGCAACATCACCGCGGGGACGGAGCTCATCTCGCGCAAGGAGGGCGCCTCGGCGCACGGCCTCGTGCTGCCGCTGCTGACGACCGCGACCGGCGCGAAGTTCGGCAAGAGCGAGGAGGGGGCGATCTACCTCGACCCGCAGAAGACCTCGCCCTACCGCTTCTACCAGTTCTGGCTGAACAGCGACGATCGGGACGTCGGGCGCTGGCTCCGCTACTTCACGTTCTTCCCGATGGACGAGGTGCGGGCGCTCGAGGCCGAGCACGCGCGCGATCCGGGGAAGCGGACCGCCCAGCGGCGGCTCGCGGACGAGATGACCGGGCGCGTGCACGGGGAGGGCGTGCTCCGGAACGTGCTCGAGGCGAGCCGGCTCCTCTTCGGCGGCGCCGACCTCCGCGCGGCGGGCCCCGAGGTGTTCGAGGTGCTGGCCCGCGAGATCCCGACCGCCCGCGCCGCCCGCGCCGAGCTCGTCGGCCTGGGCGTGCTGGACGCGCTGGTGAAGTCCGGGCTGGCGAGCTCGAAGGGCGACGCCCGCCGCGGGCTCCAGGGCAAGGGCTTCACCCTGAACGGCGAGGTCCCCGCGCCGGAGCGGACGCTGGCCGAGGGGGACCTGCTTCACGGAAAGTACGTGATGCTGCAGAAGGGGAAGCGGAGCCACGCGCTGCTCGTCGCGGAGTGAGCTCGGTCACAGATCGCCGAGTCTCTCCTGCACGCGAACGATGGATCTCGCCTTCCCGGTCTCCTCGTCCACCTCGACGATCGCGCCCTGGAGCCACACGTCGCGGCGCGCCGGCTCGAAGCCGGTGGGGCGCTGGGTGAGGAACCGGTCGAGCACGAGCTCCTTCTTCATCCCGATGATGGAGTCGTGCGGGCCGCACATGCCCGCGTCGGTGAGGAACGCGGTGCCGCCGGGGAGGATCCGCTCGTCGGCGGTCTGCACGTGGGTGTGCGTGCCGATCACCGCCGAGACCTTGCCGTCGAGGAACCAGGCCAGGGCCGCCTTCTCGCTCGTCGCCTCGCAGTGGACGTCCACCAGGATGGCCCGCGCGCCGGCGGCGCGGAGCGCGGCCACCTCGGCCTCTGCGACCCGGAACGGATCCTCGAGGTTCTTCATGAACACGCGCCCCTCGAGGTTGAGGACCCCGAGCTTGCGGCCGTCCGGCGTCTCGACGACGGCCCGCCCGCGCCCGGGGGTGCCCGCCGGGTAGTTCGCCGGGCGGAGGAGCCGCGCGTCCGGGCGCTCCAGCAGCGGCACGATCTCGCGCTTCGCCCAGATGTGGTTCCCGCTCGTGAGCAGGTTCACCTCCGCGCCGAGGAGCTCCTCGACGATGTCGGGCGTGAGGCCCGCGCCCGCGGCGGCGTTCTCGCCGTTCACCACGACGAGGTCGATCGCCTCCTGCACGATGAGCTTCGGGACGCGCGCCAGCACCGCCTGGCGGCCGGGCTTCCCGAACACGTCTCCGAGGAACAGGATCTTCACGGTGTGTGCGTACGCTCGCGGGAGAAGGTGAGGGTGCGCGCCTCGGTGACGATGGCGTCGAGGCGGGCGTCGTGCGGCTCGAAGGGGAGGGCGGGCACGAGCTGGGCCTCGAAGGCGAGGCCCACCCTGCGGGCGCCGGGCATCTCCTCGAGCGTGGCGTCGTAGTACCCGCCGCCGCGGCCGAGCCGGTGCCCGTCGAGGGAGAAGCCGATGCCGGGGAGGAAGGCGACGTCCACCTCGCGCGGATCGACCGCGCGCGCGCCGGGCGGCGGCTCCCGCGCGCCGAGCGGGCCGCGCACGAGCGCGGGCGGCGCGCACCGGGCGAACTCGAGCCGGCGCGAGCCGGGGACCGCGCGCGGGTAGACGGGCTGGCGCGCGCCGAGGAGCCGCACCAGCTCGAGCGCGTCCACCTCCGTGCCGAGCGGCGCGTACACCGCGACGAACCGCGCCGCCGCGACGCCCTCGAGCGCCAGGGCGCGCTCGGCGATGCGGCGCGAGTAGGCCGCGCGCTCCTCCGGCGACAGGCGCGCGCGCTCGGCGATGAGGGTGGACCGGAGCGCACGCTTTCGCCCCGTGGTGCTCTCGGCCTCCACGACTTCCCTCCCGCCACGCGGCGCGACGATCGCGGGAAAGAAAAAGCCCCCCGCGTGAGCCGTGTGGCCCGGTTGCTTGGACCTGTATTTCTACAGGTGGGGCACCCGGTGTACCAGCGTCCGTAGGCTTCTCCCTCGAAGCTGGGAGCTTGCTCATGGACGAGGTCGGGCGCTCCGCTTGGCACAAAGTCGGCCCAAACGACTCGAGGCCCAATCACGAACCCGGCAGGGGGCAGAAATAGCCCTTGCGTAACAAAGACCTAACCCCGCGAAACCACGCGGTGTTTTGATGGTTCTGATCCTAGGAAACCCCGCGGGCGGTGTCAAGCCGGAGCGCCGGGGCGCTCCCCCTGCGGCCGCGTCCGCGCCCCTGCATGCCGCCGCGGTTTCACGCCTTTCCCCGCGCTCGGCGTGCGCGCGGGCGCTCCCTCGAACGACCTGGCCGCCGCGCGCGAGTGGTACAAGAGGCCCCGTGAGCGACGCCCTCCCCGAGGTCCCGGGCTACGCGCTGGACGGGCTCCTGGGCCGCGGCGGGATGGCGGAGGTCTACCGCGCGCGGCCGCTGGCCGGCCCGCGCGCGGGGACGACCGTGGCCCTGAAGCGGCTCCTGCCGGCCCTCGCGCGCGACGCCGAGTACGTGGCGCTCCTCCGCCAGGAGGCGGAGCTCACGCGCCGCCTGCGGCACCCGGCGATCGTCGAGGTGCTCGAGGCCGGCGTCGCGGGCGGCGTGCCCTTCATCGCGATGGAGTTCGTGGACGGGCGCAACCTGAAGGAGATCCTCGCGCGGTGCGCGGCGCGCGGGATCCTCCTCCCGGTGGACTTCGCCGCGTACGTGGTCCACGTGGTCGCGCAGGCGCTCGCCCACGCGCACGAGGGGTGGGACGAGGCGGGGCGGCTCCTCGGGATCGTCCACAACGACGTCTCGCCGTCGAACGTCTTCATCTCCCGCCTCGGCGAGATCAAGCTGGGCGACTTCGGGGTGGCGCGGCTCCTGCCGGGGAGCCCGCAGGCGCTCGTCGACGCCGCCGTGGCGCAGGCCGCGGTGCCCGCCGGGCCGGGGGCGTTCGGCAAGATCCACTACCTCGCGCCGGAGCTGATCCGCGGCGGGCGGCCGGCGCCGGCGAGCGACCTGTTCGCGCTCGGCGCCGTCTTCTTCGAGCTGCTCACGAACCAGAAGGCCTTCCCCGGGCGCGACGTGAACGAGGTCGGCCAGCGGATCCTGGCCGCCGAGCGGCCCGCGCCCTCGTCGCTCCGGCCGGAGGTGCCGGTGGCCCTCGACGCGCTCGTGCTCTCCTGCCTGCAGCGCGAGCCCGGGCGCCGCATCGAGACCGCCAGCCGGTTCGCGGCCGACGTGGCCGCGAGCTACGATCCCGCCGTCGGGACGCCGCTCGCGATCGCGGCCGTCGTGCGGGGCCTCTTCGGCTCCACCGGGTAGGCGCGGCCCTCGGCGTCGTGCCCGCGCGCCCGCCGGCAGGCGCGGTCACGGGCACCGGATCACGCCACCACGTTCTCCCGCACCCGCGCCACGAGCGGCGGCACGAGCCGGAGCGCCGCGTCGATCTCCTCGGCGGTCGTGGTCCACCCGAGCGAGAAGCGCAGGGTCGCCCGCGCGTCCGCCTCGGGGAGGCCCATCGCGAGGAGCACGCCCGAGGGCGAGGTGGACCCGGAGTGGCACGCGGCGCCGGCGCTCGCGCAGAGCCCCTCGAGATCGAGCGCGATGAGCAGCGTCTCGCCGTCGGCGCCGGGGAAGGTGATCGACGTCGTGTGCGCGAGCCGCGGCGCGCCGGCGCCGTTCACCCGCGCGCCCGGGACGGCCGCGAGCAGCCCGGCCTCGAGCCGGTCGCGCAGCGCCCCGAGC
>JAEYZK010000268.1 GCA_023428085.1 Pseudomonadota bacterium
GGCTGCCGGTGCGCCAGCCCTTGCCGCCGACCCAGTTGTTGACGTTGGTCCAGCGCGAGGCGTAGCGGCCGCCGCCGAGCAGCTCGAACTGCACCGAGCCGCCGCCGTCGGTCCAGAACGAGTACCACAGGCCGTCGGTGCCGGTTGAACTGCTGGTGAGCGTGACCGCGGCGTGTTCGCCGCTCGCCTCCGCTCCTTCGGGCGCGCCGCATCCAGCGGACAGCAACGCCAGCGCCGTGACCGCGATGGCGAGCGGCCCTGCGGCGCGTCCAGCTGCAGTGCTCTTCATGGTCTTCACTCCACGGGTGAGTGGGTACGACGCGACGCTCGGCGGGGGAAACCGCCGGGTGCCGCGCCTTCCTTGACGGATTGTCAGCCTACGACGATGACGTTCCGGGAGGGGTGTGTCAAGGGCTCCAAGCGGTGCCGTGCGAATTCTGAAGCGATTCAGACTGCCAAACACCTCTCGTTCCGCGGTCGCCCGGTCCTCCGCCGCGCCTGCCCCCGTTGCACGCCGCGGCGGAACGGGTAAGGTCCAAGCCCATGAAGCGCCTTTTCCTGCTGGCCGTCGGCGTCTGCCTGGGGTTCGGGTTCGCGTGCGGGAGCTCCGCGCGGAAGGCCGGCGGGGGCGACGCCGCCGCCCAGCTGCTCGCGCACACCGACCGGATGATCGGGATCCTCAGGGCCAACGAGTCGAACCCGGAGGAGGCCACGAGCGAGCTCGCCGCGTACGAGAAGGAGCACGGAGCGGAGGTGGCGCGCTTGAAGCAGGCCATGGCGGACTTCATGCAGAAGGATCCCATGAAGGCGGCCGCGGCCGCCTCCGTCTACGGGCGCAAGAGCACGGAGCTGGAGTACCTGAGAGCGCAGGCGGCCGCGAAGGCAAAGGCCGGCGACGCGCGTTGACGGCTCCGCGGTACGCGGGGCGCTCGCGAGGTCCAACGTGACTCCAACGCTTCGGCGCGCGACGCCCGCCGACGACTCCAGGCTGCGGGCGTTTCTCGAGGCCGCCGGACTTCCGGCCGCCGACGTGGCGAGCGGCGCCCAGGAGTACCTGCTCCTGGAGGACGGTGACGCGCTCGTGGGAACGATCGGCCTCGAGCCCATCGGTCCGGACGCGCTGGTCCGGTCACTCGCGGTCGCACCGGACCGACGAGGACGCGGCCTCGGCAGGCGACTGGACGAAGCCGCGGCCGCCCGCGCGCGCGCGCGCGGCGTCGCGACGCTCTACCTGCTCACCACCACCGCGGAGGCGTTCGCGGCGCGCAGAGGGTACGAGCGCATCCCGCGTTCAGAGGTCCCGGCCGCGGTCCTCGCGCTGCCGCAGTTCCGGGTGCTTTGCCCGGCCACGGCGGTCTGCATGCGGCGGCGGCTCTAGCTCCCTGCGATCCCGAAACGGTGGCGCCTCGCGTCCAGCGCGCGGGCCGCACACGGGTGCCTGCGCGGACTGCGCACGCTCGGTGTGGTATGTCCTCCATCGAGCTCGGTTCACCTCGGTTCACCTCGGGTCGCTCGGGCGGAGGGCGGAGATGATCGCCAGCAGCTGGATGGACCCTGTGCTGGGGGTGGACCTCCACTGGGAGATGGTGCCGACGCCCGCCCCGGTGCCGATGCCGTTCCCGCACCCGTACATCGGGATCGTGTTCGACCTGGGAGGGCTGATCGGGTCGGTGGCGATGGGCGGCGTGATGTCCGCAGTGTTCGGGGCGCCGTTCGCGGGGCCGGTGCTCCACTGGTGCCTGCCCGCCACGAACACGGGGACCGAGTCGCGCCACGTGCCGGGTCACTTCATCATCCCGCCCGGGACGATCTGGGCCCCGGTGCCGCGGACCCCGAAGCCGAAGATCCGGCCCGGCGAGGTGGTCGTGCCGGCGCCGCCGGTGAAGCCGGAGAACGACGCGGTCGCGATCTTCGGGTCGAAGACGGTGACGATCGGGGGCTCGAACGCCGTGCGGCTGGGGGACATCCAGCTGAGCTGCAGCGAGCCGGTGCGGCTCCCGTCCTCGGTGACGCTGGCGATCCCGAAGGGCCCCTTGATCCTGATCGGCGGGCCGCCCTCGCTGGACCTGATGTCGGCGGTGATGGCGTCCTTGCGGACGCGGTTCGTGAGCGACTCGCTGCACGCGCTCGTGAGCCGGCTCGCGCCGGGCAGGTTCCGCAACCTCCTGCACCGGACGGTGTGCTTCTTCACGGGGCACCCCGTGGACGTGGCGAGCGGGAAGGTGATGACGAGCAGCGTGGACGCGGAGCTGCCCGGGCCCCTGCCGCTCCGGATCGAGCGCGTGTACTCGTCGGCGTTCGGCGACCGCGACGGACCGCTGGGGCACGGCTGGAGCCTGTCGCTGGATCAGGCGATCTGGACCGAGCGCGGGAAGGTGGTCCTGCTCGACGAGGACGGACGGGAGATCGAGTTCGACACCTTCGATCTCCCCGAGCACCGGATGCGGCCGGGAGACCGGGTGTGGCAGCCGATCGAGCGGCTCGCGCTCGAGCGCCTGGAGGGCGATCGCTGGAAGGTGACGTCGATCGAGGGGGTGGCGCGCGAGTTCGGGCCGGTGGCGGGGCGGACCGACCGGCGGGCGATGATCCAGCGGACCCGGTCGGCCTGCGGAAACCACGAGATCGCGTACGAGTACGACGCGCGCGGGCTCCTGGAGTGGGTGCGGGATGCGTGCGGTCGCCTCATCTGGCTGGAGCGGGACACGGCAGGGCGGGTGAAGGCGCTGAAGCTGCCGCTGCCTTCGGGGCAGGGCTGGTACGTGCACCGGAAGTACGGGTACGACGGGCGGGGCGATCTGGTGCAGGTGACGGACGCGCTCGATCACCCCTGGCGCTTCGAGTACGTGACGCACCTCCTGGTGCGGGAGACGGACCGGACCGGGCTCTCGTTCCACTTCGAGTACGACGGACTCGGCCAGGACGCGTGGTGCACCCGCACCTGGGGCGACGGCGGCATCTACGACCATCGCCTCGCGTACGACAAGACGAAGAAGGTCACCTTCGTCACCGACTCGCTCGGGAGGACCACGCAGTACCACATGAACGTGGCCGGGCTCGTCGTGAAGGTGGTCGACCCGATCGGCGCGGAGAAGCAGCGCGCGTACGACCCGCGGACGCTGCAGCTCACGGCGGAGATCGACGCGCTCGGGAACGAGCGCCGATGGGAGTACGACGCCCGCGGAAACCCGACGCGGGTGATCGATCCCGCCGGCGCCGCGATCGCGCTGGAGTACGACGACCGCGACCGGCTCGTCGGGGCCATCGATCAGTGCGGCGGAACGTGGCGGTGGGAGCACCGCACGATCGGGCACCCGTCCTCCGCCGACGTGGTCGTCGAGCGCGATCCGCGGGGGGCGCAGCTCGAGCTCCACCGGGTGGCGGGGCTCGATGCGGCGATCGTCGACGCCGCCGGTCGGCGCACCGCGCTGGAGTACGACGCGGAGAAGATGCTCGCCGTGGTCCGGGACAGCCGGGGCGGAGAGACGCGGGCCTGGTACGACGCGCTGGGGCGGGTGACCCGGCTCCGGAACGCGCAGGGGACGCGCAGCTTCCAGCTCGACCTCGAGGGGCGCACGCTCGAGATCCGCGAACCCGGCGGCGAGGTCCGCCGATCCTCGTACGATCCCGAGGGAAACCTCGTCCACTACCGCGACGCGCTCCGCGAGGTCACCTACACGTATGCGGGCTTCCACCGGCTGGCGCGGGAGGAGGAGCGCGGCGCGGCGGTCGCGCTCGCGTACGACACCGAGGGCATGCTCTCCTCGGTCGTGAACGAGCTGGGAGAGCGCTGCGAGTGGATCCGCGATCTCCGCGGTCACGTCATCGCGGAGCTCGGGCTCGACGGGGCGACGCGCCGGTACGAGCGGGATGCGCTCGGCAGGACGGTGCGCGAGACGCGCCCGAGCGGCGCGACCACGGAGATCGAGTACGACGCCGCCAGCCGCGTCGTGCGCCTCACGCACTCCGACGGCACGTGGCAGCGCTACGACTACTGGCCCGACGGAGAGCTCGCCCGCGCGGAGACGGAGGGGTCGATCCTGCGGTTCCGGCGCGACGCGACCGGACGCGTCGTGCGGGAGGAGCAGGACGGGCACTTCGTGGAGTCCTGGTACGGGCTCGACGGCACGCGCCAGGCGCTGACCTCGTCGCTGGGGACCCGGCAGGCCGCCGCCTTCGACGGCGCAGGGCTCGTGGAGCGGCTCATCCTGGGAGAACCCCGCCAGGGAGCCTGGGAGCTCGACTTCATCCGCGACGCCGTGGGCGCGGAGGTCGAGCGGCGGATGCCCGGCGGGCTCGTCGCGCGATGGGAGCGGAGCCCGAGCGGCAGGCCGACGGCGCAGCGAGTGACGGCGCGGGACGGCAGCGCGCTCGTGGACCGGCGGTACGCGTGGGAGGCGGACCACCGGCTCCAGGCGATCGACGACTCCGCGCGCGGGCCCACGCGCCTCCGCCACGACGCGCGCGGCTGGCTCGTGGGGTGGGAGGGGCCGGAGGGGCGCGCGCAGCACCGGATCCCCGACGCGATGGGGAACCTCTACCGTGCCCCGGCGCGCACCGACCGGGCCTACCTGCCGGGAGGCCGGCTCGCGCAGGCCGACGGCTTCACGTACAGCTACGATCCCGATGGGAACCTCGCCGAGAAGCGCGGGGCCGACGGGAGCGCGTGGCGGTACCGCTGGGACGGCGCAGGACGGCTCTCCGCCGTCGAGCGCCCCGACGGCGGGGAGGTCCGCTTCGGCTACGACGCCCTGGGCCGGCGCATCCGGAAACAGACCGACGCCTCGGAGACGCGGTTCGTCTGGGACGGCGACGTGGTGCTCCACGAGCTCTCGTCGACCGAGGGGACGACCACCTGGTTCTTCGAGCCCGAGACGCAGGTCCCGGTGGCGAAGGAGCACGAGGGGAAGCGCTGGACCATCCTCACCGACCACCTCGGCACGCCCACCGAGGCGTTCGACGAGGCCGGGCAGCTCGCCTGGCGCATGCAGCTCGACGCGTTCGGCGTGGGCAAGCCCGACGTCGCGCTCACGAGCTGCCCGTGGCGATGGCCGGGGCAGTTCGAGGACCCGGAGACCGGGCTGTACTACAACCGCTTCCGGTACTACGACCCGCAGGCGGGGACGTACGTCAGCCGGGATCCCATCGGGCTGCTCGGGGGGACGAACCCCTACGAGTACGTGCCCGATCCCTTTCTCTGGGAGGATCCCTTCGGGCTCGCCCGGATGCCCTCGGGGATGCCGGCGCGCACGGGCTTCCAGCGGCAACACATCGTTCCGTACCAGCTCCGCAACCACCCCTTCTTCACGCGCTCGGGCGCCAACATCAACAACGTCGCCGAGAACCTGATGTACCTCCCGAGGACGGCCGCGGTCCGGGCGCAGTCTGCTTTCCCCAACAGCGGCCTGCACAACGGCTGGACGCGCTTGCACAAGCAGTACAACCTGGACGTCGCCGCCGATCTCGACGCCTTCGAGGCCCTGGCGAAGGCCGAGAACTGGGATCAGGCAAGAGCCGCCGCCGAGCTCCGGAAGTACCAGGATAGCCTCCGCGACGACCTCAACGAAGGGCGGCGCACCTGTGCCTAGATGATATGGGTTCGACCATGCGCTACTACAGGATGTCCACGACGGTGAAGCACCCGGCGGCGATCGTCGACTTCGACGATCCGGGCGGGAAGGTCTTCGAGTACTTCGTGAGCGGCGTCGGAGACGGTCGGTTCCTCGAGCACGCGACCCCGCGGGCCGTCGCTCAGTCAGGCTACACGCGAAAGAACATCCGCTTGACCGACTACGTGGACGCCTCGATCGGGGCACCGATCGTGTCGCCGCGCTTCGTGGAGGCGATCGGCGTGACGCTCGCCGACGACGTGGACGTGCACGCGTGCACCGTCCGCGTCCAGGACGAGGACTTCCCGTTCCATCTCCTGCGGATCAAGCGCGAGATCCCCGGGCTCATCGACGTGAGTCGGTCGTCCTTCCGGACGCTGACGGATGGACGCAAGATGCTCTCGAAGCCCGTCTACGCGGCCGACCTCGAGGCCGTCTTCCACCTGGCGCGAGACCCGGCGTTCCCGACGAGGCATGTCGGGTCCGAGCGGCTGAAGGCGCTCGTGGAGGCGAACAAGCTGCGCGTGGAGTTCATGCCGGTCTGAGCAGCGGCGCGATCGGTCTCGGCCGCGCGCGCGACCGCGGTGATCCGCCGTTCGCAACCTCGACCATGCGCTATTACAGGATGTACACGCCGTCCGCGTCGATGACGAGGACTTCCCGTTCCACCTCCTGCGGATCAAGCGCGAGATCCCCGGCCTCGTCAATGTGGGTCGGTCGTCCTTCCGGACCCTGACGGATGGGCGCCGCATGCTCTCGAAGCCCGTCTACGCGGCGGACCTGGACACGGACTTCTACCTGGCGCGAGACGCGGAGTTCCGCGAGAGCTACGTCGGCTCGGAGCGGCTGAAGGCGCTCGTCGAGGCGAACAAGCTGCGCGTGGAGTTCATGCCGGCATAGAAGCGGTCGCGCGCGCACGGCGCCACGCGCGGCGCATCATCGCCGGCACGACGATCCGGTGAAACGGCTTCACGACGCCGAAGTAGGCGCGGCCGAGGGCGTTGTGGAGCCGGACGAAGGTGGAGACGACCCCACGGCGGCGACCGGAGTCCTCGACGATCCGGACCGAGACGCGGAAGTCCAGGTGCTTGTCGTCGAGGCCCAGCAGGATCTCCTCCGGCGCCTCCGCCAGGACCGGAAAGACCCCGAGGCGGTCGCCCGTCCGGTTGGCGAGCCGGGCGGCGCGCCCGATCGACCGGCGCGTGGCGACGAGCCCGAGCGGCGCGACCACGGCGTGGCGGATCGCCATGAGCGCCGCGACCCAGGGCGGCGCGGAGGCGAAGACGCCCTCGGCGAAGGCGCGCGCGCCGATGGCGGGCGGAACCTCGACCGCGTAAGCATCGAGGTAGTCGACCCGAGGGAGGGCGTTCGCGGCGAGGCCGCCGGTGGGGACGGGCACCGAGATCACGCCAGGGCGGGGCATGTGGGGGACATACCCCGACCACACCGGCGGTCCCGCGTCCCGCCTGGGCCGTGGCCGATGAGCGTCTCCGGCCCGGAAGGTCCGACGGCAGGGAGGAAGAACACGTGCCCAAGATCATCGTGAATGCATTCCTGACCCTGGACGGCGTGATGCAGGCTCCCGGCGGCCCCGACGAGGACCCGGAGGGCGGCTTCCCTCATGGTGGGTGGCAAGCTCCCTACGTCGACGACGTCATGGGGCCGCTGGTCACCGAGGGCACCGCGGACGCCGACGGCTTCCTGCTCGGTCGCAAGACCTACGACATCTTCGCCAGCTACTGGCCCAAGGTCACCGACCCCGGCAACCCCATCGCGACCGCGCTCAACGCGCGACCGAAGTACGTGGTGTCGCGCAGCCTCGATCGCGTCCTCTGGAACAACTCGAGCTTGATCAAGGGCGACGTGGTCGCCGAGGTCCGGAAGCTCCGCCAGCAGCCCGGCCGGACCGTACAGACCTGGGGCAGCACCGAGCTGCTCCAGACGCTGCTGAAGAACGATCTCGTCGACGAGTTCCGGCTGTTCATGTTCCCCGTGGTGCTCGGCTCCGGCAAGCGGCTCTTCGCCGGCGGTACGACGCCGCTGTCGCTCCGGCAGGTGGAGTCGGTCACGAGCTCCAAGGGCGCGACGTACCACCGGCTCGAGCGCGCCGGGAAGCCTGCGTACGGGCAGATGGGCGGGTGATCATGGGACGGCTCACGTTCGCGCTCAACGTCACGCTGGACGGGTGCTACGACCATCGCGAGGGGATCGCGGACGATACGCTGCATCGGTACTACACGCGCCTCATGGACGCGGCGGGCGCGATGCTGTTCGGGCGCGTGACCTACGAGCTCATGGAGAGCGCCTGGCCCGCGGTGGCGCGCGATCCGAAGGCGCGGCCCGCGTCCCGCGCCTGGGCGCGCAAGCTGGAGGCCAAGCCCAAGCACGTGGTCTCGACGACGCGCACCGAGTTCCCCTGGAGCAACACGTTCCGCGTCGAGGGCGACCTGCGCGAGGCGATCGTGGCGCTCAAGCGAGCGACGCCCCGCGGCCTCATCGTGGGCAGCCCGACCCTCGGCGCCGCGCTCCACGAGATGGGCCTCATCGACGAGTATCGCCTCGCGGTGCACCCGGTGCTGGCCGGCCACGGCCCGACGCTCTTCTCCGGCCTGAAGCCGTCGTCGCGCCTGAAGCTCCTCGAGACGAGGCGGTTCCCGTCCGGCGTGATCGCCCTGCGCTACCGGCGGAGGTAGCTCGGCGGAGCCGCTGCGTGCCGGGGAACCCGCCCCGGTCCAGGCCGATCCGGAAGCGTGCGGAGGAACGAGGCTTCGCGGCCATCCCGGGTGGAGCCGACCTCGCGGGCCGGAGCCGGCCTCGAGCCCGGCGCGCCGGGGCATTGACCTGCAACGTTGGAGAATGGCAGAAAGCCCACGAACCCGAGACCGCCAGGAGGCTGTCATGAGGATCCAGACGCCGGTCGTCGCGATCGTGACGTGGGCTGCCGTCGCTTGTGGCTGTGGACCGCAGCCGGAGCCGGCCGTCGAGGCCGAGGACACCGTCGCGGCGGCCTTCACCAGCTCCCCCATCGTCGGGGTGCAGTCGAACCGGTGCGTCGACATCAACGGGCGCTCCACCGCCGACGGCACCCAGGCGCAGCTCTGGGACTGCAACGGCGGCAGCAACCAGTCGTGGACCCACAACGCGAGCAAGCAGCTCGTCGTCTACGGCAACAAGTGCCTGCAGCCGCTGGGCGGAGGGACGAGCAACCTCACGCCGCTGGTGATCGGCCCGTGCAGCGGCCAGGCGTACCAGCAGTGGAACGTCAACGCCGACAGGACGATCTCCAACGTCCAGTCCGGCCGCTGCATGGACGCCGAGGGCGCGAGGACGGCCAACGGCACCCGGCTCATCCTGTGGACCTGCGGGGCGGGTGACAACCAGAAGTGGACCGTGCCCGGTGGATCGACGCGGAGGCTGCTCGACTCCTTCCAGCCCACGCCCATCGTCAGCCCGCTCACCTCGAGCGCCTGGGGCGCCCCCAACGTGCTGCCGCGCGACACGTCGAATGGGCTCGAGGACAGGTCCAACCGGCAGTGGTCCTACTGGGACGGGAAGATCCTCCGGGGACCGGACGGCAGGTATCACCTGTTCGGGAGCCGCTGGGCCCAGAGCGGCGGGCACTGGGCGTAGTTCGGCTCGCAGGCCTTCCACGCCGTGAGCGCGACCTCGCCGCTCGGGCCGTACGTGGACCAGGGGCTCGCCTTCTCCGACAACGGCGGCAAGGGGCACAACGTGACCGCGGACCGCCTCCCGGACGGTCGCCATGTCCTCCTCGTCAGCGAGACGCGGCCGGCCAGCATCTACCTCTCGAACTCGCTCGACGGGCCCTGGGTGCTCCAGGGTGCCATCACGATCGACGGCAACGGCTACAGCACCGACGGCACGCAGTCGAACGTCAGCATGACCGTGCGCCCCGACGGCAGCATCCTCATGGTGTCGCGCCACGGCATCATCATGCTCAGCACGACGGGCATCATGGGGCCGTACAGGGTGCAGGGACCGAGCGTGTACCCCAACATCCCCGGCCGCAACAACGCCAACGCCGAGGACCCGGTCCTCTGGTACAGCGGCGGGAAGTACCACCTCGTCTACAACTACTGGGACAGCCGCGTGGCGTACCACCTGGTGTCACCGGACGGCATCCGGAACTGGGTCAACGCCGGGGTCGCCTACGACGCCACGACGCCGTTCGTCCGCTACACGAACGGCACCGTCAACACGTGGCGCAAGCTCGAGCGGCCCGGGGTGCTCATCGAGAACGGCCACGTGACGCACTTCACCTTCGCGGTCATCGACGTCGAGAAGGAGCAGGACCTCGGGAACGACAACCACAACAGCAAGATCATCGTGGTGCCGTTCGACGGGGCGCGCTTCGACGCCGACGGCGGCGGGACGAACTGAGCTGCGCGCTCACGAGCCGGTAGCACGGCTCCGCGCAGCACCGAGGACGGCGGCGAGACGTCGGACGCCTTGGCGCAGCTCCGCCGGCGTCCCGCCGCCGAACCCGAGCAGGAGCCCCGATCGCCGCGAGCGGTCGGCGTCGTAGACGAAGGCGCCGTCGTGGTCGGCGGCCCTTCAGGAAGCGCGGTCGCCGGGCTCCGCGCCGCGGCCCTCGCCCGCGGGCAGGAGCAGGTCCTCGAGGAAGAACGCCGACAGCTCGGCCCGACCCGAGAGACCCGCCTTCCGGTACAGCGCCAGGGCCTGCTGGCGGACCGTCTTCTCCGACGTGCCGCGCACCTCGGCGATGTCCTTGTGCGCCAGGCCCTTGAGGAGCAGCAGGGCGACCTCGCGCTCGGCGGCGGACAACCCCCACCGCGCGAACTGCGCATCGATGGCCGCGCCGAGGCCTCGCAGGAACTCGCCGGCGTCCCGCTTCCACCGCTCGGCCTCGGCGCGCGCCCGGTCGAGATCGCCGATCAGCACCCGCTCGCGTGACCGGACCACGACGAAGCGCCACCAGGCCACAGCCCCGGCCGTGACCGCGACCGCCATGAGCGTCAGCTCGATGGCGGCGTGGAGGCGCACGTCGCGCGAGCGGGCGCTTGCCAGGAAGTCGATGCAGAGGAGCGTGGCGATGACGACGAACGCCGTGCCCGCGACCGCGATCGGCCACGGCTTCGCCCGTGCGGCGTTCGTCCGACGAGCCCGAGCCAGGGCTCCGGTATCACTGGTCTTTTCCAAGATGAGACATCCGTCCGATGGCTGTTGCCGGGCCGAGGCGACAGGGTAGCCGCGTGCTGCTCGGACTCGCGCCGGCACCACGACAGTACCGGCCCGAAGCCGGACCGTCCACGACCTACCGCGAAGGAGATGCCATGAAGACCAACATCCTGCTGAGACTCCCCCTGCTGGCCCTCCCGCTGACGCTCCTCACCCCCGGGACCGCGCGCGCACACTGCGACACCCTCGACGGCCCGGTGGTGGCGACCGCCCACACCGCCCTCGAGACAGGGCAGCTCGCCCCGGTCCTGGCCTGGGTGAAGCCGGACGGAGAGAAGGAGATCCGGGCGGCGTTCCAGAAGGCGGTCGAGGCGCGGAAGAAGAACCCAGCTGCCCGCGAAGCGTCGGACCGGCGCTTCTACGAGACCCTCGTGCGCGTGCACCGGGCGGGGGAGGGTGCCGCCTACGGCGGCCTCAAGGCCGCCGGCGAGGGCGTGACCCCCGCGGTGCGCGCCGCGGACGCGGGGATCGCGAAGGGCGACGGCGCGGCGGTCGAGGCGCTGCTCGCCGACACCGTCCGCGACGGGCTGCGCCGCCGGTTCGCGACGCTGCGCGCGCTGCGTCCGCCCGCCGGGGACGTCGCCGAGGGCCGCCGCTGGGTCGCGGCGTACGTCGACTACGTGCACTACGTCGAGGCCCTGGAGACGGCCGCCGCCGGCTCCGCGAGCCACCACGAGAGCGGCGGCGAGCACGCCGCGCACGGCGCGGCCGGGCACGAGAAGGCGGGCGCCCACGAGAAGGCCGGCGCCCACGGGAAGACGGGCGGGCACGAGAAGGCCGAAGCCGCCCACGCGCACGCCCACTAGCAGGCTCCCCTACGCTCAGGACGAGCATCCGTTCGCCCTGAGCGTAGGGCCCGCCTCGCGGGCCCGGAGCCGAAGGGCGAACGAGCGCACGCAGCAAGGACCGCGGCTCACTCCGGCTCGTACACCCGGACGAAGTCGACAAGGAGCCGCTGCGGCAGCGCCACCTCGTCGATCCCGTGCCTGCGGCCCCAGGAGCCCCCGAGCACCAGGCTCACCGTGAGGTACATGGGGTGATCGAAGGGCCAGGCGTCGGAGCCGGTCCGCGGGTTCTCGTAGGTGAAGGTCCGGCGTCCGTCGAGGGACCACTCCAGCCGGTCCGGGGTCCACTCCAGCGCGTAGACGTGGAACGCCGCCCATGCGTCCGGGACTTCCACGTGGGAACGGATGGCGTTGCCGCGCGCATGGTTGTGCACGGGCATGTGCGCCGCGAGCACGATCCGCTCGGGCGCGAACCCGACGTTCTCGACGACGGTCGCCTCGCCGCACGCCGGCCAGGAGACCTCCCGGATGTTCGCGCCGCAGATCCACACCCCGGGCCAGGTGCCGCGCCCGCCCGGGAGCCGCGCGCGCACCTCCACGCGGCCGTAGCGGAACGCGAAGCGATCGAGCGTGACGAGCTCGGCGGAGGTGAAGCGGCGCCCGTGCGCGTCCTCGCGCCTCGCCTCGAGGACGAGCTGTCCCTCCTCGACGCGCACGTTCGCGGGACGATCGGTGAACTGTGCGTCACTGTCCCG
>JAEYZK010000279.1 GCA_023428085.1 Pseudomonadota bacterium
GTGTCGGGGGGCGGCGGCGGGGCCTCGGGCGGCGCGGGCGCGGCGGGCGCCGGCTCCTGCGGCCGGGGCGGGACCTCCTTGCGCGGGAGATACGCCTCGGGCTTCTTCTCCCCGAGCCGCACCAGCTTCGCCTTGATCGGCGTCTGCTCCAGCTCGATCGCCGGCCCGCCCGTCGCGTGCAGCGCGAGCGCGATCGCGGCGGCGTGGACGGCGATCGACGCCGTCACCGCCGGCCAGATCCGGTCCGTGCGGCCGAGCTCGGTGGCGACCGGGATCCGGCTCACCGCGCGGCGCCCTCCGACGCGACCTTCGCCTTCACGGGCGAGGGGTTGGTGATCATCCCCAGGTTGACCACCCCGGCCCGCTGCATCGTCGCCATCACGTCCACGACGTAGCCGTAGGGCAGGGCCTTGTCGGCCATGAGGTAGAGCTCGTGATCCTTCTGCACCCGCACGTTCGCCCGGAGCTTCGCCTCGAGGTCCTCGAGGGCGACGCGCGCCGCGTCCTGGCTCGTCCCGAGCCAGAGGCTCCGGTCGGCCTTGATCGAGAGGACGAGCTTCTGGTCCTCGGCCTTGACGGGCTTCGCGCGCGCGTCGGGGAGATCGACCTCGACGCCCTGCTGGATGAGCGGGGCGGTGACCATGAAGACGATGAGCAGCACGAGCATCACGTCCACGAGCGGCGTGACGTTGATCTCGGTGAGCGTCTGGCGGCCCGGGCCGCCCGAGGAGAAGGCCACGGGTCGCTCCTAGCTGAAGAAGTGGCGCTTCACGATGTTCAGGAAGTCGTTCGAGAAGTTCGTCATCTCGCTGTCGAGCACGCGGATCTTCGAGATGAAGAAGTTGTACGCGACGACGGCGGGGATGGCCGCGAAGAGGCCGACGGCGGTGGCGATGAGCGCCTCGCTGATCGGCCGCGCCACGGTGGCGAGGTTCGCGTTGCCCATCCGGTAGATGTCGTGGAACGCGTTCATGATGCCCCAGACCGTCCCGAAGAGCCCCACGAACGGCGCGGCGCTGGCGGTCGTCCCCAGGAAGGGCACCTGGCGCTCGAGCGCGGTCACCTCCGACGCGGCGGCGCGCTTGAGGGCGCGCTCCACGTTCTCGAGCCCGCCCAGCTCGTCCGACATCCCGCGCGACTCTCCCACCGCGACCTCCTTCTTCTGCGCGGTGACCTTCGAGAGCTCCACGTACCCCGCGCGGAACACGTGCGCGAGCGGAGAGCCGGCGAGGTGCTCGGCGGCCTGGTAGATCGCGTCGAGCCGCTTCGACTGCCAGAAGGTCTCGAGGAACTTGACGGACTGGTCCTGCGCGCGCCGGATCTGGAGCCACTTGCGGACGATGATCGCCCAGCAGACGGCCGAGGCCCCGAGCAGCAGGAACAGGACCGAGAGGCCGACTGCGCCGGAGGCCTTCGCGATCTCGAGGTAGTTGAGGCCGTCGGTCGCGGCGGCCAGGGGAAGGGTACGGGGGTCGCTCATGGTCATGATCTCGGGCACTCCTACCGCATCCTCGCAGAGCGGGGCACCACCGGAAGAAAACGCGCGGGAGGCAGGATTCTCTCCCGGAACTCGGCCGGGACGACCCGCCGCAGGGGTGTGAACCTCCGGAGACTCGCGTGCCGCGAGGTCACCCGCCGCTTCTCGGTCCCGAACGATAACCGCTCGGCCTTTCCTGTCCAGGCCCCGGTGGCACGGCCGTTGCTCGAACGAGGAGGTGCGGGCCCCAGCCGGGCCTTACAACTCCACGGTGAGGAAACTTCCATGAACCGCCTGCTCGCTGTCGTCGCCGTCGCCGCGCTGGGAACCGGATGCGTCGTGGAGGAGACCTGCGACGTGCGAACCGTCGTGATCAGCTGGCCTGACTTCCACCGGGCGGACGGCCAGATCGTCGGTTGTGGCGCGGCGGGCGTGACCGACGTCAGGGTCTGGATGGATGGCTACCAGGTGCTCGACGGCGCAAGGAACGGAGACTTCCCGTGCGGTGCGGGCGGCCTGGAGGTGTTCGATGTCTTCGCCGGCGGGCACGATTGGTCGGTGGAGGGGATCGACTCCTCCGATCGCATCGTGACCCGCGACACGTTCTCCACCGCGGGCGACGGCTGCGGGGCGCTGTTCCAGCGGACCCGGCCGGCGCAGGGCCGCGTCGATCTCCGCTACCAGTTCTACAGCGGCGGTGCCCCGCTCCAGGATCAGCAGTGCGTCGGGGACTTCCTCTGGCTCTCGATCTACGACGTCCTCGCGAGCGACTTCGCCGCGCTGAGCGACCTCGGTCAGTTCCCGCGGGCGTACACCTGCGGCGGCGACTTCGTGCTGGATCTGCCGGTCGGCACCTACGTGCTCGACTGGATGGAGGAGGCTGGACCCTCGCCGGACTACCTGCTCGAGTCGGCCGACTGCAACGCCAAGCAGTTCGTGGTTCGCCCGGGGAGCCCGAACGACGGGAACGACAGCTTCGGCACGCCGGTGGACGTACGCCTCTCCCGGGATGCGCTCGACGAGTGTGATCGCCGGGTGCTCCTCGAGTCGCGCGCGTCCAGGAGCCGGGCGATCGTCTCCGGGAACCCGAGCCCGGAAGCTCGGCCCATCGCGAAACCCTTCGCTCCCTGACCCGCGGCCTGGGCGTGCCGCCGGGGGAGCATGCCTACCACCGCATGCCTGCCTGGCGGGCATGGTCCGCGCGCTCCGGCCGGCCGCAGACCTGCCCGAGCGCAGCCAGGGCTTTTGGGAGCCGCCGCCTTGCTGGAGCCCGTACAGGGCGGTACAGTCGCGAGCGGATGGGCGCCGAAGCGAAGAAGATGGTTGTGGGCTTCAACCACAACATCAAGCACCGCGGGAAGATGTACCACATCCAGACCGAGGACTCGGGGCTGGAGAACCCGCACATCATCACGCACCTCTTCGTGGGCGGGAACATCCTCGCCTCGAAGAAGACCTCGTACGCCGACATCGTCGGCGCCGAGAACCTGGCGCAGGTCGTCCGCGAGTTGATGGAGGAGCAGCACAAGGAGATGCTGCGGAACCTCATCAACGGCGTGTACGACGACATCGACGCCGCCTTCGCCGCGCAGGCGCAGTCCTTCCAGCCCGGCCAGCTCGCCGACGGCCGGCCGGTGGCGCTCAAGCACGGTCAGCCGACCGGCAAGTTCCCGGTGGTGAAGGAGCTGCCGCCCGAGGTGATCGCCGCGCGCGCCCAGCCGGCGCCGGTGCTCCGGAACGACGGCGCGGAGACGCTCTTCGGCGAGGACCTCATCAGCGAGAAGAGCCTGGACGAGGTGATCCTCTCGTACCTGGCCGAGGACCTCGGAGAGCGGAAGTAGACCTCCCGGGCGCGGGCGCGGGCTCGGGCTCCTCACGGGGGCCGCCTTGATCCAGCTGTTTCACGTCACGAAGGAGTACCCCGGCGACGCGCCGGCGCTCCAGGACGTGACGCTCTCGATCGACAAGGGCGAGTTCGTCTTCCTCACCGGCGCGTCGGGCGCCGGCAAGTCCACGCTCCTCAAGCTCATCTTCTGCGAGGAGGTGGCGACGAGCGGCCAGCTCCTGCTGTTCGGCCGCAACGTGGCGAAGATCGCGCCCCGCTCGATCCCGTACCTGCGCCGGAACATCGGCGTCGTCTTCCAGGACTTCAAGCTCCTGCCCCGGCGCACGGTGGCCGAGAACGTCGCGCTCCCGCTCGAGGTCCAGGCGATGCCCGGCCGCGACATCCGGCGCAAGGTGAAGCTGCTCCTCCGGTCGGTCGGCCTCGAGCACCGCGCCGGCAAGTTCCCGCCCTCGCTCTCCGGCGGCGAGCAGCAGCGCGTGGCCGTGGTCCGGGCGCTCGCGGCCGATCCCGCGCTCCTCCTCGCCGACGAGCCGACCGGCAACCTCGATCCGGAGCGGACGATCGAGGTGATGGAGCTCCTCACGGCCGCGAACGCCCGCGGCACCACGGTGCTCGTGGCCACGCACGATCGGTCGATCCTGGAGCGCTACAAGCGGCGGGTGGTCACGCTGGAGCGCGGGAGGCTCGTCTCGGACGGCGACTCGATCCGGCGCGTCGCCGGGGGCGACGCCACCCGCCGCGCGACCGAGGGCGACGCGAGCCGGCGCTTCACGGGGGACCGGCCGTGACGGCGCGCCCGATCTACTTCACGCGCCAGGCGCTCGACGGCATGCGGCGCGGCCCGTACGTCGCGCTCGTCGGCATGGGGACGATCTTCGTCGCCCTCTTCGCGACCGGGCTGCTCGCCGGCGCCCTCGGCGGGGCGGAGCGGCTCCTGCAGGCGTGGGCGGGCGAGGTGCGGATCTCCGCGTACCTCGCGCCCGGCACCGATCTGGGCTCCGCGCAGAAGGCGGTCGCGGCCGCGGCCCCCGGGCGCCAGGTCCAGGCGGTGCCGGCGGTGACGGCGCTCCGCCAGCTCTCGCAGGAGCTCGGCGACCAGGCCCACGTGCTCGACGGCGTCGGCCCCGGCGTCGTGCCGGACGCGGTGGACGTGCTCGCGCCCGGGATCTCGCTCGAGGGGGCGCGGGCGCTCGCCGCGCGGCTGCGGGAGGTGCCGGGCGTCGCCGAGGTGGACTACGGCACCGCGTGGCTGGAGAAGCTCGAGGCGCTCGTGGCGCGCGCGCGGGTCGCGGCCCTCGTGCTCTTCGCGGCGCTGGCGCTCGCCACGGCCGTCCTCGTCGGGAACACGCTCCGGCTCGCCGTGTTCGCGCGGCGCGAGGAGATCGAGATCCTGAAGCTCGTGGGGGCGACCGACGCCTTCGTCTCCACGCCCTTCCTCATCGAGGGCCTGCTCCAGGGCCTCGGCGGCGCGGCGCTCTCCATCCTCGCGCTCCTCGGGGCGCACGCGATCCTCGTCCCGCGCCTCCGCGAGAGCGTCCCGCTCGCCGCGGCCCTCCGCCTCGGCGACACGCTGCCCTCGGCGCTCCTCCTCGGGCTGCTCGCGGGCGGCGCCGCGGTGGGGCTCCTCGGGAGCGCGCTCGCGGTGATGCGCACGCTGCGCCGGAGCTGACCGTGTCGGCCGTGGCGCTCCTCCTCCTCGCCGCCCTCTCCGCGAGCCCCAAGGCGCGGCTCGACGCGCTGGAGGCCCGGCGGCGGGCGGAGGAGAACGCGGCGCGGCTCCTCGCCCAGCAGGAGACCTCGGTCCTCGACACGCTCGCCGCGGCGGAGCGGGCCACGGCGGAGGCGGTCGCCGAGGCGAAGCGCGCCGAGGCGGCGCGGGCCGCGTCCGAGGCGGTGCTGCAGCGGGCGCGGGAGGAGGAGGCGGCGGCCCTCGCGGTGGAGAAGGCGCGGGTGGCGTCGCTCCGGCCGCGGCTCCTCGCGCGGGCGCGGCTCGGGCGCACGGGCGAGCTGCAGCTCCTGCTGGCGAGCGGCTCGCTCGCGGAGCTCGTGAAGCGGCGCTACCTCGTCGATCGGATCCTCAAGGCCGACGTGCGTCTCCTCGGGGAGGCGCAGGCGGCGCGGGCGGCGCGCGTCGCGGCGTGTCGAACCGCGAGCTGCGCGACGTAGAGAAGCGCGAGCTGCAGCACGCAGAGCGCCACCATCAGGACGATGGGGAACGCGATCAGCGTCTCCGCATACACCGCGCCGCCCTCGTCGCGGAGCAAGCCCCGACGCAGCTCGTCGCACGCGCCGTCACGAGCCGCGTCGCTCGTCGCGCCGACGGGTCGCATCACTCGCACCCGTCCGCGAAGCGTCGGTAGTCCCCGCCGCACGCGAGCGCCGCACCCGCGGTGTCACTCACGCAGCCCATCCCGGGACACCACGCACAGAAGGCGTTGCGTCCGATGCACTCACCGCACGTTGAACGCGACGCGCAGTCGACGCACTCGGTCACGCGGTCGGCCCAGGTGCCGCCGTCCATCGTGCACTCCGCCTCGCGCGTGCGCAGGACGCAGCCGAGCTCGCTCGAGCAGAAGCCACACTCGGGGCGCGCGTTGCAGGCCGCGCAATCGGTCGCGTCCGCGCACGGGTCCGGCTCGCACATCGCGCCGCGATCCACGCCCGCGTCGCCCGACTTCGTGCGGCGCGCGTCGCGCGTGCTCTCGAGCTCCGGTGCGTCGAACGCCGCACGCACCCAGTCGATCCGCACGCCGACGGAGAAGTGATCCGACTCGCCATCGCCATCCACGTCGACGTCTGGCTGGAGCAGCGGACCGATCACCGCGTGGTCGCGGAGCTCGAGCGGCGTGACCTCGCCGTCTTCGTCCGCGTCGAGCGCGTTCAGACGTGGGTCGTCGCCGAACTCGCGCACGAGCGCGCCCAGCAGGTCGTTCAGGTCCTCGCGCGCGAGCAGTCCACCGAGCTGCATCGACGACCGCAGGCTCGTGAGTTTGCCTTCCGCGCGCACGGCGCGGAGCGGGAGCGCGACCTCGCCCGAGGGAAGCGGCGCCCAGAGCGTCGCCGAGTCGGTCGCGAGCTCCGCGTCGAAGCTCGACGTGTACGTGCCGCGCAACACCGCCACGTAGCGCCCGAAACCCGCCGCGCCTTCCAGATAGCCGAGCAGCACCTCGGCCATCCCTCCTGCGCCGAGACGCGCGAGGACCGTGTAGCGCCCGAGGTGCGAAGGTGTCTGGGCGAGCGTGGCGCTGGGTCCGGTGGATTGCATCGTCGAAGGAACGCGAGCGGACCGAAGCGCGTCCCGCGAGGTGAAACGAGTTTCTCGGATGACCGAGCCAACTTCAGTCGAGAGACTCTCGACCGAGGGTTACGAAGCCGCGAGCCTACGGCAGCTCCGCACACTCGCCAACGAAGGAAGCTCACGCTCGTGTCCACGGAACGATGGGTGTACTCGGATAGAATCAGCGAGCGACATTCGCAGAACCACCGAGAATCCGAGGCTCCACTCCATGAAACTCGATTGTTTTCGACGAATGCACCGCGCTCGAACGGCATCGTTTCGGCTCGGCCCGAAACATGAGCACCGCTCTTGCTCGCCACGTGCGCGTGCGCGTGCGCGCCTTACACGCGCTTCGCGCGACGACTCGGCCCGACGCTCGTGCCGCTCTTCGATCGCGTCGCGCACGTCGAATCCCGGCTCGCGCGTCAGGCGGCAGGTCGCGGGGCACCGACCACACCCGGCACCGACGACACCCTCAGCGCGATGGCGCCGCGCAGCACGCGGCACGACGGCTTCGGGGGACTCGTGCGCCTTCGCGGTCCGCTTCAGTTCACGTCGCCGTCGGTCGGCTCGGGATCCGGGAAGATCGCGACGTCCCCACGGATCATCTGCAGCATGCCCTCGACCTCCATCGCGACCTCGATCTCGGGGTTCGTGTGGAGGAAGCGCTGGAGGAAGCCGTACGCTTCCTCCTTCTCACCGCGTTGGAAGTGCACGATGCCGAGCAGGTAGAGCGCGTCCGGATCATCGGGGCGCAGACGAAGCACCTGCTTGCCCATGCGCATCGCACGTGCGTGATCGCCGAGCATGCGCAGCGTCTGGCCGGCGCCGATCATCGCCCCCGCGTACTGCGGCACGATCTCGAGCGCGCGCACGTAACACTTGAGCGCGCGCGCGAAGTCTTCGTTCTCGAAATACGCGTTGCCGAGGAAGAAGAACACGTATTCGTTGTCCGCGTCGGCCTCCGCCACCCGCGTGAGCTCCGCGAGCGCCGCCTCGACCTCGCCCTCCTGGAGCAGCTCGAGGCCCTCTTCGACCGCGGCCCACTTGCGCTCTTGGTCTTCGTCCGAACCGTGCGGATCCTTCGGCGCGTCGCTCATGGCTCGACCATGACTCGGCGGCGCACCCACGACAAACGCCCTGCGGATGGGTCGCGCGCGGATCGTCGCGACGGAAGACCGAAACCCGCTCCAGGGAGCGGGGTTCGAAGAGGCTTCCGCAGCGCCGCCCGCCGGCAGAACGCTGGGGGCTGGTGTCGGTG
>JAEYZK010000288.1 GCA_023428085.1 Pseudomonadota bacterium
GGCCGGCGCCGCCCCGGCGCTCGCCCGGCGCCAGCGCCGGCCCACGCCGCGCCTCGGCCTCGGGCGGGCGCTCGCGGGGATCGCCCGGGCGTGCATCGACGTGTCGGACGGGCTCGTCCAGGACCTCGGCCACGTGGCCCGGGCGTCCCGCGTGCGGGCCGTCGTCGAGGTCGAGCGGCTCCCGCTCTCGGCGGCGTACCGTCGGCGCACCGCCCGGCTCGCGGACCCGCACGCCGCGGCGCTGGCGGGCGGCGAGGACTACGAGCTGCTCGTCGCCGTCCCCCCGGCGCGGCTGGAGGCGGCCCTCGCCGCGGCGCGGCGGGCGGGGACTCCGCTCTCCGTGCTGGGCCGGTTCGAGCGGGGCGCCGGGGTGCGCGTCCTCGCGGCCGGCCGGGTCCGGCGCGCGCCGGTGGGGCACGACCACCTCCGCGCACCCACACCCGCTTTTGACATGAGCCCCCACCCGTCTAGGATCCGGGCCGGTGGGCGGCGTCCGCCCAGAACCCGAGGCAACAGGTGACGCGAACCCGAGCCGACGATCGCCTCTCCACGCGTCCCTCCGCACGCTCCGGCGACGCGCCGCACCTCGTGGCCCTCCGCGGCCGCGTGGCGGAGCCCGCCCTGCGGCCGCCGCCCGCGACCGCCGGCCTCGAGGTCTCGCTCCAGACCAAGATCCTCGGCGGCTACCTGATCGTCGGCGTCGTGCTGCTCCTCGCCGTCCCGTACGTCCACATGCTGTTCCAGAGCTGGTGGAAGGCAGGGCTCGTCATCCTGCCCGTGACGCTCGCGCTCGGCTGGGGGCTCACCCTCGGCGTCGCCCGCGTCTCGCGCATCGGCCGGCTCAAGGCGAGCGCGGTCGAGATCAGCCGCGGCGACCTCTCGCGGGCGGTCATCTCCGAGGAGCAGATCCAGTTCCACGACGAGATCGACGACCTCACCGAGGCGATCCGGACGATGCAGGAGAACCTGCGCGACCTCGTCTCCCGGATCCAGCGGACGGCGCGCTCGGTCGCGGAGAGCGCGAGCGAGCTGCAGAACTCCGCCGAGGACGTGAACGCCTCGACCGACGAGGTGGCGTCGTCGATGGAGAAGATCGCCATCGGCGCCGGGCAGCAGTCGGAGCTCGTGGAGCGGACCTCGAAGGTGATCGGCGACATCGCCGGCTCCATCGAGCGGACCGCCCGGAGCGCCGAGGAGGCCGCCCGGGCGTCGGCGGAGACCAGCTCGTCGGCGGCGAGCGGCGGCGAGGCCGCGCGGCTCGCGGGCGAGAAGGTGAAGAAGGTGTTCGCCCGGATCGAGGCGGCGAGCGAGCAGGTGTTCGCCTTCGGCGAGCGGACGAAGGAGATCTCGAAGATCGTCGAGGCGATCACCCAGGTCGCGAACCAGACGAACCTCCTCGCCCTGAACGCCACCATCGAGGCCGCCCGCGCCGGCGAGTACGGCCGCGGGTTCGCGGTGGTCGCCGAGGAGGTCCGCAAGCTGGCGGAGTCCGCGGGCCGCTCCGCCGATCAGATCTCGTCGCTCGCCACCGACATCTCCGGCCGCGCCGCCAAGGTGGTCGAGACGATGCAGGAGTCGGTGGCCGAGCTCGGCGACGGGCGCGAGGACCTGAACGCCATCATCCGGACCCTGGCGGACATCGCCGGCATCGCCGCGAGCGGCGCCGCCAAGGTGGGGGTCATCTCGCAGTCCGCGCGCGAGCAGCTCAAGGGCTCGGCCGACATGGTCCAGGCGATGGACCACATCTCCGACGTCGCGTCCTCCAACGCGAGCTCCACCGAGTCGGTCCGCAAGGTCATCGGCGAGCAGACCGCGGCGGTCTCGCAGATGGCGAGCGCGGCGCAGGAGCTCACGAACCTCTCCATCGAGCTCCAGACGGTCGTCTCGCGGTTCCGCCTCGGCGGGTAGGCACCCATGCGCCACGTCGTGTTCCGCGTCGCCGCCGAGCGCTACGCGCTCCCGCTCGACGCCGTGCGCGAGGTGGTGCTCCCGCAGCCCCCCTTCGCGCGGGTGCCGCGGGTCTCGGAGGCCGTACCCGGCGTGATGAACCTGCGCGGCCGCGTGCTCGCCGTCGTGGACCTCGCGGCGCTGGTCGGCCTGCCCGCCCAGCCGCTGCGGGAGGGGGCGGGACAGGTGCTGGTGCTCGATCAGGGGAAGCGGGCGCTCGGGGTGCTCATCGCCGGCGTGCTGGGCGTCGAGGACGTGGCGCCGCCCGCGGGAGACGCGGCCCGGGCGCTGGTCCGCGGCGTGGTCGCGGCGCGGGGCGGGGCGGTCACGCTGCTCGCGCCGGAGGCGCTGTTCCAGGCGGCGGTGGCGCTGTTCGGGGAGCGGTAGCGGGCACGGGGTGGGAGCCGGGGCGCAGCCCCCCCTGTGATCTGTGCGTGGCTGTGAGCCTGGCGGCCGTCGCCTTCTTGTCCCCCCGCCGACTCCGGTGGTACTTTTCGTGGGGCCCCGCGGGGGAGGAACCGGATCGCCATGCCGAAGAAAGTCCTGATCGTCGACGACGCGATCTTCATGCGCAACATGATCAAGGACATCTTCTCCGGGTCCGGGTTCGAGGTCGTCGGCGAGGCGGCCAACGGGCTCGAAGCGGTGGAGAAGTTCAAGGAGCTCAAGCCCGACCTCACCACCATGGACATCGTGATGCCGTTCAAGAGCGGCATCGAGGCCACGCGCGAGATCATCAAGCAGGACGCGAAGGCCGTGATCGTCATGTGCAGCGCGCTCGGGCAGGAGTCGCTGGTGATGGAGGCCATCGAGGCCGGCGCCAGCGACTTCATCGTGAAGCCCTTCAAGTCCGAGGACGTCCTCTCGGTCGTGAAGAAGGTGCTGGGCGACGCCTAGCCCTCCCCGGGAGGGCGCGTGGATCTGCGGAAATACCTCCCGCTGTTCGTCTCCGAGGCCGGCGACCACCTCGCCGCCTACGCGACGGACCTCGTCCAGATCGAGAAGGGCGTCGCCGCGGGCGCGGACGTCCGCCCGATCATCGACGGCCTCTTCCGGCACGCGCACAGCGTGAAGGGGATGAGCGCCTCGATGGAGCTCGAGGGCATCAGCGCGCTCGCCCACAAGGCCGAGGACCTGGTGGACGTGTTCCGCAAGGACCCGGCCCGCCTCGACGCCGCGGCGGTGGACGTGCTCCTCGCCGCCGGCGACGCGCTCCAGGCGATGGTCCAGGCGTCTGCCGGCGGTGACAAGCCCGCCCCCGATCCGGCGATGCTGGAGCGGCTCGCCGAGACCGCGCGCCGCTGCCGCGCGGGCGAGCCTGCGGCCGCCCCGCCGCCCGCGCCCGAGC
>JAEYZK010000341.1 GCA_023428085.1 Pseudomonadota bacterium
GCGCTCGCGGGCGCCGGGCCGGAGATCGCCGCCCAGGCGAGCGGGTTCGGCCGCGTCTCGCTGCTGGCGGCGATCCTGCTCGCGCTGGCCTGCGCGCTGACCTGGCTGCGTTCGCGGCTGCTCCGCGGCCGGGACGTGCGCCGGGGGCCGGTGTGGGGCTGCGGCTACGAGGCGCTCTCGCCGCGCGTGCAGTACACCGCCACCGGGTTCCCCGAGCCGCTCACGGGCCCCCTCGGCGGCGCGGTCCCGCGCAACGTCGATCGCGCCGGGCCGGACGGCTACTTCCCGGCGGCCGCCCATTACCAGGATCGCATGGCCGACGCCGCGGGCGAGCGGGTGGTCGTCCCGCTCGTGCGCCGGTTCGTGGCCGCGCTGGGCCGGGTGCGCGCCTTCCAGGCCGGCCGGCTCCAGCTCTACCTCCTCTACGTGCTCGCCACGCTCGTGCTCCTCCTCGCGTGGCGGCTGGGGATCGCGCCGTGAACCCCCTCCACCCGCTCGAGGCCCTCCTCCACGCCGCGCTCCTGCTCGTCGTCCCGCCGCTCCTGCCCGGCGTGGTGGCGCGCGTGAAGGCGATCGTCGCCGGCCGGCGCGGCCCGCCGCTCCTCCAGCCCTACCTGGACCTCGCCCGGCTCGTGCGGAAGGGGGCCGTCTACGGCGCGGGCACGAGCTGGGTGTTCCGCGCGGGCCCGGTGATCTCGCTCGCCACGGCCCTCGCCGCGGGCCTGCTCCTCCCGCTGCACGCGCGCGTCGCGCCCCTCGCGTTCCCGGGCGACGTCGTCGCCTTCGCGGCCCTCCTCGGCCTCGGGCGGTTCTTCACGGTCGCGGCGGCGCTCGACACGGGCTCCGCGTTCGAGGGCATGGGCGCGAGCCGCGAGGCGAGCTTCGGCGCGATCGCCGAGCCGGTGCTCCTCCTCGTCCTCACGCTCCTCTGCGTGGCGGTGGGCCAGGCCGGCTTCTCCGAGGTCCTCGAGCCCGTCGGCGCCACCGCCGCGGCGCTCACCCACCCGGTCCTGGTCGTCGCCGCGGCGGCGCTGTTCGTCGTCCTCCTCTCCGAGAACAGCCGGATCCCGGTGGACGACCCGAACACCCACCTCGAGCTCACGATGATCCACGAGGTGATGGTGCTCGACCACTCCGGGCCGGACCTCGCCTTCATCGAGTACGGCGCGGCGGTGAAGCTCTTCCTGTTCGCCGCGCTCCTCACGCACCTCGTCCTGCCGTTCCCGGCGGGCGGGCCGGCCGGCGCGGGCGTCCTCCTCGCGGGGACGCTCGCCGTGGCGATCGCGGTGGGGATCGTGGAGTCGCTCATGGCGCGGCTCCCGCTCCGCCGCGTGCCCCAGCTGCTCATGTCGGCGGGCGCGCTCGCCGCGCTGGGCCTCGCCGTGATCCTCCAGCGGGGGCCCTGACGTGAACCAGCTCGGCGACTTCCTCCTCCTCGTGGTGGTGATCCTCGGGCTGCAGGTCGTGGCCACGAGCCGCATCACCGCCGCGGTCCGGGCGGTGGCGCTCCAGGGCGCGGCGCTCGCGTTCCTGCCCTTCGCCCTCGGCCACGTCCACGGCGTCTGGGGCATGGTGACGAGCTGCGTCGTCGTGCTCGCGCTCAAGGGCATCGTCATCCCGCTCCTCCTCCGGCGCGCCATCGAGAAGGCGCGCGTCGTCCACGAGTCCGCGCCGTTCGTCTCGCTCCACGTCTCGGTGCTCCTCGGCGCTGCGCTCGTCGGCGCCGCCTTCTGGATCTCGTCGCGGCTGGTCCTGCCCGGCCCGGCGCCGAACCGGCTCGTCGTCCCGATCGCCCTCGCGACGCTCCTGCTCGGGTTCCTCGTGATCGTCACCCGGCGCAAGGCGGTCACGCAGGTGGTCGGGTACCTCATGCTCGAGAACGGCGTCTTCATCTTCGGCCAGGCGCTCGCGGCCCACCTCTCGTGGGCGGTGGAGCTGGCCATCCTGCTCGACGTCCTCGCCGGCGTGTTCGTGATGGGCATCGCCATCCACCAGATCAGCCGGGAGTTCGATCACATCGACGTGGACGCGCTCTCGGAGCTCCGCGACTGACATGCGCCTCCTCCTCCCCATCGCGCTCCCGGCGCTCCTCGGCCTCCTCGCCTGGCTCCTGCGCGGCGCGCGCACGCAGCTCGCCCTCCTGCTCGCCGGCGCCGGCCTCCACGTCGCGGCCGTGGCCTGGCTCTGGGCCGCGCCCGCCGCGCCGCTCGGGGTGCTGGCGCTCGACGAGCTGGGGCGGCTCTTCCTCTCGCTGACGAGCATCGTCTTCGCGCTCGCCGCGCTCTCCACGGTCTCGTACCTCCGCGACGGCACGCACGACGCCCCCGCCCGGCCGCACCGGCTGGTCCCGGCGCTCCTCTGGTTCCTCGCGGCGATGAGCCTCGTCACGCTCACGCACCACCTGGCGGTCCTCTGGGCGGCCGTGGAGGCGACGACGCTCGCCACCGCGCCGCTCATCGCGTACTACCGGCGCCGGCCCGCGCTGGAGGCGACCTGGAAGTACCTGCTCCTCTGCTCGGTCGGCATCGCCCTGGCCCTGCTCGGCACCTTCTCGCTCGGCATCGCGGCGTCCGCGGTCCCCGGCGGCGCGACCCTCACCCTCGACGCGCTCGTCGCGGCGGCGCGCGCGGGCGCCATGGCCCGCCCCTGGCTCGAGGCCGCGTTCGTGCTCGCCCTCGTCGGCTACGGCACGAAGATGGGGCTCGCCCCGCTCCACACCTGGCTCCCGGACGCGCACAGCCAGGCCCCGTCGCCGGTCTCGGCCCTCCTCTCCGGCGTGGTGCTGAACGGCGCGTTCCTCGGCATCCTCCGCTTCCACCAGGTGGTCCTCGCCTCCGGCGACGCGGCCTTCGCGCGGGAGCTCCTCGTCCTGCTCGGCTTCGCCTCGATCGCCCTCGCGACCGCGTTCATGGTGAAGCAGCGCGACTACAAGCGGCTCCTCGCCTACTCGTCGGTCGAGAACATGGGCGTGCTCGCCGTCGGGGTCGGCGTCGGCGGGACCGCCGCCTTCGGCGCGCTCCTCCACGCGGTGAACCACTCGCTCGCCAAGGCCGGGCTCTTCCTGCTCGCGGGCAACGTGCTCCGGGCCTACGGCACGACCGCGGCGGGCGACGTGCGCGGCGTGCGCCGGCGGCTGCCGGCGACGGGCGCGCTGCTGCTCCTCCTCGCGCTGGCGATCGGCGGGCTGCCCCCCTTCGGCCCGTTCATGAGCGAGTTCCTCGTGTTCGAGGCGGCGCTCCGCGGGCCCACGCCGTGGCTCGGCGTGGCGTTCGCGGGGCTCCTGGCCGTCGCCTTCCTCGGGCTCACGGGCGTGCTCGTCCCGATGCTCCAGCCGGGCGCGCCCGGGGGCGGCGGCGCGGACGGCCCCGCGCCCGGCGCGCGCGAGCGGCTCCTGGCCGTGCTCTCGCCGGCGCTCGTCGCCGGCGCGGTGCTCGTGCTCGGGCTGTGGCTCCCGCAGTTCCTGAAGGACCTGCTCGGCGCCGCCGCGTCGTCCATCGGAGGTGCGCCGTGACCGCGGCGACGACGCTCGCGCGCCTGCACCTGCCGGTCCGCTGGACGCGGAACGGCCTCTCCGTCCCGCTCGCCGACGTCCCGCTCCTCCGTGTCCAGGAGTGGCGCGAGGCGGTGCGCGCGCTGTGCGACGCCGGCGGCCGGCTCGTGGCGCTCTTCCCGCTCGCCGGCCCCTCCGGGCGGCGCGGCTGGGACCTCCTCGCCGTGGCGGCGCACGACCGGACCGGGCAGCTCGCGCTCGCCCGGACCGAGGTGCCGCCCACCGGCGCCTACCCCGCGCTCACCCCCGACCTCCCGGAGGCGCAGGCGTTCGAGCGCGAGCTGGCCGAGGACATGGGGCTGCGCCCCGAGGGGCACCCCTGGCTGAAGCCGCTGCGGCACTCGCACCGCCCGCAGGTGGCGCTCGACGGGCGGCGCCAGGCCCCCCCGCACGCGTTCTTCCAGGTGGAGGGGGAGGGGATCCACGAGGTCGCCGTGGGCCCGGTGCACGCGGGGATCATCGAGCCCGGGCACTTCCGGTTCCAGTGCCACGGCGAGGAGGTGCTGCACCTCGAGATCCACCTCGGGTACCAGCACCGCGGCGCGGAGGCGCTCCTGCTCGCGGGCACTCCGGCCCGTCCTTCGACCCCGGGCTCGCTGCGCGCGCCCGGCGTCCAGGAGGGACGGGCGCGCGAGGCGCGCAGGCAGGCGGTGGCCGAGGCGATCGCCGGCGACACCACCATCGGCCACGGCCTCGCGCACGACGCGCTCCTCGAGGCGCTCGCGGGGGTCGAGGTGCCGCTCGGCGCGCAGGTCCTCCGCGGGATCGCGCTCGAGCTCGAGCGGCTCTCGAACCACGTGGGCGACCTGGGCGCCATCTGCAACGACATCGGGTACCTGCCGGGCGCGTCGTTCTACGGGCGGCTCCGGGGCGAGTTCCTGAACCTCCTCGTGGAGCTCTCCGGGAACCGCGTCGGGCGCGGCCTGCTCCGCCCCGGGGGCGTGCGGTTCGGGCTCGCGGCGGAGAAGCGGGCGGCGTTCCTCGCCCGGCTCGACCTCGCCGCGCGCGACCTCGACGACACCGCCGCGGCGACGTTCGACGCGTCGTCGGTGCTGGCGCGGCTCGAGCGGACGGGCACGCTCGCCGCCCAGGCCGCCGAGGAGCTCGGGGTGGTGGGCGTCGCCGCCCGCGCCTCCGGCTGCGCCCGCGACGTCCGCAAGGACCACCCGTCGGGCGTGTACAGGTTCGCCCACATCCCGATCGCCCGCGCCGTCACCGGCGACGTGCTCGCCCGCGCGCAGGTGCGCCTGCTCGAGATCTCCCGCTCGCTCACCTTCGTGCGCGAGCAGGTGCGGTGGCTGCCCGCCGGCCCGCTCGCCGAGCCCCTGCCGCCGCCGCGGCCCGAGCGGCTCGCCGTGGCCCTCGTCGAGGGCTGGCGCGGCGAGGTCCTCCACGCGGCGGCGACGGACGCCGCCGGCGCGCTCGCGGCCTACAAGGTCGTCGATCCGTCGTTCCACAACTGGTTCGGGCTGGCGGTCGCGATGCGCGGCAACGCCATCTCCGACTTCCCGCTCGTGAACAAGAGCTTCAACCTCTCCTACGCGGGGCACGATCTCTGATGAAGGCGCTGCGCCCTCCCGTGAACGAGCCCGCTCCCGCGCCCGAGAGCTCCCCGGCGCCCGGGAGCGCCTCGAGGTGGTCCCTCCCATGAGCGGCACGACCGGCGAACCGCGGCTCCCGCCCATCCTCGAGCTCCTCCGGGCGCGGCTGCGCCAGGGTACGAGGACCAGCGCCTGGCCGCGCGAGGACGTCGCGCTCCCGGAGCGTTTCCGCGGGCGCCCCCGGCTCGCGCCGGAGGCGTGCGCCGACGGCTGCCGGGCGTGCGCCGACGCCTGCCCGGTCGGCGCCATCTCGCTCGCGCCGCTCCGGCTCGACACCGGCGCGTGCCTCTTCTGCCCGGCGTGCGCCGAGGCCTGCCCGTCGGGGGCGATCGGGTTCACGGGCGACTACCGGCTCGCCGCGTCGGCGCGGGAGGAGCTCGTGGTCGAGCGCGACGAGGTCCGGCTCGCGCGCGCCCTCGACGCCGAGATGAAGCGCGTCTTCAGCCGCTCGCTCAAGCTCCGCCAGGTCTCCGCAGGCGGCTGCAACGCCTGCGAGGTCGAGCTCAACGTGCTCGGCACGCTCGCCTTCGACCTCGGCCGGTTCGGCGTGCAGTTCGTGGCGTCGCCCCGGCACGCCGACGGGATCGTCGTGACCGGCCCGGTGACGGCCAACATGCGCCGCGCGCTCCTCGAGACCTGGGAGGCGGTCCCCGCGCCCCGGCTCGTCATCGCCGCGGGCGCCTGCGCCATCGCCGGCGGTCCGTTCCGCGGCGCGAGCGCGGCGTCGGACGGGCTGCCGCCGGAGCTGAAGGTGGACCTCTACATCCCCGGCTGCCCGCCGCACCCGTACACGACGCTCGACGGGCTGCTGCGGCTGCTCGGGAAGCTCTGAGCGGGCCGGGCGGAGCGGGGGGACCCTACCGCCCCGCCCGCGCCACCCGGAGCTCCACCGCGCCCACCTGCATCCACGTCGCCTGCTCGAGGCCCGCGAGCCCGGCGGCGCCCGGCCCGGCGAGGATCTCCCCCGGCGCGGCGAGCCAGAGGATGCGCTCGATCCGCTCGGCCACCTCGCCGAGCGCCGCGAGCTCGAAGGCGTCCGGGCCGCCGGCGTTCCCGACGAGCGCCGCGCCCTCGTCGATCGCGGCGCGCGCGGTGAAGCCGTCGCAGAGGCGCTCGAC
>JAEYZK010000375.1 GCA_023428085.1 Pseudomonadota bacterium
CTCCGGGGCCGCGCGCGGCCGCGGCTCCGGCCACCGCCCCGGCTGCGCCTCCGGCTCCCGCTGCGGCTGCGCCTCCGGCTCCCGCTGCGGCTGCGGCTGCGGCTCCAGCTCCCGCTCCGGCTGCGGCTCCCGCTCCGGCTCCCGCTCCCGCCTCCACGGTCCCCGCTCCGGCCGACGCCTGGCGCGGCGTCGTCGAGGCGATCGAGCAGGAGAGCCCGATGGCCGCCATCGCGCTCAAGCAGGCGGCCCTGCTCGGCCTCACCCCGGGCCAGGTGGCGGTGCAGCTCCCGCCGGGCATGCACGCGCAGACCCTCGAGAAGCGGCGCGGCGAGATCGAGGCGAGCTTCGCGCGGTTCTTCGGCCAGCCGACCCGGCTCGCGCTCACCATCGGCGCCCCCGCCACCCCGGCCGCAGGCGGCGAGGCTCCCGTCGCCGCCGCGCCGTCGCTCGCGGCGACCGAGGCGGCCGAGCGGCTCGCGCGCGCGAAGCGCGTGCGCGAGGCGGCCCGCGCGCACCCGAACATCCAGGAGGCGGCGCGGGTCCTGGACGCGAGCATCGAAGACATCGACGAGCTCTAGAACGGAGACCGAGACCCTTGGACATCCAGTTCCTCATGAAGCAGGCCAAGAAGCTCGAGAAGGCGATGGCCGACGCCAAGGAGAAGCTCACCGAGGTCTTCGTCGAGGCCGAGAGCGGCGGCGGGCTCGTGAAGGTCCGCATGAACGGCAAGGGCGAGATCGCGAAGCTCTCCATCGATCCCCGGGCCGTCGGGGGAGAGACCGACCTGGCGATGCTCGAGGACCTCGTCACCGCCGCGGTCAACGCCGCCGCCGAGAAGGCGCGCGCCGCCGCCGACGAGCACATGCAGCAGGCGACCGGCGGGATCAAGATCCCCGGCATCGGGTAGCGATGGCCGTCGCCGACCCCATCGCCCGCCTGGTGAAGGAGCTCGCGAAGCTCCCCGGCATCGGCGAGAAGACCGCCCAGCGGCTCGCGTTCCACGTCCTCGAGGCGGGCCCCGCGTACGCCGGTGAGCTCGCGGCCGCGATCACGGGGGTGGTGCGCGACGTGCGCCTCTGCTCCGGGTGTCAGACGCTCACCGACCAGGACCCCTGCCCCATCTGCCGCGACCCGGAGCGCGACGCGGCGCTCCTCTGCGTGGTGGAGTCCGTGCCCGACCTCCTCGCCGTCGAGCGCACCCACGAGTTCCGGGGCCGCTACCACGTGCTCCACGGGGCGCTGTCCCCGCTCGACGGCGTGGGCCCGTCCGATCTGAAGATCCGCGAGCTGCTGGTGCGGCTCGAGCGGGAGCCTGCCGCCGAGGTGGTGGTGGCCACGAACCCCGACGTGGAGGGCGAGGCCACGGCGCTCTACCTGGTGAAGCTGCTCAAGCCGCTCGGCGTGAAGGTGACCCGCATCGCCCAAGGTGTTCCCATGGGAGGGGATCTCGAATACGCTGATCAAGTCACGCTGGCACGCGCGCTGGCCGGGCGCCGGGAGCTCTGACTTCCGGTACGATATCGCGCTACACCGTGGGCGGCGGGATTGAAAACAGCCCATATCCCTGGTATTCGGCCAAGGACTCGCATCCGAGTGCGGGAGAGCCAGAGCTCATGAATTCCGGCTTGGTGATGTACGAGGAGGAGTTCCGGCTCATCGCCGGGATCTGCGATCGGCTCACGCGCGACGCGAACGCGAAGGTCGTCTTCCTCGTCGACAAGAACGGGCAGCTCATCGCCTCGAGCGGACAGGCCCAGAACCTGGACACGACCTCGCTCGCGTCGCTGACCGCCGGCAACGTGGCCGCCATGGGCGGCCTCGCCAAGCTCATCGGCGAGAAGGAGTTCCCGAACCAGTTCCACGAGGGCGAGCGCGAGTCCCTGCACATGAGCATCGTGGGGGGCCGGGTCGTCCTGGTGGTGATCTTCGACGCGAAGAGCTCGCTGGGGCTCGTGCGCCTGCGGGTGAAGAAGGCCGGAGAGGAGCTCGCGAAGGTGTTCGACGCGCTCGCCAAGAAGCAGGCGGCGCCCGGCGCCGCGAGCCCCTTCGCCGAGATCACCGACGACGACATCGACAACCTGTTCAGCGAGTGAGCGAGTGATCGATCGATGAGCTTCATCAACTACAGCTCGCGCGAGATCAACTGCAAGATCGTGTACTACGGTCCCGGCCTGTGCGGGAAGACCACGAACCTGCAGTACGTGTACGCGAAGACGAACCCCGACGCGAAGGGCAAGATGATCTCCCTCGCGACCGAGACCGAGCGCACGCTCTTCTTCGACTTCCTGCCCCTGTCGCTGGGCGAGATCCGGGGCTTCAAGACCCGGTTCCACCTCTATACGGTGCCGGGCCAGGTCTTCTACGACGCGTCCCGCAAGCTCATCCTGAAGGGCGTGGACGGGGTCGTCTTCGTCGCCGACTCGCAGATCGAGCGCATGGAGGCGAACCTCGAGTCGGTCGAGAACCTGCGCGTGAACCTGGCGGAGCAGGGCTACGACCTCAACAAGATCCCGTACGTCGTCCAGTACAACAAGCGGGACCTGCCCAACATCGCCACCGTCGAGGAGCTGCACCGGCTCATCAACCCGCGGTCCGTGCCGGAGTTCCAGGCCGTGGCGCCCACCGGCGTGGGCGTGTTCGACACGCTCAAGGCCGTCGCGAAGCTGGTGCTCACCGAGCTGAAGAAGGGTGGGTGACGGTAGGTCTCGCGCGCCAGGGCCGGGTCCTGGGGTTCCGCTGGGGGTATGCTATAACGGGACGTCCTTGCCCGTGGATTGACATGGGTTTTCCCGACCCGCAAGCGAGGCTGACCGTGGTTCGCTACCTGTGGATCGTCGCTGTCTGGTGCCTGCTCGCACCAGGTCTCGCCGCTGCGGTCGAAGGTGCCGCCGAGCCGGCCCCGGCCCCCGCTGCCGTCGAACCCGCCCAACCCGCCGATCCGATCGCCGCGCCCGCCGCCGCGCCCGCGGCGGCGCCCCCGGCAGCGCAGGCCGCCGAGAGGTCCGAGCTCCAGGTGCGGGAGCTCGAGGAGCGCGTCTCCGGCCTCAAGGAGAAGATCTTCCGCACCAAGGCGCGCCTCCAGTCGCTCCAGGAGATGGTGATCGGCGGCGACATCACCACCGGCGCCAAGGCGATCCTCGTCCACCGCAACGAGATGGGCTCGTCGTTCTACCTCGAGTCCGCCTCGTACGCGCTCGACGGCGCGCCCATCTTCACCAAGGTGGACGTGGACGGCGATCTCGAGAAGCGCGAGGAGTTCGAGATCTTCAACGGCCGCGTCACGCCCGGCGAGCACCAGATCTCGGTCCAGCTCGTCTACCGCGGCCACGGCTACGGCATCTTCAGCTACCTCGAGGGCTACAAGTTCCGCGTCCAGTCCTCGAACACCTTCACCGCGGAGCCGGGCAAGGCGATCGCGGTCCGCGTGGTCGGGTTCGAGAAGGGCGGCATCACCGCCGAGCTCAAGGATCGCCCCGCGGTCCGCTACGACATCGACGTCCGGCGCGAGGAGGGCGTCCCCGCGGTCGCCCCCGCCGCCTCCAAGGAAGGCGCCGCGAAGTGACCCGCGCCGGCGCACGCGCCGCGGCGGTCGCGCTCGTGGCCGCCGCGCTGGGTCCCGCTCCGGCGCGCGGCGACCCGCTGTCCGAGGCCGAGCAGGGCGCGCCCCACGTCGAAGCGCTGCTGCGCTCCGTCGAGGAGGGCGCGCGCCAGCCGGACGAGGACCGGGCCGCGCGCGCGGCGCGGCGCTTCGCGAGCGGCGAGACCCAGTACCTCCTCGGCGACTGGCCGGGCGCCGCGCTCCTCCTCGGCGACGCGCTCGACGACCCGACGTTCCGCGCCGGCCCCCAGGCCGCCACCGCCACCTTCTACCTCGGCGACGCCCTCCGCCAGGCCGGCGCCTGCGGCGCCGGCCGGCCGTACCTCGACGCGTACCTCGCCGGCGGGGAGCTCGCCCACCGCGGCGAAGCGATCGCCGCCGCCCTCGACTGCGCGGTGCGCGACGACCGGGGGGACCGGATCGCGCCGCTGCTCGCCGAGGCCGACGCCTACCATCAGGGCCGGCTCCCGCCGGAGCTCCGCTACCTCGCGGCGAAGGCGATCTTCGCCCGGAGGGAGCTCGCGCCGGACGACCGCTTCCAGCAGGCCGACGCCGCCTTCGCCGCCGTGGGGCCGCCCCTCGCCCAGCAGGCCGCCTACCACCAGGCGGTGCTGCGCGTCGAGCGCGGCGACCTCGCGGGCGCCGCCGAGCGGTTCGCGGCCTGCGCCGCGCTCCCGGCGGGCGACGGCCGGCAGCGCGACGCCCAGGATCTCTGCGCGCTCGGCCTGGCGCGCGTCCGGACGGAGCTGGGCGATCTCCCGGGCGCCGTCGCCGCGTACGGCCAGCTCCCCATCGACTCGCCGTGGTTCGACGAGTCGCTCTACGAGGTCGCCTCGGCCCTGGGCCGCGCCGGGCAGGTCGAGCTCGCGCTCCGGGCCGTCGAGACGCTCGTCGAGGTCTCCTCCGGCGCGCCGCTCGCGGCCCGGTCGCGCCTGCTCCAGGCGCAGCTCCTGCTCGCGCAGGGCAAGTACGAGGCCGCGAACCAGCTCTACGGGCGCGTGATCGACGAGTCCACGCGCGTGCGCGACGGGCTCGACGCGGTGCTCGCGTTCCACCGGGACCCCGTCCGCTACTTCGCCGACCTGCTCGCGCAGCGCGCGAAGCCGTACGAGGTCGCCTCGCCGGTGCCCCACGAGGCGCTCCAGGCGGCGCTGTCCCGGCCCGAGCTGGCGCGGGCCGCCGGCCTCATGACGGCGCTCGAGGCGGAGGGGCGCGCGCTCGAGGACGCGCGCGCGATGGCGGCCCGGCTCGCCGCGGTGCTCTCGCGCGGCGACGGCGTGGACGCGTTCCCGCGCCTGCGCGAGGCGTACGCCGGCGTGCAGGCGGTGGAGAACGCGGTGGCGGTCCTGCAG
>JAEYZK010000382.1 GCA_023428085.1 Pseudomonadota bacterium
GGCCGGCGCCCCGGCGTCAGTGCGGCTCGCCCGGCCGCGGCTCGAGCTCCGGGGGCCACGCCGGGGCGCTCCCCGCCCGCGCGGCCTCGATCGCGCCGGCGACGTCGCCGAAGCGGAGCGGGAGCCGCTCGCCCCGCGCGAGGAAGTGCACCCGCTCCATGAGCCCGGCCTCCTTCACCGCGCGCGCGAACTCCTCGATCGGCGACTTGAAGACCGTGTAGTCGTCGTAGTGGATCGGCACGGCGAGATCGGGCGCCACGAGCTGGACGGCGCGGAGCCCCTGCGCCGCGTCCATCGTCACCAGGATCCCGAGCACGCGCGTGCCGCCCAGGTGGAAGAGGCCGACGTCGAGGTGCGGGAAGCGCCGCGGGATCTCCTCGAGCCGATCGTGGAGCAGCGTGTCGCCCGAGACGTACAGCCGGAAGCGGACCGGCCCCTCGCCGTGGCCGACCTCCCAGACGGTGCCGATGACCGACGGCAGCGCGGCGTGCACGAGCGGCGGGCCGTGGCGCGCCGGGACGGCCGTGATCCGGAGCCACGCCCGGCCGCGCCGGAGCGTGAGCTCGTCCCACGTCGCCAGCGGGCGCGCCGCGCGGAAGCCGCGCCGGCGCAGGGCGCGCGCCGCGGCCGGCGTGGTGATCACCGGCAGCCCCTTCGGCAGCCGGGCGGTCGCCACCCGATCCCAGTGATCGCCGTGGAGGTGCGACAGCACGCAGGCGTCGAGCGCCGGCAGCTCGTCGATCTCCACCGCCGGGTCGGTCAGCCGCTTCGACGTGAGCCCATACCCGAGGTGCACGTGGTCGCCGGCGTGGAGGAAGTTGGGATCCGTGAGGAGCGTGAACGGCCCGAGCTGCACGAGGACGGTCGCCGTGCCGATGAAGAGGATCGAGCCGGACTCCGGCGGCGCGTCCGGGCCGGGCGCGAGCGTGAGGGTGCTGCGGTCGGGCATCGGAGATCCCCCGCCGCAACCTTGCCCACGGGCCGCGCCCGGCGCAGCGCCGTCACGGCGCCGCCCGGCCTCCCGCCAGCGCGGCGCGCGCGATCTCCACGAACGCCGCCGCGGCGCGCGAGGGCGGCCCACCGGCAGGCGTCGCCAGGCCGACGCTCCGCTCCGTCGTACGCCCGTGCAGCCGGACGGCCGCCAGGGCGCCGGCCTCCACCTCGCGCGCGACCGCGAGCGCCGGCACCACGGACACGCCCAGCCCCAGCTCGACGAGCTTCTTCAGCACCTCGACGCTGCTCATCTCCATCGCGACCGTCGGGGCCGCGCCGAGGCGCGCCAGCTCGGCGTCGAGGAGCGTGCGCGCGCCGGTGGTGCGATCGAGCAGGAGGAGCGGGTACGGGAGGATCGCCTCGAGCCCGACCCGCCGCCGGCGGGCGAGCGGGTGCTCGGGCGGGCAGATCACCACCTCCTCCTGGCGCGCGAGCGGTTCGAGGTGGAGCCGCTCCGCCGCCGGCCGGCCCCCGACGCGGAGGCCCGCGGGGAGCGGCAGCGTCACGACGCCCACGTCCACCGCGCGCTCCACCACGCGCTCCGCCGTGGCGGGCGAGGGCCGGTTGTCGAGCCGGAGCTCGACGCCCGGGTGCCGGGCGCGGAAGGCCGCGAGGATCGGCGGCAGGACGTAGTAGGCGAGCGTGTCGCTGGTGCCCACCACGAGGAGCCCTGCCTCGAGCGCGTGCAGGGCGGCGAGCCCCTCCCGCGCGCGGTCCATCTCGTCGAGGATCCGCTCGGCGCGCTCGAGGAGCGCACGCCCCGCCGCGGAGAGCTCGGTCGTCCGGCCGCTCCGCACGAACAGCCGCACGTCGAGATCCGCCTCGAGGCGCGCCACCGCCTGGCTCACCGCCGACTGCGTGCGCGCCAGGCGGCGCGCCGCCCGCGAGAACCCGCGCTCGCGGGCCACGGTGACGAACGCCAGGAGCTGGTCGGCCTCGAGGGGGCGCATTAGCAGCTCTAATACCTACCATCACCACGATTCGTTGGCATGATTCTGCGCCGCGGGGCAGGATCCGTCCGTGCCCACGCTCGAGCTGGCCGGCGCCCCGGCCCTGACCCCCGCCCGCCTCGCCCGGAGGCTCCGCCACCTCCAGGCCCGCAACCCCGGCGTCACCGCCCTCGCGGCCGACTTCGTCCACTTCGTGGACCTCGAGGGGCCGCTGGACGACGCCGCGCGCGCCGTGCTCGAGCGGCTCCTCCAGTACGGACCGCGCGCGTCGGGCGAGGACGGGCGCGCGGGGGGCCCGGGCTCCACCCGGCCCCCCCGCCTGATCGTCGTCCCGCGCCTCGGCACCCTCTCGCCCTGGTCCACGAAGGCCACCGACATCGCCCGGATCTGCGGGCTCGGCGCGAAGGGCGTGCGCCGGATCGAGCGGGGCACCGCGTACACGATCGCCGGCGAGGTGCACGACCCGGCCGCGCTCCGGGCGGCGCTGCACGACCGCATGACCGAGTCGGTCCTCGAGGACCCGCGCGAGGCGACGCGGCTCTTCGCGCACGATGCGCCGCGCCCGCTCCGGACCGTGGACGTGCTCGGCGCCGGCCGCGCCGCGCTGGTCCGGGCCAACGAGGAGATGGGGCTCGCGCTGTCGCCCGACGAGATCGACTACCTGGTCGAGAGCTTCGGCGCGCTCCGCCGGAACCCCTCCGACGTCGAGCTGATGATGTTCGCGCAGGCGAACAGCGAGCACTGCCGGCACAAGGTGTTCAACGCGGAGTTCACCCTCGACGGGGTGAAGGAGCCGCGATCGCTCTTCCAGCTGATCCGGCGCTCGACCGAGGCGAGCCCCGCCGGCGTCCTCTCGGCGTACAAGGACAACGCGGCCGTCGTCGAGGGCCCGGTCGCGGGGCGCTTCTTCCCCGACCCGGAGACCGGCGTCTACCGGGCGCACCAGGAGCCGGTCCACCTCCTCATGAAGGTGGAGACGCACAACCACCCGACCGCCATCTCCCCCTTCCCCGGCGCCGCCACGGGATCGGGCGGCGAGATCCGCGACGAGGGGGCGACCGGCCGCGGCGCCAAGCCCAAGGCCGGCCTCACGGGATTCACCGTGAGTGACCTCCGCCTCCCGGACCTCCCGCGGCCCTGGGAGGTGGACCACGGCAAGCCCGACCGGATCGCCTCCGCCCTGGAGATCATGACCGACGGCCCGCTCGGCGGCGCCGCCTTCAACAACGAGTTCGGGCGGCCCAACCTCGCCGGCTACTTCCGGACGTTCGAGCTCGAGGTCCTCGGCCCGGGCGGGCGCGAGGTGCGGGGCTACCACAAGCCGATCATGATCGCCGGCGGCTACGGCAACGTCCGCGGGGAGCACGTGCAGAAGCAGGCGTTCGGCCCCGGCGCCGCGCTCGTGGTGCTGGGCGGCCCGGCCATGCTCATCGGCCTGGGCGGCGGCGCGGCGTCCTCGATGTCGTCGGGCGCCTCGCACGAGGACCTCGACTTCGCCTCGGTGCAGCGCGACAACCCCGAGATGCAGCGGCGCTGCCAGGAGGTGATCGACCGCTGCTGGGCGCTCGGGGACGAGAACCCCATCGTCTCCATCCACGACGTCGGCGCGGGCGGGCTCTCGAACGCCCTCCCCGAGCTCGTGCACGACGCCGGCCGCGGCGCCGCGTTCCAGCTCCGCGCCATCCCCACCGACGAGCCCGGCCTCTCGCCCCTCGAGCTCTGGTGCAACGAGGCGCAGGAGCGCTACGTGCTCGCGGTCGCGCCGGAGCGGCTCGAGCGGTTCCGGGCGCTGTGCGCGCGCGAGCGGTGCCCGTTCGCGGTGGTCGGCACGGCCACGGACGACGGGCGGCTCGTGCTCGAGGACTCGCTCCTCGGCGGTCGGCCCATCGACATGCCGCTCGCCGTCCTCCTCGGCAAGCCGCCGCGCATGGTGCGCCGCGCCCAGCGCACCGGCCCGGCGCTGGCGCCGTTCGACCTCGGCCGCGTCGAGCTGGGCGACGCCATCCGGCGCGTCCTCCGCCTCCCCTCCGTCGCCGACAAGACGTTCCTCGTCACCATCGGCGATCGCACGGTGACGGGGCTCGTCGCGCGCGACCAGATGGTCGGCCCGTGGCAGGTCCCGGTCGCGGACGCCGCCGTGACCGCGACGAGCTACGACGTCACCACCGGCGAGGCCATGGCGATGGGGGAGCGGACACCGGTCGCGCTCCTCGACGCCGCCGCCTCGGCGCGGCTCGCCGTGGCCGAGGCGATCACCAACATCGCCTCCGCGCCGATCGCCCGCCTCGGCAACGTGAAGCTGTCGGCCAACTGGATGGCGGCCGTGGGCCACCCCGGCGAGGACGCGCGGCTCTACGACGCCGTGCGGGCCGTCGGCGAGGAGCTCTGCCCGGCGCTCGGGATCGCGATCCCCGTGGGCAAGGACTCCATGTCGATGAAGACGGTGTGGGAGGAGGCGGGGGAGCGCCGGGCCGTCACCGCGCCGCTGTCGCTCATCGTGACCGCCTTCGCGCCGGTGACCGACGTCCGCAGGGCGCTCACGCCGCAGCTCCGCACCGACCAGGGCGAGACCGAGCTCCTCCTCGTGGACCTGGGCCGCGGCCAGCACCGCCTCGGCGGCTCCGCGCTCGCGCAGGTGTACGGCCGGCTCGGCGCGACGCCGCCCGACCTCGACGACCCCGCCCTCCTGCGCGCCTTCTTCGGCGGCGTCCAGGCGCTCAACGCGGCCGGCCTGCTGCTCGCCTACCACGACCGCTCCGACGGCGGCCTCCTCGCGACGCTGTGCGAGATGGCCTTCGCCGGCGGCACCGGCCTCGACGTGGACCTCGGGCCGCTCGCGGGCGACCCGCGCGCGATCCTCTTCACCGAGGAGCTCGGCGCCGTCCTGCAGGTGCGCGCCGCGGACGCGGCGCGCGCGGAGATCGCGCTCCGGGCCGCCGGGCTCGCCGACTGCATCCACCGGATCGGCCGCCCCGCGCCCGGCGAGCGGATCGTGCTCCGGCGCGGCCGCGAGTCGCTCTTCGAGGCGTCGCGCGCCGAGCTCCGCGGCATCTGGTCGGAGACCACGCACGCGATGCAGGCGCTCCGGGACGACCCGGCCTGCGCCGACGAGGAGCAGGCCGGCCGCTGCGACCCCACCGACCCGGGCCTGCACGTCCACCTCACGTTCGATCTCGACGAGCATCCCGCCGCGCCGGTCCTCGGAGGCGGATCGCTCCGCTCCCCGCAGGTTGGCGGCGCCCGCCCGCGGGTGGCGATCCTGCGCGAGCAGGGCGTGAACGGGCAGCTCGAGATGGCCGCCGCCTTCGACTGCGCCGGGTTCGACGCCGTGGACGTGCACATGAGCGATCTGCTCGAGGGGCGCACGTCGCTCGACGGGTTCCGCGGCCTCGCCGCCTGCGGCGGGTTCTCCTACGGCGACGTGCTCGGCGCCGGCGAGGGGTGGGCGAAGTCGATCCTCTTCAACGTCCGGGCGCGCGACGCGCTCGCGCGGTTCCTCGCCCGGACCGACGTGTTCGCGCTCGGCGTCTGCAACGGCTGCCAGATGCTCTCGAACCTGCACGAGCTCATCCCCGGGGCGGGCGAGTGGCCGCGGTTCGTGCGGAACCGCTCCGAGCAGTTCGAGGCGCGGCTCTCGCTCGTCGAGGTGCTCGAGAGCCCGTCGGTGCTGCTCCGCGGCATGGCCGGCTCGCGGCTCCCGATCGCGGTGGCGCACGGCGAGGGGCGCGCCGAGTTCGCGAGCCCCGCGCAGCTCGAGGCGCTCCGGGCGCGCGGCCTCGTCGCCGCGCGGTACGTGGACCACCACGGCCGCCCCGCCGAGCGGTACCCGGAGAACCCGAACGGTTCACCGGGCGGGATCACCGCGGTCACGACGCCCGACGGCCGGGTGACGATCCTGATGCCCCACCCCGAGCGCGTCTTCCGCGCCGTGCAGCTCTCGTGGCGGCCCGCGGGCTGGAACGAGGACGGCCCCTGGCTGCGGCTCTTCCGGAACGCACGGGCCTGGGTGGGGTGAGATCAGTTGTCAGTTGTCAGTTGTCAGTTGTCGGTTGTCGGTTGTCGGTTGTCAGTTGTCGGTTGTCGGTTGTCGGTTGTCGGTTTCGTTTGTCGGTGCAGTCGTCCGTTCCGGATTAACTGACTACTGACCACTGACCATTGACCACTGACCACCGACCACCGACCACCGACCACTGACCACCGACCACCGACCACTGACCACCGACCACCGACCACTGACCACCGACCCGACCATGTCCGCTTCCCACCCGATCCTCTCGTTCGTCCTCCGCAACTACCGGAACTTCAACGCCCGCGCGACGCGCGAGGCGCTCCTCGCCTACTGGCGCCACGTCGAGGGCGGCGGCCGCATGTTCTGGGCGGTGGCGGGGGCGATGTCCTCCGCGCAGCTCGGCATCACGCTCGCGCCAGCGATCCGGGCGGGCCTCGTGCACGGGCTCTCGGTCACGGGCGCGAACCTCGAGGAGTCGCTCTTCCGCCTCGTGGCGCACCACCACTACAAGGACTTCCCGGACTGGCGCTACCACACCCGCCAGGACGACACCCGGATCCTCGAGCAGCGGATGCGCCGGGTGACCGACACCAGCATCCCCGAGGACGAGGCGTTCCGGGCGGTGGAGAAGACCATCGTCCCCGCGTGGAAGCGCGCCAGCGCCGCGGGCGAGCGCCGCTTCTGGCACGAGTACTTCTACGAGCTGGTCCTCTCGCTCCCGCCCGAGCTCCAGCAGGGTGATCCGGAGGAGTGCTGGCTCCTCGCCGCGGCCCGCGCGCGGCTGCCGCTCGTGGTGCCCGGGTACGAGGACTCGACCTTCGGGAACATCTTCGCCTCCCACGTCCGCAGCGGCGAGTGCGACGCGCGCGCCGCGAAGTCCGGCATCGAGTACATGGTGGACTTCTACGCCCGGTACCAGGAGCTCTCGACCGGGCCGGGCGTCGGCTTCTTCCAGATCGGCGGGGGGATCGCCGGCGACTTCCCGATCTGCGTCGTGCCGTCGATCAAGCACGACCTGGGGCAGCCGGTGAAGCCGTGGGCCTACTTCTGCCAGATCTCGGACTCGACGACCTCGTTCGGCAGCTACTCGGGCGCGACCCCGAACGAGAAGATCACCTGGGACAAGCTCACGGCCGAGACGCCGATGTTCGTGATCGAGAGCGACGCGACCCTCGTCGCGCCGCTCATCCTCTCGGCGCTGCTCGAGTGCAAGCGGGATCCGGAGGGGGCGAACGCGATCATCGCGGGGGCGTGAGGGCCGCAGCGCAGCGAACGTCCGCTCGCCCTGAGCCTGTCGAAAGGCGAGCCGCGTGTCGTTCCGTGTATCCGCTCGCCCTGAGCTTGTCGAAGGGCGAGCGGTAGCGTTCGCGTGTGGCACATGCGTTTGCCGTACGCCTCGCCTGGGGCGCGTTGCCGAGGGCGGCCGTCCGGGCCCGCGGGGCTCGCCGACCAGGGTCGAGTGCTCGGCGCCCACAGGCTGTTGTAGGGCGCGCGCGTGCCGGAGGTGATCCCGCGGGCGCGCCGCCGCAACTCGCCGGCCACTTCCGCGCTTCGCGCGGGTGGCCGGCTCGGACAGGCGGCGTCGCGCGCGTTCGGTCCGGTCCGCGCGCGGTCCTCGACGGATCGCGTCCGGCGCCTGCGCTGATGGTCGGCGAGCCCCGCGGGCCCGGCCGACCGCTGGGTGGCGTTGCTTGTGGCGGCTCGGCTGCGAAGCCGCTCGATATGCCAGCGCCAGTCGTCCGCCAGGCCCGATTGCGTGACCCCTCTCGCCGTCGTGCTGTTTGACGCCCCTCCTACCCCACGCGGTCTCGAACGGGACTGTTGGCTAGCACGGCTGCTAGGATTCGAGTGTCAGGTGAATGGCGAAGGGATCTCGAATGGCCGCGAAACGAGAACTGCGACTCGAGAAGCTCAGGGACGAAGCTCAGTTTGTCTTGGACCTCGTCCAGATGGGGGACGGGCGGAGGCATATCATCGTCAGAGAAGCCAATGAGCCTCAGGCCGAAGCGACGGTCTATTCCACCGTGGCCGCGTCGGGCTCCGCTGTTCGGGAAGCATTCCGGAGCGGCTTCGATAACCTCGTCTTGACAAGCGGGGGCCGCTTCTTCGTGGACGCTCACAACGTCTGGCTCACTCCCGAGGAGTTCGACTACCTCGTAGCCGATGACGAGCCGCCAACGTCACCCCCGTGGGTGAATGGCGTTCCGCCGGCGTTCCCCCCGAAGTAGAAGGCGTCGTTGCCCCTGAACACGGGACAGGACCGCAGCCGAGCCGCCACAAGCAACACCGCCCAGGCGGACGGCCGGGCCCGGCGGAGCGAGCCGACCATCCGCGGCGCCGCGAGGGGACTCACCGCGGCCCGCGCGCGGAATGGGCTGCATGAGCGCGTCGCCGATGTCTGAGGCGCCCACCCGCGCGAAGCGCGGAGGTGGGCGCCGAGTTTCGGCGACGCGCCCGAGGGATCACCCGTCTTCGCGCGCGTCCTACAACTCGCCTGCCGGCGCCGCGGCTCAAACTGGTCGGCGAGCCCGTCGGGCCCGGACGGCCGCCCCACGGCAACGCGCCCAAAGGCGAGGCGTACGGCAAGCGCACACGCCGCTCGCCCTTCGACAAGCTCAGGGCGAGCGGTCTCTCATGAAGCGCGAATTCACAGCTGGCGCTACGGCCGCGTCGCCTCGAGGCGCGCGAGGTCCTCGGGCTGCATCGTGACCTGCCCGAGCGCGCGATCGTTGACGGCCTCGCCGTGGAAGTCGCTCCCCGCGGTCGGGACCATGCCGAGCTCGTCCGCGAGGCGGAGGTACTTCTCCCGCACCGACGGGTTGTGGTCCGGGTGGTGCGTCTCGACGCCGGAGACGCCCGCGGCCGCGAGGCGGGCGAGATCGCCGCGCTCGAGGCGCGAGACGCCGGGGTGGGCGACCGTCACCGTCCCGCCCGCCCCGCGCACGAGCGACACCGCGTCCTCGAGCTCCAGCCGGAAGCGCTGCACGTAGGCCGCCTGGCCCTCGCCCAGGAACCGGTCGAACGCCTCCTTCACGCTCGCGACCGCGCCCGTCTCGAGGATGGCGCGGGCCACGTGCGGGCGGCCGATGGTCTTGCCGTCCCCGAACTTCTCGATGTCCGCCACCCGGATCCGGATGCCCAGCGCGCCCAGCCGCTCGACGATCTTGTGCATCCGCTCCCGACGGTGGAGCGCCAGGTCGTCCTCGAACCGCTTCAGGCGCGCGTGCTCCGGGTCCACGAAGTGGCCGAGCAGGTGGATCTCGCGCCGGTCGAGGAACGCCGACAGCTCGATGCCCGGTACGAACCGGACGCCGCGCTCCGAAGCCGCCGACGCCGCGGGGGCGAGGCCCGCCACGGTGTCGTGGTCGGAGAGCGCCCACACCGCGATGCCCGCCTGCGCCGCGCGCGCCGCCACCTCGACGGCCGCGTACTGGCCGTCGGAGGCACGGCTGTGGGAGTGGAGGTCGATCCTTCCGCCGTCGGTGGGGCCGCTCCGGTCCATGAAATGCGCACCTCGAGCGTGTTAAGGTAATCGAGTCAGGAGCGAGTGCCTACCAGGACGGGGGCTCCCTCCCGGTGCGCAGGCACCCGACCCTTTCGTGGACCTCCCATGCAGCATGTCCTCCGCATCTCGCGAAAGATCGATTACGGCCTGCGGGCGATGATCTACCTCGCGTCCGTGGCGCCCGGCGCCGTGGTCCCGTTCCGGGAGATCGCCCGGCACATGGACGTCCCCGAGGACTTCCTCGCCAAGATCCTGAAGACGCTCGTGGACGCAGGGCTGGTCCGGTCCTCGCGCGGGCCGCACGGCGGCTACGCGCTCGCGCGGAGCTCGGCCGAGGTGAGCTTCCTCGACGTGATCGAGGCGGTGGAGGGCCCCGTCGCCCTCAACGTGTGCCTCGACGGCGAGTCGGCCTGCGGACACTCGACGCTCTGCACCATGATCTCCGTGTGGAAGCTCGGGCAGGAGCGGATGCTCGACGTGTACCGCCAGGCCAAGCTCGCCGACGTCGCCTTCAAGCCCGCGGACGACGGCAGCGTGGGGCTCGTGCAGCTCGCGCACGGCGAACCGCAGAAACGCACCCAGGCATAGTAAAGAGTCCCCCATGCCCTTCGACCCCTCCGCCGCGGCCCTCCCGGGCTCCGGCATCTTCGGCCTCCCCCACTCCGAGTCCGAGGCCGCGCTCGTCCTCGTCCCCGTGCCGTTCGAGGCCACCACCTCGTACGGCGGCGGCACCTCGCGCGGTCCCGAGGCGATCCTCGGCGCGAGCCGCCAGGTGGACCTCTTCGACGTCGAGACCGGCAGGCCCTACGAGGAGGGCATCCACCTCGTCGCCGCGCCCGAGGAGATCGAGCGCATCGGCCGGACCGCGCGCGCCGCGGCCGCGCCGGTGATCGCGAAGGGCGGCACCGGCGGCGAGCCCGCGCTCGTCCGGGCCGCCGCCGAGGTGAACGAGGCGTGCGGGCGCGTGAACGCCTGGGTGGAGGAGCGGGTCGCGGGCGTCCTCCGCTCCGGCAAGCGGGCGGGCGTCGTGGGCGGCGACCACTCGGTCGCGCTCGGCAGCCTCGCGGCGCACGCCCGGCGCTTCCCGGGCATGGGCGTCCTCCACCTCGACGCCCACGCCGACCTGCGGGTGGCGTACGAGGGGTTCACGTACAGCCACGCCTCCGTCATGTACAACGCCGCCGAGCGGCTCCCGGAGATCTCCCGCTTCGTCCAGGTCGGCCTGCGCGACCTCTCCGAGGAGGAGCACGCGTACGCCGAGCGCTCCGACGGCCGCGTCGTCCAGCACCACGACGCTGCCCTGGCCCGGGCGCGGTTCGAGGGCGAGAGCTGGGCGGCGCAGGTCCGGCGCATCCTGGACCCGCTGCCGAAGGACGTGTACGTCTCGTTCGACATCGACGCGCTCGATCCCTCCCTCTGCCCGCACACCGGGACGCCCGTGCCGGGCGGCCTCTCGTTCCAGGAGGCGGCGTTCCTCGTGGCGGCCGTGGTGCGGACCGGTCGGCGGATCGTCGGCTTCGACCTGGTCGAGGTCGCCCCGGACCCCAGCGGCGCGGACGAGTGGGACGGGAACGTGGGCGCGCGCCTCCTGTACAAGCTCGTCGGCTGGACCCTGGCGGCGAAGTAGGCCGCGGCAGGCGCGCGGGGAGCGCCCGCTCCCCGGACCGATCGAACCGCGCCCCCTTGCGCGCGCCCCGGGGCGGGATGACCGTTCCGTGGTGAAGACCTCCGCCCGCCCGGACGACCCCGGACTCGTCCTCACTCCGCGACAGATCCACGAGCGGCTCTCGCGCTACGTCATCGGCCAGGACCGGGCCAAGCGGGCGCTCTCCGTCGCCGCGTACAACCACCAGAAGCGGGTCGCGCTCCGCCGCACGCGGCGCGGCGCCCCGCCGGTGCGGAAGTCCAACGTCCTCCTCGTCGGGCCCACCGGCTCAGGAAAGACGCACCTCGCCCGCACGCTGGCCGAGATCCTGAACGTCCCCTTCCACGTCGCCGACGCCACCGAGTTCACCGAGGCGGGCTACTACGGGAAGGACGTCGAGGCGATGGTCTCGGACCTCCTCGGGCGCGCGGCCCACTCCGTGGACGACGCCCAGCGGGGCATCATCTTCGTGGACGAGGTGGACAAGATCGCCCGCCGGTCGCACGGGCCGCGGACCGGCGGCGGCGCGCGCGACATCGGCGGCGAGGGCGTGCAGCAGGCGCTGCTCAAGCTCCTCGAAGGGCGCGAGGTGCAGGTCCCGGTCGGCGGCGGCCAGCACTGGCCGCGCCAGGAGACCGTCACCGTGGACACGACGGACATCCTGTTCGTCTGCGCCGGCACGTTCTCCGACCTGCACGCCTACGCCGCCGAGGGGCGCGGGCTCGGGTTCGGCGCCCGCGACGCGGCGCGGACGGCACGGCGCGCGCTCCGCACCAAGGACCTCCTCGAGTACGGAATGCTCGCCGAGTTCCTCGGCCGGCTCCCGGTCGTGGTGCAGCTCGAGGAGCTCTCGCAGGACGAGCTCCTCGAGGTCCTCACCGGGCCGCCGGACGCGGTCGTCCGCGAGGTGAAGGAGCTCCTCGCCGCCGACGGCGTCGAGCTCGCCTTCAGCGAGGGGGCCCTGCGCGACATCGTCCGCGCCTCGGTCGAGCGCAGCGCCGGCGCGCGCGGACTCCGCGCGGTCGTCGAGGCGGTCATGGCCGACCTGCTGTTCGAGGCGCCGGAGCGACGCGGCAAGCGGGTCACCGTGGACGCGAGCTTCGTCCGCCGCCGCCTCGAGCGGCTCGATCCGCAGGCGCTCGGGGAGTAGGCGCTCCCCGGCTCACGCCTCGGCGCCGGGCGCCGGCTGCGGTGCGGGCGGCACCGGCCTGCCCTCCACGTCCGGCAGGAACGCCGTGAGCAGCCCGAGCGCCGGCAGGAACGCGCAGACGCGGTACACGAACTCGACGCCGCGCGCGTCCGCCACGAGGCCGAGCAGCGCGGCGCCGAGGCCGCCCACCCCGAAGGCGAGGCCGAAGAAGAGGCCCGCGACGGTGCCGACCCGGCCCGGCATGAGCTCCTGCGCGTAGACGACGATGGCGGAGAACGCGGACGAGAGGACGACGCCGATGACGACGCTCAGGACCGCGGTCCACCCCAGGCTCGCGTACGGCATGAGCAGGGTGAACGGGAGGACCCCGAGGATCGACCCCCAGATGACGTACTTCCGCCCGATCCGATCGCCGATCGGGCCGCCGGCGAGCGTCCCCAGCGCCACCGCGCCGAGGAAGAGGAAGAGGTGGAGCTGCGCGTCGCGCTTCGAGACGCCGAACCGCTCGATGAGGAAGAACGTGTAGTAGCTGTTGAGGCTCGCGAGGTAGAGGTACTTCGAGACCACGAGCACCACGAGGATCGCGACCGCGCGCGCCACGCCTGGGGGAGCGACCGCGCCCCGGGGGCGCGCCGCGGGCGCGACCACCGTCGGGTGCCCTGCGTACCACCGCCCCACGCCCGAGAGCACCAGCACCGCCACGCCCGCCGCGATCGCGAACAGCGAGATCGAGCGCTGCCCGTACGGCAGCACCACGAACGTCGCGAGCAGCGGCCCCAGCGCCGACCCCGCGTTCCCGCCGACCTGGAAGAACGACTGCGCGAACCCGTGGCGGCCGCCCGAGGCCATCCGCGCCACGCGCGAGGACTCCGGGTGGAACACCGCGGAGCCGAGCGCCACGAACCCCACCGCGAGCAGGATGAACGGGAAGCTCGGCGCGTACGCGAGGAGCACCATGCCCCCGAGCGTGCTGCACATGCCGATCACCAGCGAGTACGGGAGCGGCCGGCGGTCGGTGTAGATGCCGACCACCGGCTGGAGCAGCGACGCGGTGAACTGGGACGTGAAGGTGATCGCGCCGATCTGGGCGAAGTCGAGCCCGTGCACGTCCTTGAAGATCGGGTACGCCGCCGGGATCGCCGACTGCAGCATGTCGTTGAGCAGGTGGCAGAAGCTCACCGCGGCGAGCACGCGGAACGCGAGGCGGCGACCTTCGCTCGGGACGCGCATCGACCCCTTCTAGCCGGTCTCCGCCGCGGCGCGCCACCCGCGGCGCTGCGTCGAGTTGCCCGGGCGCTCCCGTCAGGCCTTGCCGGCGAGCTGGAAGGACGCGACCAGCGCCGCGAGGTCCCCCGCCTCGCCCGAGAGCGCGCCCGCCGCCGCGGAGGATTGCTCCGCGCTGGCCGCGTTCTGCTGCGTCACGCGGCCCACGGCGCCGATCGCGGCGGTGAGCTGGCCGACGCCCGAGGCCTGCTCCCGGGCCGAGGCGGCGATCTCCTCCACGATCGACGACACCTTCCCCACGCCCTCCACGATGCCGCCGAGCGTCGAGGCGACCCGCCCTGCCGCGCCCTGGCCCTCGCCGGCCTCCCGCGCGGACTCGGCGATCAGCGCCTCGGTCTTGCCCGCTGCAGCCTTCGCGCGGAGGGCGAGCGACCGGACCTCCTCGGCGACCACGGCGAACCCGCGGCCGGCGTCGCCCGCGCGGGCGGCCTCCACCGCGGCGTTCAGCGCGAGCAGGTTGGTCTGGAACGCGATCTCCGAGACGTCGCGGATGATCGCCGAGGTCCCCTCGGACGATCGTCCGATCCTGGCCATCGCGCGCTGCAGCGCCTCGACGGCGGCCGCCCCCTCGGTCGCGGCGCTCCGGGCCTCGACCGTCAGCGCTCGCGCCCGTCCCGCGCTGGCTGCCGATCGCTGGGCGAGGCCCGAGACGGCCTCGAGCGTTCGCCCGGTCTCCTCGATCGAGGACGCCTGCTGGGCCGCGCCGCTCGCCACCGCCTGCGCCGAGCCCGCGATCTGGGCCGCGGCGCGCGAGACCTGCTCCACCGCAGCGGACACCTGGAGCAGCGCGCCCTCGAGGGCGGCGGCGGTGCCGTTGAGCGCCTCCTTCATCCGGCCGTGGTCGCCGGGGTAGGAGCCCTCGACGCGGGCGCCCAGATCCCGCGCGGCGAGCCGCTCCAGGACGCGCGCCGACTCGAGCGAGGGGCGGAGGATGGCGTCGAGCGTCTGGTTCAGGCCCTCGACGAGCCGCCGGAAGTCCCCCTGGTGCCGGCCGGGATCCACGCGCGCCCCGAGGTCACCCTCCACGGCCGCCCGGAGGAGCGCGTCGGCGTCGGCGATCACGCGCTGGAGGGCTTCCCGGCAGGCGTCGAGGTTCTCGCGCAGGCGGGCGAACTCCCCCGCCCAGCGCTCCTCCACCCGCGCAGGGACGATGCCGTGCGCGACGCCGTCGATCCAGCGGAGGGTCACCTGGAGCGGGCCCGTGAGCGCGTCCAGGGTCGCGTTGATCGCGCCGACGATCCGGGAGAAGTCGCCCTGGTGGCGCGCCGCGTCCGCGCGCACGTCGAGCCGGCCGGCGGCGGCCGCGGACGCCAGCGTGTTCGCGTCCTGGAGCAGCGCCGCGACGGCGTCGATCGAGCGGTTCAGGTTGTCCCGCAGCTGCGCGAAGTCGTTCTCGTACGCGGCGTCGATGCGCGGTGGGATGGTGCCGGCCGCGAGCTGCCCGACCGTGGCGGCCGCGACCGAGAGCGGCCCCACGACGGCGTCCAGCGTCCGGTTCATCCCCTCCACGATCCGCCGGAAGTCCCCCTGGTGGCGCGCCGGGTCGGCGCGGACCGAGAGCCGCCCCTCGGCGCCGGCCGCGGCGAGCGCCGACACGTCCGCGACCAGCGCCTGGACGGCCGCGATGCAGCGGTTCAGGCTCTGCTGGAACAGCTCGAAGTCGCCGCGCAGCGCCTCCTCCACACGCGCCGGGATCTCGCCCCGGCTGATCCGGTCGAGGTGCCCGGACGCGAGCGCCAGCGGGGTCACGAACGCGTCCACGACCTGGTTCATCCCCGCCACGACGCCCGACAGCTCCGGCGCGACCGCGTCGGCGTCCCCGCGGAGCTGGAGCTGCCCCGCGTCGACCGCGCGACGGACGCGGTCCGCCTCACGACCGAGGAGCGCCACGTTGCGGCGCAGCGAGCGCCAGAGCCCGGCGCCCGCGCCTGCGGCCGCCAGCACTCCGGCCGCGATCCCGGCGGTGAGCACCATCCAGCTCCGGCGCCGGACGGTCTCGGCGCGGGCCATGAGCGCGTGCGCCCGCGCGTCGTTGGCGGCGGAGACCCGCGCGAGCGCGGCGTGCACCTTCTCCTGCCCCTCGCCGAAGCCGAGGTACGCCTCGGTGGCGCCGTCGTCGGCGGCGCGCACCGCCGGATCGTCGGAGGAGGCGCCCGCGGCGATCCGCTCGTCGCGCGTCCGGTGGTGGGCGGCGAGCGCGCGGGCGGAGGCCACCGTCGCGCGCGCCGCCTCGTCGAGCGCGGGCCAGCCGTCGAGGTCCTCGGCCGCGCCCTTCCCCCGCAGCACCTCGACGCCGGCCTCGGCGCGCGCAGCGGCGGCGTCCGCTTGCGCGAGCGCCTCCGCGCGCCCCGCCGAGGCGAGCCGCGAGTTCATGAGCATGGACGCCGCCTCGTCCAGCTCCCCGAGCGCGCCCTGCAGCGACTGCGCGGCCATCGAGGCCGGGAGCTGCGCGCCGATGACCCCCTCCACGACGCCGGAGAGCTGGAGGACGGCCAGCAGGGCCACCGTCCCCAGGGCGAGGACGATGGCGCTCGAGACCGCCGCGGAGGTCGCGATCCGCGTCCTGAGGCTGCGCGCCCGCATCGCCGCTCCTGTCCCGGCGGAGGTCACCGCGCGACGAGGGGGTAGCCGGCCTTGTCCGGCGCGACCCCTTCGACGGTCAGGACCTTCACGGACGCGTCCACGGCCGAGAGCGGCACGTACGCGATGGCGCCGCGGACCCGCGGGACGAGCTTCACCGCGGTGGTGGGGCCCACGGCCTTCGGAGGGCTGCCCGCGCCGCGGACCTTCTGCTCGACCCAGTACTGATCGACGGCCGCCTGGTCCATCTTCAGGACGGCGCGGTTGAACCCCTCGCGCGCCGGTCCGGGCTCGAGGTCGAGCGCGATGATCCGCGCCCCGTCGGGCCAGTCCTTGCGCTTCCCCTGGAAGATCTCCCGCAGCTCGGCGACGGTGATGTCCTGCCGCGGGTTGTCGCGATCGACGACCACCGCGATCGTCCGCGCCGGATCCTCGGCGCGGGCGGGAGCGGGGGCGGCGGCGAGCGCGAACGAGAGCGCCATCGAGGCGAGCACGATCGTGCGGTTCATGGCGGCTCCCTAGAAGGCCCAGGACGTCTGGGCGAAGAAGGCGTCGATGTCGCTGTCGTACGGAGGCCCGTCGTACCCGCGGAAGACCGCGTGTGCGTACTCGAGCTTCACGATCAGGTTCGGCTGCAGGTGCGTGTTGACGCCCACGAAGCCGAGGAGCGCGTCGGCCTGCGCCTCGCCGCGGAGCTCCGTGCTGGGGCGGAAGAACTCGGCGCGCACGTACGGCATCACCCGCTGCGCGAACGGGAGCGCGTACCCGGCGAGGACGTACGCGCCCCAGCGCGAGTCCCGGTCGTAGGTGCTCGTATCCAGCGGCGGGTTCCGCTGCGGCAGGCCCTGGCGCCACGTGCGATCGTTCCAGACCACCTCGCCCGTGAGGTTGAGGCCCTTGACCTCCCAGTGCACGTCGGCGCCGAGGGAGAGCTCGTCGAACTGCTCGAGGACGCGCTCCTCGACGCCGCCGGCGCCGAGGGCGGTCCGGGCCTCGGTGTAGCGGCCCCCGTAGGCCGAGAGGCCGACCTTCAGGTTGCCGACCTTCGTGTTCTCGAGGAACAACCTGCCGCCGAAGGCGAGGCGGTCGTCGTAGTCGAGGTACTGCGGGTTCTCGCCGATCCGCCCGTTGGAGACGGTCGCGTGGTAGCCGAGGCGGGAGCCGCCCACGTGGAACGTGCCGTACGCCTCGAGGCCCACCTGCGCCTTGGGGATGAGCTCCTGCCCGACGATGTACGGCCGCTGCACGCTGACGATCGCCGGCGATCCGTGGTCCACGTTCCAGACGCCGTACGGCGTGAGGAAGTGCCCGGCGCGCAGCGTGAGCCGCTCGTCGAGGGTGTACTCGACGAAGGCGCGCTCGATCACGACGCCGCCCCACGCGTCCCTGCTGTTCGTGTTGGCGTAGTCCATGAACCCGGTGCTCTGCCGCGGGAACGAGAACGTCCCGTCGGGCGCGCTCGACTGCACGCCGTTCGGCATGTACGTGAGGCGCGCCTCGATGAAGGAGCGCGCGCGCCGGCTGAGGGGCGCGTCGACGTACAGGTTCAGGTTGCCGATCGCGAAGGCGCCGTGCCGCGGGAGCTGCACGCCGAGGAGCGAGCCCTCGTCGACGAAGATGCGCGCGTAGGTGAAGTCCCCCCACCCGGAGAGCTGCACGCGCGAGAGGATCGAGCCCGGGCTGCCTTGCAGCTCGGAGGCGAGGGCGTCGACGCCAGGATCGGACTCGGACTGGGCGCGCGCCGGGCCGGCGAGCGCGAGCGCGAGCGCGAGCGCGTACCAGGCGGTGCGCCGGAGGATGTCGGGTGAGCTGGGCATTGGGGATCCTCTCCGGCGCGGGATGGAGGCGGCGCCGGTAGCACACGCCGAGTGCAGAAAGCGGACCGGTGCGCCGGCCTGCTGGAAATCCCGCGGTCCGCCCGGGCGCCGCCCCGCGCCCTGGGGTGGAGCCGACCGCGGCGGACCCGCGGGGACCGCACCCTGGGTTCCCTCCGACCGTGCACGGCGTAGTACGCGGAGTCGCTCGCGCGCGCGACGGACCAAGTTCGCGACTCGGGGTCCGCCGAGCCCTGGGCGTCCTCACGAGAGAACCGCTGCGTCCCGCGCGCTTGCCCGCGCCCGCCGCCGGTCCGGATTCTGCACGAACCAGGGTGCGGGACGCCCATGCTCGATCCACCGGAACCGGACCCCGCCCCCGGGGTCGCCAGCCTGCTCGACCGGGCCGCCGCGCTCGAGCGCGAGCTCTTCGAGCTGGAGCGGAGCCTCTCCCACCTCGGCGCCGAGTCGCGGAGGCAGGGGCTCCACCTGGTCGTCGAGGCGGGCGGACACCGCGCGCTGCTCGAGGGCCGCGCGGTGGTCCAGATCGCGCGGCTCGTGGAGTTCACGCCGATCCCCGGCGCGCCGCCCGCCGTGCTCGGCGGGTTCGTGCGGCGGGGCGCGCCGGGCGTGGCGATCGATCTCGCCGCCGTCTTCGGCAGCCCGCGCGAGCCCGATCTCGACGCGCACCTGGTGATCGTCGGCGGAGCGCGCACGCTGGGCATCGTCGTGGACCGCGTACGGCACGTGGTGGAGGCGCCGCCGCGGGTGGACCCCCGGGCCGAGCGGCTCCTGCCGGCGCTCCCCGCCGAGCTGGTGGCGAGCTGGTGCGACGTGGGCGGATGGCTCGTGCCGCTCGTCACCGTCGAGGCGATCGAGCGCGTCGCGACCAGGCGCGCCGCAGACGAAGCGCGGCTGCGTGCCGACGATGGAGGGAGCACATGACGGACCCGAACCGAGCGAGGTCCGGAGCGGGCCTCGCCGCCCTGCGGTGGAGCCTGCGCTGGAAGATCGTCGGCTTGACTGTCGTCTCGATGGCGGTGCTCGCCGCGGTGCTCGCGTGGGCGTTCGGGGTCCAGGCCCGGACCGTCATGCTCGAGGATCTGCGCGCCCAGGCGCGCACGATGGCGCAGAGCCTCGCCAAGAACCTCGCGTACAACCTCAGCACGAGCGACATCGTCGCGCTCCAGACGGCGGTGGACGGCCTCGTCCAGGACGCGCCCGACCTGGCGTACGTGGTCGTCCGTGATCCGGGCGGAGGCGTGCTCGCGGACGCGAAGTCCGCGGCGATCCCGGACGTCCCCGGGGGCAAGCTGGTCCAGCCCGTCGCGACCTCGCCGGCCGGCGAGCGCCCGATCGCCCTGGGACGGATCCCCGGCCACGAGGTCTCGCTGCCCATCACCCAGTGGTACGGGAGCGGCAAGCCGCTGGGGTCCATCCAGCTCGCGGTCCGGCTGGACCGCGTCACGGACCAGATCACCGCGGTCGTGCGGGGCGCCCTGGGCGTGGCCGTCCTCGTGCTCCTCGCGGCGAGCGCGGCGGCCTACCTCCTCTCCCGCATGCTGGCGACGCCGCTGGAGCGGCTCACGTCCGCGGCCGCCGGGATGGCCGCCGGCGACCTCCGCCAGGACGTGACCGTGCGCGGCGCCGACGAGATCGCCGCGCTCGCCTCGAGCTTCCGGAGCATGGCCGGCGGGATCCGGGGCATGCTCACGGGGCTGGGAGAGGTCGCGCGGCAGCTCGAGAGCGAAGGGCGCGAGATCGTCGGAGCGGCGAGCCGCCAGGCCGCGATGGCGACGCAGCAGGCCTCGGCGATCACCGAGACCAGCACGACCGTCGCCGAGATCGCGCAGACCGCGAAGGCGGCGACCGAGCAGGCGGATCGGGTGATCGAGGTGGCGCAGCGCTCGGAGGAGCTGTCGCTCCAGGGCAAGGCCAAGGTCGAGGAGGTGGTCTCGGCCATGGTGACGCTCGGCGAGCAGGTGAAGGCCACCGTCTCCACCATGAACCAGCTCTCGCAGCGCGCGCAGCAGATCGGCGACGTGATCGCGACCGTGCGCGAGCTCGCGGAGCAGTCGAACCTGCTCGCCCTCAACGCGGCGATCGAGGCGTCCCGGGCCGGGGAGCACGGCCGGGGGTTCTCGGTCGTGGCGCTCGAGATGCGGAACCTGGCCGAGCAGTCCCGGGCGTCCGCCGGGCGCGTCCGGAACATGCTCGGGGAGGTCGAGAAGTGGACGCGCGAGGCGGTCGAGGCGACCGGCCACGGGGAGAAGCAGGCCCAGGCGTCGATCAAGCTGGCGCGGGCCGCCGGCGACTCGATCGAGGGGCTCGCCGACGCCATCCGCGAGTCGTCGCTGGCGGCCAAGCAGATCGCCAGCAACGCGCGCCAGCAGACGACGGGCGTGGAGCAGATCCTCGCGGCCATCGAGCAGGTCTCGTCGGCGATGTCGGAGACGGTCGACGGCACGAGGAAGATCGAGCGCGGGTCGGAGAGCCTGAGCGCGCTCTCCTCGCGGCTGCTGGACGCGGTCCAGCGGTACCAGGTCTGACGGCGGGGATGGGAGAGCGACCATGAAGGTCCTGCTGGTGGACGACACGAAGACGCTGACCACGCTCATGCGGGTCTACCTCATGGGCTGGTCGCTCGAGTTCTACGAGGCCCGGAACGGCGCGGTCGCGCTGGAGGTGGCGCGACGGATCCGCCCCGACCTCGTGATCTCCGACATCAAGATGCCGGTGATGGACGGCGTCGAGCTGTGCGGCGCGCTCCGCTCCGACGCGGCCCTGGCGACCGTCCCCGTCATCCTGCTCACCCAGCTCGAGGACCAGGCGACGCGGGAGCGCGGGCTTCGATCCGGCGCCACCGAGTTCCTCACCAAGCCGGTCTCGGTGGAGGGCCTGCGCGAGGTCGTCGCGCGCGTGCTGGGCCTCGAGCCCGGAGCGTGAGGCGCGATGGCCGGCGGCGAACACCCGGCGGAGGAGGAGCGGCGCCGCGTCCTCGCGGAGCGGCGGGAGGCGCTCGCCGCGATCCCGGCCGAGGCCGCGCGAGAGACCTGGCCGGTGGTCGCCTTCCGGGTGGGAGGGCGGCGGCACGCGGTCCCGGCCACGTTCGTCCGGCAGTTCCTCGAGGCGCGGCGCCTCTCCCCGCTCGCGGGCGCGCCTGCCTGGATGCTCGGCGCCGTCCAGGCGCGGGCCGGGGTCGTGCCGGTCCTCGACCTGCAGGTGCTGCTCGGCGCGACCGGCGGCGCGATCGCGGACGCGACCAGCGTGATCCTGCTCGAGGACGCCGGCGACGCGTTCGCCGTGGCGGTCGACGAGGTCGAGGGGCGGCTCGAGCTCCCGCGCGACGCCTTCACCGAGACGGCCGGCGGCCTGGTCCGCTGGTGGGGGCCGGATCGCCTCGGCGTGCTCGACGTCGAGCGCCTCGGGGTGGAGGCGAACGCCGGGGAGAGGGAAGCTCCGTGAACCGCGAGGACATCGTCCGCGAGGTCTGGCCGACGTTCCTCGGCGAGGCGCGGGAGATCCTCCAGGCGATCGCCGGACGGGTGCTCGCGCTCGAGGCGGGGGACGGGACCCCGGACCTCCGCGAGGCCGTCCAGCGCGACGCGCACAGCCTGAAGGGGATGGCGGGGAGCCTCGGGCTGAACGACCTCGTCGTGCTCTCCCACGCCATCGAGGACGTGCTCGCCGCGGCGGGCGCGATGCTGCCACACGCCGGCGCCGAGGCGATCCTGCGAGCGCTCGACGCCATCGACGCGGCGGTCCTGGAGTCCCCGGCCCCGGGCGTCGCGAGCGTGCGGGACCTCCCCGAGCGCCTCGGCGCGCTCCGCCAGGCGGCGTCCATCGGAGCCCCGGCGGCGTCCGCCCTCGTTGCGCCGCCACCGAGCACCGCGCCGGCGTGCACGCCGGCCGGCCCCGCGACGCCGCAGGCG
>JAEYZK010000070.1 GCA_023428085.1 Pseudomonadota bacterium
AGGGCTATCCCTCCGACGCCGAGGTGCAGGCCGGCTACGACGCCAGCAAGGCTTCCTTCGAGGTCCCGCGCCAGTTCCGGGTCGCCCAGATCTACGTCGCGCTCGCGAAGGGCGCCGACAAGGCGGCTGAGAGCGCGGCGAAGAAGAAGCTCGACGGCATCGTCAAAAAGCTCGGCGCGAAGGGCGCCGACTTCGCCGCCCTCGCGAAGGCCGAGAGCGACGACGCCCAGACGGCCGCCAAGGGCGGCGAGATCGGCTGGCTCACGGAGGCGCAGATGGTGCCCGGCATCCGCAGCACCGCCACCGCGCTCGCCAGGGAAGCCGTCTCCGAGCCGGTCCGGCTCGACGACGGGTGGCACGTCCTCAAGCTGGTCGACGTTCGCCCCGCCGGGCCTCGCCCGCTCGCCGAGGTGCGCGACGCGCTCGTCTCCCAGCTCCGCGCCGCCAAGGCACGCGATCTGCGTCAGGCGTACGTCGCGAAGCTCCTCGAGCAGAACCCGCCGGCGATCAACGAGCTGGCGCTGCCGAAGGTGCTCGACAGGGCGAAGTAGCTGATCTGCACCGCGCGCTCCAACCACGCACTCCAACCACCTCGACTCAATCCATCATGCGGAGAGCACATGAACACCCGAGTCCTCATCACCGCCATGCTCGCCTCCATCGCCGCGATCTCCTGCGGCGGGGGCGGCAACGGCGGAAGCGCCATCAGACCAACGAACCCGGCTGTTACGATCCGTTACATCGGTCCGGACGGGAACCTGTACGCCCCGAAGCGCGTGGTGCTCTTCCATCTGGGCGGGGACGGGACCACCCAGCCGATGAAGACCTGGGAGGACGGCGTCACGACCGACCTCGGAGTCGAGTTGATTCCCGGCGACCTCTATGACGTGCGAGCCGACTCTCCGGGACGACGAGGCGTGTTCGCCGATTCGGTCGTCAGGTTCACCGCGCCGGAAGGGCCCATCGACCTGGGCACGTTCGACCTGCGTCCGCTCGGGATCACGCTGATCTCACCGGCTGCCGGGGCGGTCGTGACCTCGTATCCGGTCGAGTTCACGTGGACTGCCTACGAGAACCCGGATGCGGACCAGGTCTTCAAAGTTTGCGCTGAGCTGATCGGCAACGGAAACGGGTGCGTCCGCCACACCATCTTCGAAGGGACCAGCTACAGCCTCACGGCCGCCGAGAAGGCCGACGCTCTCGCAGGCCGCTCCGCGAACTGGAGCATCAACGTGTCGTTCACGACGACGGAGGGCCACGAAGTCTGGTACTACGGTCAAGCGGCCCGCATCACGCTCCCGGAGTGACGTGAGCGGAGGCCGGGTTCTGGAGGTCGGATCCGCCCCAAGCCCCGTCGAGTGGGCGGACGGCACCGCCGCGACGGCCTGTCCCCTCGACTTCGCCTGGGCACCCTACGCGAATCCGGCGTTCACCCATGCCACGTGCGAGATGTGGCTCAGGGGTTGCGGTGGTGCTCGGGGATCCGTCACCATGCATCCGCCCTGAACACGGGGGACTCAGAACGGAAACTCCGCCTCCGCCGGCACCTCGAGCTTCTCCCGCTGGAGCTTCTTCGCCACCCCGTGCGGCGAGCGCGCCTCGACCCAGATGGCCTTGCGCGGCAGGGTCGGGCACGGGTGCTCGCAGGCGCCGCAGCCGATGCAGGCCTCCTCGTTCACCTCGGGGATCCGGAGCTGCGGATCGCCGCCGGGGTACGGCACCATGGCGATCGCCTTGGTGGGGCAGTGCTCCGCGCACGCGCCGCACGCCTTCTTCTTCGTCTCGACCACGCAGTCGGCCTTCACGAACCGTGCACGCCCGACCTGCACGAGCCGCTTCTCGGGGAGCGGCAGCAGGTGGACGGCGCCGGTCGGGCAGACCTCGGCGCAGCGGCGGCAGTCGTAGACGCAGGCGCCGCGATCGAAGACGAGCCGCGGCTGGAGCAGGCCGGCCGCGCCGTAGGCGAGGAGCGCGGGACGGAGGACCTGGGTCGGGCAGGCCGCGACGCAGAGGTGGCAGGCGGTGCAGCGCGCGGTGAAGTGCTCGCGGGCGCGCGACCCCGGGGGCGTCACGGGCGCCCGCGCGTCGCGGGGATCGGCGGCACCGCCACGGGCCGCGACGGGCACGAGCAGCGCGGCGGGCGCGAGCGCGGCGGTGCGGAGCACGGCGCGGCGCCCGGGATCCACCTCGGGGTGGAGCTCCGGAGGGTCGCGCCGCGCGCGCCCGCCCTCCGCGGGAGGGAACCGGCCGAACCGGACCGCGCCGTGCGGGCAGACGGCGAGGCAGTCGAAGCAGCCGACGCACGCGTCGAAGTCCACGCGCCGGCGCGCCGCGTCGATGCAGCCCGCCTTGCACCCCTTCTCGCAGACGCCGCACGCGTTGCAGCGCGCCTCGTCGATGCCGATGCGGAGCGCGGCCCGGCGCGCGGCCAGCCGGAGCACGGCGCCGGCGGGGCAGAGCAGGTTGCAGAAGAGCCGGCCCCGCCAGAGCGCGAGCGCGGCGATCGCCGCGAACGACCCGACCGCGAGGGCGAGCGCGTCCCACGCGAACGCCGGCGGCACGACGGGCTGGAGCGCGTAGACGTGCTCCGCGGCGAGCGCGCGCGAGAGGCCGTTCACCGCCTCGGCGAGCGCGGGGCGGACGGCGGAGGCGAGGATCCGGCCGAAGGCCGAGTACGGCTCGAGCAGCCCGAGCGCGAGCTGCGATCCGGCGATCGCGAGGGCGAAGGCCGCGCCGGCGATCCCGACGTGGGCGAGGCGCCGCGGCGGCAGGGCGCGGAAGCGGAACCGGCGCCGGCGCGCCCACCGGTCGCCGAGGCGGATGACGAGGTCCTGCAGCGTGCCGAGCGGGCAGAGGGTCGAGCAGTAGACGCGCCCCGCGACGAGCGTCGCGGCGAGGAGCGCGACGAGCGTTACGACGGCGCCGAGCGCCGGGAGCCGGACGATCGCCGGGACGAGCTGGAGGCGCGCCACCACGGGGCCGACCGGCGCCGGGAGCAGCCGTCCGAAGTCCAGGAACGCGAGGGCCGCGGGCGCGAAGACGGCGAGCGCGACCGCGGCGCGGAGGTGCTTCAGGCGATGCACGTGATCCTTCTCACTGCGGTGCCCACTTGACCTGGTTCCGTCACCGCTCGTCCTTCGACTCCGCGGCGCTTCGCGCCGCTACGCTCAGGACGAGCGGACAAGAGAGTCCGTTCGGAGAGCGGGCGAGAGAGCCCGTTCGGACGAGCGGACAAGAGAGTCCGTTCGGACGAGCGGACAAGAGAGCCCGTTCGGACGAGCGGACAAGAGAGCCCGTTCGGACGAGCGGACAAGAGAGCCCGTTCGGACGAGCGGACAAGAGAGTCCGTTCGGACGAGCGGACAAGAGAGCCCGTTCGGACGAGCGGACAAGAGAGTCCGTTCGGACGAGCGGACAAGAGAGCCCGTTCGGACGAGCGGACAAGAGAGTCCGTTCGACGAGCGGACGGGGAGAGTCCGTTCGACGAGCGGACGGGGAGAGTCCGTTCGAAGAGCGGACGAGAGAATCCCCTTTGGAGAGCGGACGAGGAAGTCCGTTCGCCCTGAGCCCTTCGACTCCGGCCTGCGGCCTACGCTCAGGGCAGGCGGAGTCGAAGGGCGAACGGGCAAGCTCATCAGATCGCCACCTTCCGGATGTCCATCCTCTCCAGGTCCCTCCGCCCCCACCCGTCGTCGGCGGCCAGGCGGATGTACGGGGCCTCGGTCGGCTTCGCGCCGAACAGCTTCGCGGCGGCGGCGTCGACGGCCACGGGGTCGCGGGAGAGGAGCTGCGCCTTCAGCTCCACCACGTCCTCCTCGTCGATGCCGCGCGGGCCGTACCGCTTCAGCACGCGGTACGCGTCCACGACCGTCAGGTCGGGCTTCCGGAACCCGGTCATGTCGGAGATGCACTGCATGAGGTCGTTCCGGTGCCAGAAGCCCCGGTCCCACACGACGCCCATCAGGTTCTTCATGCCGATGGTGAGGTCCGACGAGCTGTGGTGCTTCAGGATCGGCACGTTGATGAAGACGTCGGCCTCGAGCAGCAGGCCGTGCACCTTCGCCTCCTTCAGCACCTTCCCCGGCACCTTCACCTGCTGGTAGGCGCCCTCGTCGTACGCCGGCGCGACCTTGGCGCCGGCGGCCCGCGCCGCCGCCTCGATGCCGCTCGTCCTGTACGCCCGCCGGCCGTCGTCGCAGGCGTGGTCGAAGACGTAGACCTCCTTCGCGCCCGCCGCCAGGCACTGCTCCACGATCCGCCCGACGAGCGCCGGGTTCGTGTTGACGGCGCGCTCCGGGCCGACGTCCCAGCCGATGTTCGGCTTCACGAGGACCTTCTGGCCCTTCTTCACGAAGGCCGTCATCCCGCCGAGCTCCTGGATGGCCCGGTCGAAGAGCGCGTCCGGGAGCCCGCCCTTCGCGGCCACGAGGTCCGGCGCGCCGCCCGCGGCGAGCGCCTTGCCCGCGTCGCCCAGGGCCAGGAGCGCGCCCGCCGCCGCCGCCGATCCGAGGAACTGACGTCGGTCCATGTGGTCCTCCGTGGCAGGCGCGGCCACCGCGCGGGGTGAGCGTCCGGCATCCGGATCGGCGCGTCAAGCGCCACCCGGCGCTGCCGGGAGGGCCGGTCGCGGTACGATGAGGCGATGGCCCTCTCCACGGCCGAACGAGACCACGCCCTCGCGCGCGACGCGTTCGCGAGCGGGGATCTCGTCCACGCCGCGCACCACCTCGCGAGCGCGCTCGCGTCGGACCTAGAGGACGAGCGGTTCCTCCGCCTCGCCGACGCGCTCGCCGCGCGCGCGCCGCGGGACCTCGGCGCGCTCTTCCCGGAGCGCAAGGACGGGAAGACCTACTACGGCGCCGGCGCGCTCGAGGCGTGGATCCACGCCGCGCGGGGCGAAGCCACGGAGGCGCTCTCCCTCCTCGTCCAGGTCGCGATCGCCCGCCCCGAGGAGCGCTGGCTCACCTGGGCCGGGAGGTGGCTCCTGCGCGACGGCTTCGGCGCCCGCGTCCAGCCGCTGACGTTCGCCGCCACGCTCGCCCGCCTGCGCGAGCGCGCGGACCTCCGGGACGCGCCCCGGCTGCTCGACGAGCTCGGCGCGCTCGTGGGGCACGTCGCCCGCGCCACCGGCTCGGGCGAGCTGGTGGTCGTCGCCGCCCGGCTGCTGCGGCTGCATGGGCAGGCGCCGCGCGCGCTCGCGCTCGCGCTCGACGTGGACGCCACGAC
>JAEYZK010000454.1 GCA_023428085.1 Pseudomonadota bacterium
CGCCTCGAGCGTGTGCGCGAGCAGCCCCGGCAGGACGCGCGCCGGGTGGCCGACCCGGACGCAGGCGAGGCCGGCGGCCGCGAGCCGCTCGAGGAGGTTGTCCACGGCGAGGTTCGAGGGCGCGGCCGCGAGCACCCGCTCGCCGCGCGCGGCGGCGCGCCGGACCACCTCGACGAGCACGGTGGTCTTCCCGGTCCCCGGAGGACCGTGGACGAGGGCGAGATCCTCGGCGCGGTCGGCGAGGTCGAGCGCGGCGCGCTGCTCCGGGTTGAGGTGGGCGAGCGGCGCGAGCGCTGCGACCGGCGCGGCGGGGCGGAAGCGCGGCGCGCCGCCGGCGAGGACCGCGTGCCAGCGCCGGCCCTCCTTCGCGTCGCGGACGCGCTCGAGCCCGGCCGCGAGCCGCTCCCACGTCACCGGCGAAGGCTCGAGCTCGAGGATCACCCGGCCGTCCGTGACCCAGTCCGGCGGCGGCTCGTCGAACGCCACCGCGAGCTGCGCGCGCGTCCGGCGGGCCACGACCCCGGTCGGCGCGTCCGCGCGCTCCTCCCGGCGGAGGCGCACCGTCACCGGGCTCCCGACGCCGATCCTCCCTCCGGCGAGCGGCGCGCCGCCCCGCGCGAAGGTGACGAGGGTGCGATCGCCCAGGGCGCCCTCGTCCACCGCCTCCACGTCGGCCACCGCGAGCCCCCGCGCCTCGCGCTCCTGGAGCGAGAGCCGCCCCCGGGCCGCCGCGAACCGTGTGCGCTCCTCTTCCCGCTCGGCCGCGAGGAGCGCCTTCAGGTGGTCGAGGTGCTGACCCAGGTCCAAGGCGGGCTTTATAGTCCGCCGTGCCATGTCCCGGCGACCCCGTCCCCCCTCCCAGCCGCCTGCCCCAAGGGCGGCGCCTTCGGCGCCCGACCCGGAGCGGCCGGACGATCTGGACCCGGACGCGGTCGTGGCGCTCCCCATCGACGGCACGCTCGACCTGCACCCCTTCTCGCCCCGGGACGTGGGGTCGCTCGTCCCGGAGTGGATCGGCGCCTGCGTCGAGGCCGGCCTCTCGAACCTGCGGATCGTCCACGGCAAGGGCACCGGCGCGCTCCGCGAGCGCGTGCACGCGCTCCTCCGGCGCGATCCCCGGGTCGCCTCGTTCCGGCTCGCGGGGGAGGACGCGGGAGGATGGGGGGCGACGCTGGTGGAGTTGAAGAGGGGTTGAAGGAGAGAAGCCGGGTCCGGGACCCGTACCCGCCGACCGTCCCCCGTCCCCGTCCCCGCTGCCGAACCCGCCCCCGGTCCCGCACCCGGCTTCTTCACTCGTCGACTCCCCCCCACACACACCCTCCCCCTTCGCTCCCCTCCCCCTGATTTGCTAGGGTTACCTCATGAGCACGAGCCCCATCGGAGCGGCGCTGGCGCTGGCGATCGTGATCGCGGCGGCCGGCTGCACGAGCAAGTCGGACAGCGGCGCGGCGAGCGGCGCGATGTCGTTCGACTGGTCGCTCCGTTCGGGCGACGGGAAGGTCGAGCTCCGGCAGCGGCGCGAGTCGAGGGGGGCCGCGACGACGTGCCAGGTCCAGGCGCTCACGGTGCCCGGCGGGAAGGCGATCTGGAGCAGCTCGACGTGCCTCCCGGTCCCGTCCGGCGTCGTCTTCGTCTCGAAGGGCGGTGAGAAGCTCGTCGTCCTCGACCTCTTCCCGACCGCCGGGGTCCAGTCTCCCGACTGGAGCCGGGTGTCGCTCGCCCAGCTCTGGAACCGCGGGAAGGTGGAGCGCGAGTACAAGGGCGCCGAGATCCTCGCCGCGGATCGCGCCGCCGACATGCGCCGGTCGTACTCCTGGCTCCGCGGCAACTCGGACGAGGAGGTCCGCGACTCCGCGCGCGCGGTGGCCGACGGCGCGCAGATCTCGCTGGACCTCGCGGACGGCCGGACCATCACGCTCGGGTTCGACGGCGCCGCGCTCCCGACGCCGCCGTCGGTCTCCCCGTCGGCGCGCGCGGCCGAGGTGGCCGTCACGCCGGAGCCGCCGTCGGCAGACCTCCCCGCGCGCGAGGAGCCGCTTCCGCCGCCGCCCCCGGCGCAGAAGCCGAACGGCCTCGTGGAGGGCGAGCTGTATCGCTGGCAGGACGACGGCGGCGCGATCCACTTCGGCACCGGCGCGCAGGTGCCGCCGAGGTACGTCCGGGCCGCCCGACCGGTGCAAGGGCAGGTGGGGATCGTACCGATGAACGTGCCTCAGGGCGCGCCGCTGCCTGACGCGGCGGGGGCGAAGGCCGTCCCCGCCGACCCGCCTGCAGGGCCCGGGCAGCCGCAGCCCGCGCAGGGGGAGCGGACGGTCGAGCCGGGCGCGCGACCCGAGACGCGGTAGGAGCCGCGCCCGGCGGCGCAGCGCACCGCGGCCGCCGGTTCAGGCGTTGGCCCGCGGCGGCCCGAGCAGCCGCCGCAGGTGGCCGAGCAGGGTCTCGCCGGTGAAGGGCTTGTGGATGAGCTCGACGTCGCCCTCCACGAGCCGCTCCTGCACCTGGGCGTCCTCGGTGTGGCCCGTCATGAAGAGGACCTTGAGCCCCGGCTGCATCCGCGCCAGCGTCTCGGCGAGCTCCGCCCCGTTCATCCGGGGCATGACGAGATCGGCGAGGAGCAGGTCCACCTTGCCGCCGCGCGAGCGCGCCGCCTCGAGCGCCTCCGCGCCGTTCCGCGCCGAGACCACCTGGTAGCCGCTCCCGGAGAGCACCCGCCCGAGGAGCGTCCGCAGCCCGTCCTCGTCCTCGGCGACCATCACCGTCTCGCCCAGGCCGCGGGGCGCCGCCGCCGAGATCGGCAGGACCACGCGCCGGACCGAGTCCTCCGCGGCGGGGAGGTAGACCGTGAAGGTCGTGCCCTGGCCGACCCCGGAGTCCACCCGGATCGCGCCGCCCGCCTGCCGCACGATGCCGTAGACGGTCGCGAGCCCCAGACCCGTCCCGGACCCCTTCGTGGTGAAGAAGGGCTCGAAGATGCGCGCCCGGACCTCCTCCGTCATGCCGCAGCCGTGGTCCTTCACGGTGAGCGTCACGTACCGCCCCGCGGCGAGATCGAGCTCCCGCGCGGGCGCCGCGAGCGTCACGTTGGCGGTGCCGATCGCGAGCTTCCCGCCGTCCGGCATCGCGTCGCGCGCGTTCACCGCGAGGTTGAGGAGCACCTGCGCGAGCTGGTCCGCGTCGGCGAGCACCGGCCAGAGCCCCGGCTGCAGGGTGGTCTCGATCTCGATCCGCTCGCCGATCGCCCGGGTGAGGAGCTTGCCGAGGTCCTGCACGACCTTGTCGAGCGAGAGGACCTCGGGGCGGAGGAGCTTCTTGCGCGAGAGCGTGAGGAGCTGGCGGGTCACCCCCACCGCGCGGTTCGCCGCCTCGATGATCCCCTCCGCGCACTCGCGGAGGCGCACGTCGCGCCCCTCGAGATCCCGCATGAGGAGCTCGGAGTACCCGAGCACGACCGCGAGCACGTTGGAGAAGTCGTGGGCCACGCCGCCGGCGAGCCGCCCCACCGCCTCCATCTTCTGGGCCTGCCGGAGCGACTGCTCGAGGGCGCGCCGCTCCTGCTCGGCGGCCTCGCGCTCGGAGACGTCGCGCACCGACAGCACGCGCAGGGCGCGCTCGCCGAGCCGCAGCTCGCCGACGGTGATCTCGACGGGGAAGGTGGAGCCGTCGGCGCGCCGGTGGCGGGAGGGCACCGCGCGGGCGTCGGCCGCGAGCGGCGCGACCTCGATCTCGGGGTCGAGCAGCTCGGCGAGCCGGACCCGGCGCATCCCGGCGCGCGGCCGGCCGTAGAGCCGCTCCGCCGCGGGGTTGGCGTCCTCGACGAACCCGCTCTCCACGTCCACGAGCAGGATCGCGTCCGACGAGGTCTCGAAGACGCCGCGGTGGAGCCCCTCGCTCTCGGTGAGCCGGGCCACGAGCTCGCGCTGCGCCCGCTTCATCCGCACCTTCTCGGCCGCGTTCTCCACCTTGAGGTTCAGCGCCTCGTAGTCCGAGACCGGCTTCGTGACGTAGTCGTAGGCGCCGATCTGGACCGCCTGGATCGCGGAGTCGAGCGACGCGTAGCCCGTGACGAGGATCACCTCGACGTCGGGCTTCATCGCCTTGAGCCGGCGCGCGACGTCGAGGCCCGAGCCGTCGCCCAGGTTCTTGTCCACGAGCGCCACGTCGATGTCGCCCGCCTCGGCCGCCCGCTCGATCGCCTCGCGGGCCGAGCCGGCCAGGAGGAGCGTCCGGCCCTCTCCCTCGAGGAACCGGCGGAACACGTCGAGGATCACGGGCTCGTCGTCCACGATGAGCAAGGTCGCCATGCCGTTCACTCCTTCCCGGGCGCCGCCCGGACCCAGTCGTGCCGCACGCCCACCGCCACCGTGAGGGCCGTGAGGGCGCCCGCGGGCGTCTCGCCGGCGGCGAGGAACCCGAGCTCCAGGAACGGCGACGTCCGGCGCGCCGGGACCGAGAGCCCCACCCCGAGCCGCAGCGCGGGGGCGAGGCCCAGGGCGGTCTCGCCATCCCGGAGCTCGCCGGACCCGACAAGGAGCCCCGCCGTGGCCGTCGCGAACCAGCGCCCGCCCGAGAAGAGCCCGCGCAGCACGGGGCCCGCCAGCACCGCGCCCGCGGTCGAGGTGCGCGAGCCGCCGGGCACCCGCCGCTCGCGATCCGCCCCGACGAACTCGAGCCGCAGCGCGAGGGTGCGCTGCGGCGCGAGCGCGACGAGGTCGGGCAGCGGCAGGTCCGCGCCGAGGTGGAGGTGGCCCCCGAGGCGCGCGCCGCCGCCCGTCGGCACGAGCGGGCCTGCGCCGGCGAGGACCGCGAGCTGGCGGGAGCGCGGCGGCACGAGCCAGAGCTCCGCCTCGCCCTGCGCCCCGCCCGACTCCGCCCGAACGCGCGTCCGCGTGAGATCGTCCACGGCGGCCCCGGGCACCCGGATCTGCCACCGCCCCCCCTCCCCGGGCGCGACGCGCGCCGGGCGGGCGCCGGGCGCGGTGGCGACCCTCGGCGCGCCCGCGGCCGGGTTCCCGTGCGCGTCCCAGAGCGCGAACGTCAGCACGCCCTCGGAGCTCCCGTCGCCGAGCGCGAACGCGACCCGCGGCGTGACCTCCGCGCGCACCGGCGCGCCGGCCTGCAG
>JAEYZK010000041.1 GCA_023428085.1 Pseudomonadota bacterium
AGCCTGCGCCGTCGCGGCCCGAGCCGGCCGCGGCGTCCGCGGAGCCCGAGGCCGAGGCCGAGCCGCTGGCCTCCTGGACCGTCCAGCTCGGCGCCGCGCAGACGCGGGCCGAGGCCGAGGCGCTCGCCGAGGGCGTCCGCGGGCTGGGCCCGCGCATCGAGGAGGCGGACGTGCCGGGCAAGGGCCACTGGTTCCGCGTGCGCGCGGGCCGGTTCGAGACCCGCGCCGCTGCCGACAAGTACCGGAACGACGTCCAGCGCGAGACCGGCATCGCCGCGGTGGTCGTGCCCGCCGGCAATTGATCCAGATCGCTGGCGCGCCGCGTCGATCCCCGGACGTGCGTCGGAACGGGGTCACGCACTCCCGGTGAGGGGCGCGTCGCGCGCTACGCGCCCGGGACAGGTGGGCGGACGGTGAGCGGCGGTCCCGCGTTCACCACATGTGCGTTCACCACAAGCGCGTGGCCATGACGCCGATCGCGACCGCGAGCGCCATCCCGGCCGCGACCACCAGCGCCACACGCAGCGGGGTCTCGCGCCGCGCATCGCGGACGCCTTGCAGCGCGGGGAACGTGGCGACGGGGGACCACTCCGTCGAGCGCTCGCGCCGGACGAGGTCGGTGCCGTCCACCAGGAAGCCGGACGAGTACAGGCCGCGCAGATCGGACAGGGAGGGGACGACGAGCTCCTCCCCACGCTGGTTGCGCACGACGTAGCGCGTCGTGATCCGCCTCATGCCACCTCCAGGCGTGCGCAGATCGCCTCCGCCACACGCAGGCCGTCCACGGCCGAGGATACGATCCCGCCCGCGTACCCGGCGCCCTCACCCGCCGGGTACAGCCCTGCGATCCCCGGCGACTGGAGATCGTCGCCCCGCACCAGGCGGCAAGGAGAGCTGGTCCGGCTCTCCACGCCGACGAGCACGGCCTCGTCGGTCACGAAGCCCCGCATCCGCTGCCCGAAGGTGCGCATGCCGCGCTCGAGCGCCTCCTGGACGGCGGCGGGATACAGCAGGCGAAGATCCGCGGGGGTGAGGCCGGGCCGGTACGAGGACCGCTCCGGCGGGCTGCCGGGGCGACGCGCAAGATAGGACGAGAGCCGCTGGGCCGGCGCACGGTATGCGCCGCCGCCGAGCTCGTACGCCGCGCGCTCCCACTTGCGCTGCCAGGCGAGGCCGGCGAGCGGGCCGGTGAACCCCTCGGCCGCGAAGTCCGCCTCCGACACCGCGACCACGATCCCCGCGTTCGCGAGCGGGGACGAGCGGTGCGAGTTGGACATCCCATTCGTGCACTGCATGCCGGCCTCGGTGGGCGTCGGGACCACCACGCCGCCGGGGCACATGCAGAACGAGAAGACCCCGCGCGCCGCCCCGCCGACCTTCGGGTTGTCCGCGAGCTTGTAGTCCGCGGGCGGCAGGCGGGGGTGGCGCCGCTCCATCCCGTACTGGATGCGGTCGATGAGCGGCTGCGGGTGCTCGGCGCGGAAGCCGACCGCGAAGGGCTTGGCCTCGATCGGCCAGCCGCGCGCGGCGAACAGCTCGAACAGCTCGCGGGCGCTGTTCCCCGGCGCGAGCACCAGGCGGTCGCAGTCGAGCGTCCGCCCGTCCGCGAGCCGCACGCCGCGGACGCGCCCGTCCGCGACGGCGAGGTCCACCGCGCGGGCGTTCCAGTGGAACGTGCACCCGCCGCGCTCGAGCTCCTCGCGCATGGCGGAGATCGCGCCCGGCAGCAGGTCGGACCCGACGTGCGGCTTCCCCTCCGCCAGGATGCGCGCCACGCCGCCGAACCGGGCGAACAGCTCCACGACCTTGCGGACCGCGGGGTGGTGGATGCGGGTGCCGAGCTTGCCGTCGGTGTACGCCCCGGCACCGCCCTCGCCGAAGTTCATGTTCGACTCGGGATCGAGGGCGCCGGTCCGCATGAGCGCGGCGACGTCCCTGCGCCGCGGACGCACCGGCTTCCCGCGATCGAGCACGACGGAGGGCACGCCCCGCTCGAGCAGGGCCCAGGCGCAGAAGAGGCCCGCGGGCCCGGCGCCGAGGATGACGGGCGGCAGGGAGGGGGCGCGGACGCGGCCGGGCTCGGGCTCCGGCGCGGGCACCGGCGTGACGTCCTGCGTCATGCCGCGCGGGGCGCCGTCCAGCTCGACCTCGAGGTTCACGAGCCACCGGGGGTGGCCGCGCTTGCGGGCATCCAGGGAGCGCCGGACGACGAGGGCGTTCGAGAGGTGCCCGGAAGAGACGCCCAGGCGCTCGGCGGCGCGGCGGAGCAGCAGGGACTCGTCCTCGTCGAGCCAGAGGGGGATGTTCGAGACTCGGTAGCGCAATCGGGAGGCCTCGGCGCGAAGCGGGTTACGCGGCCACGCTGTCCAGGGAAGGTGGGATGCGTAGGGGACTACGCACCTGGGCCGATCTCCATGAAGGGAGTAGGCGGCCCGAAGCAGGTGAAAACCTTGAGGTCATACTGGCAGAGGTGTGTCTGGCCCGTGGTTTGCTCAGTCCCTCCGGCACCAAGAGTGGGGCACCAAGCTTACTCCGGGGAGAAAGCCCAGAAATGATCTCAGGACAGCAGGAAGTGAAGGGTACGAGGATCCTCGCCAAGTCTCTCTTCAAGGAGCTTCGGGGAAACGGGTACTCGCCGAACCAGATCCTGAGCCTCTCGACCGAGCTCATCGATCTCGTGACGCAGGATCTTCGCGCCGATCACCCGGCGCCTCCTGCGCCGCCCGCCGATCCGGCGGGCCAGGGCACCTGGCGGGCGGCGCTCTAGGCGCTGCGCCGCACGATCGCATCCGCTGCCGCACGGGGACGGCGCCAGCCAAGCTGGCGCCGTCTCTGCGTTTCGAGGCGCGATCGCCCTCGGGTTTCCGTTGACACCCCATGGCGGTGACAAGTAGTTTTCGGCGGTTTTTCCACCCGACCCGTGAACGAGCCCGAGCCCGAGCCAGGCTTTCGCTCCTCGGGCGCGGGTGCGGCTCGTCCACGTTCACGGGTTCAACTGCCGGCAGATGCGACTCCGGACCATCGACAAGCTCGACCTCTCGGGCAAGCGGGTGTTCGTGCGCGTGGACTTCGACGTCCCGCTCGACGCCCAGGGGCGGGTCGCCGACGACGCGCGCATCCGCGCCGCGCTGCCGACGCTCGAGCACGCCCTCCGGGCCCGGGGCCGGCTCATCGTCGCCTCCCACCTGGGGCGGCCCACGGGCAAGCCGGAGGACCGCGTCCGCCTCACGCTGGAGCCCGCCGCGGCGCGCCTGTCGGAGCTCCTCGACCAGGACGTGATCCTCGCGGATGACTGCGTCGGCGACGGCGTGCGCAAGCTCGCGAAGGACCTCCGCGAAGGGCAGGTGCTCCTCCTCGAGAACCTGCGCTTCCACCCCGAGGAGGAGGCGAACGACGACGCGTTCGCCCGCGAGCTGGCGTCGCTCTGCGACGTCTGGGTGAACGACGCCTTCGGCGCGGCCCACCGGGCCCACGCGAGCACCGCCGGGATGGCGGCGTTCGTGAAGGAGCGGGCGGCGGGGTTCCTCGTGAAGAAGGAGCTCGAGTTCCTCGGCCAGGCCCTCGGCCAGCCCCGGCGCCCGTTCGTGGCCGTGCTCGGCGGCGCGAAGGTCTCCGACGAGCTCCGCGTCATCGACGCGATGCTCGCCCGCGCCGACGCGGTGCTCGTGGGCGGCGCGATGGCGTACACGTTCCTCGCCGCGCAGGAGGTGCCGATCGGCCGGAGCCTCGTGGAGCGAGACCGGCTCGAGCTGGCGCGCCAGCTCCTGGAGCGCGCCCGCGCCCGGAAGGTGGACCTCCTGCTCCCGGTCGATCACGTCTGCGGCACGGCGCCGGGAGACGCGGGCTCGCGGAGGGTGGTGAACGACCGCGCCATCCCCGACGAGCTCATGGGCCTGGACGTCGGCCCGAAGACGCTGGACGTGTACCGCCAGCGGATCCTCGGGGCGGGCACCGTCTTCTGGAACGGGCCCATGGGCCTGTTCGAGCAGCGGCCCTGGGCGGAGGGGACCTTCGGCGTCGCGCGCGCGATGGCGGCGAGCGCGGCGGTGACGGTGGTCGGCGGCGGCGACAGCGCAGCGGCGGTCGAGGAGGCCGGGCTCGTTTCCCGGATGAAGCACGTTTCCACCGGCGGCGGCGCCGCCCTCGAGTTCGTCGAGGGGCGCGAGCTGCCCGGGGTGAAGGCCTGCGAGGAGTGAACGTGGCGCGTACCAAGTTCGTCTGCGGCAACTGGAAGATGCACAAGTCGGTACAGGAGGCGGTGGCCCTCGTGAAGGAGCTCGCCGCCGGCGTCGGCGACGCGGCCGGGAAGGTCCAGGTCGCGGTGGCGCCGCCGTTCACCGCCATCCACGCGGTCGCCCAGGCCGTCCGGGGCACGGCCATCGAGGTCTCGGGCCAGGACGTCTACTGGGAGGTCCAGGGCGCCTTCACCGGCGAGATCTCGGCGGCCATGCTGGCCGAGGCCGGGTGCAAGCACGGCATCGTGGGCCACAGCGAGCGCCGGCAGTTCTTCGGCGAGACCGACGAGACCGTGCGCAAGAAGACGGCGGCGCTGCTCGCGGCCGGGCTCGCGCCGATCGTCTGCGTCGGCGAGACGCTGGCCGAGCGCGAGGCGAACCGGACGCTCGAGGTCGTGGATCGCCAGGTCCGGCAGGGGCTCGCCGGCCTCGGCGCCGAGCAGCTCGGCAAGATCACGATCGCCTACGAACCGGTCTGGGCGATCGGCACCGGGAAGACCGCCACCACGGCGCAGGCGCAGGAGGTCCACGCCGCCATCCGCAAGATCCTGCGGGAGCTGGGCGGGGCAGTGGCGGACGCCATGCGGATCCAGTACGGTGGCTCCGTCAAGCCCGACAACGCGAAGGAGCTCTTGTCGCAGCCCGACGTCGACGGCGCCCTCGTCGGGGGAGCGAGCCTGAAGGCGCCGGACTTCCTGGCCATCGTGAAAGGCGCACTCCGGTGATCACCTTCATCACCATCGTCCACGTCGTCGTCTGCCTCTTCCTCATCCTCGTGATCCTCCTCCAGGCCGGTAAGGGCGGGGGGATGGGCGCGGGGCTCGGGGGCGGCGGCTCCCAGACCGTCTTCGGCGCGCGCGGCTCGCAGTCGTTCCTGGGCCGCGTGACCAGCGTCTCCGCAGGCGTCTTCATGCTGACGTCGGTCTACCTCGCGGTCCACTCGACGCGGGGCGTGGGCCGCGACATCCCGGAGGACCCGGTCGCCGAGCAGCCCGCTGCGGGAGAGGCCGCGCCGGCCGACGCGAAGCCGGTGGACGCCAAGCCGGCCGATCCGCCCGCCGCGCCGGCCGAGGGCGCCAAGTAGCGACAGGTCCGCGCTCCCCGGCGCAGCCAGCGCCGGGCGCGCGCGCGATGCCCGAAAAGCGAGAAGGGGATCCGGTTTCCCGGATCCCCTTCTCGTTGTGCCCAGGGCGAGATTCGAACTCGCACGCCTTGCGGCGCCACCCCCTCAAGATGGTGTGTCTACCAGTTCCACCACCTGGGCGAAGCGGACGGGTTTCTAGCAAAGGCCCGTTCCGGGCGCAATAGGCGAAGTCCGCCTGCGCCGATCTTCCTCGCCAGCGGTCCGCCCGCGGGCGGCGCCTACTGCTCGAGCAGCTTGCGCTTGTCCTCGACGTCCTTGAACTGCTCGGCCTCGGGGAGCGGGTCCTTCTTCTCGGTGATGTTCGGCCAGCTCTTCGAGAGGTCGGCGTTCAGCTGGACGTACTCGCTCCACTTCGCCGGAAGGCTCTCCTCCGGGAAGATGGCCTTGGTGGGGCAGGCGGGCTCGCAGGCGCCGCAGTCGATGCATTCATCGGGGTGGATGACGAGGAAGTTCGGTCCCTCGTAGAAGCAGTCGACCGGGCAGACCTCGACGCAGTCGGTGTACTTGCACTTGATGCAGGGCTCGGCGACGACGTAGGCCATGTGGAAGTGGTCCTCCTTGGGGCCTCTCCTAATCTAGCGTTCGTAGTAATCCAGCCCGAGGTGGGTGATGAGCTCTTCGCCCGCCATGTGGCGGAGCGTGTTCTTGAGCTTCGTCTGCTGGATGAAGAGGTCGTGCTCGGGGTAGAGGCCCTCCTTGACCATCGGGCTCTTGAAGTAGAACGACAGCCACTCCTGGATCCCGGACATCCCGGCGCGGTGCGCCAGGTCGAGGAAGAGGGCGATGTCGAGCGCCACGGGGGCGGCGAGGATCGAGTCCCGGCAGAGGAAGTTGACCTTGATCTGCATCGGGTATCCGAGCCACCCGACGATGTCGATGTTGTCCCAGCCTTCCTTGTTGTCGCCGCGCGGCTTGTAGTAGTGGATGTGGACCTTGTGCTCGAACTGGCCGTACAGGTCGGGGTAGAGCGAGGGCTGGAGGATGTGCTCGAGCACCGAGAGCTTCGAGACCTCCTTCGTCTTGAAGCTCCCCGGATCGTCGAGCACCTCGCCGTCGCGGTTGCCGAGGATGTTCGTCGAGAACCAGCCCGCGAGCCCGAGCAGGCGCGCCTTGAGCATCGGCGCGAGCGCGGTCTTGAGCATCGTCTGCCCGGTCTTGAAGTCCTTGCCCGCGATCGGCACGCCCTTCTGCCGGGCGAGCTCCTGCAGCGCCGGGACGTCCACGGTGAGGTTGGGCGCGCCGTTCGCGAACGGGACGCCCTCCTGGAGCGCGGCCCAGGCGTAGATCATCGAGGGCGCGATGGCGGGGTCGTCGGCCGCCATGGCCGCCTCGAAGCGGGCCAGGTCCGCGTGGGCCGCCGTGGGCTGGAGGTAGACCTCGGTCGAGGCGCACCAGACCATCACCGCCCGGGCGCAGTCGTTCTCGGCCAGGAAGCGCCGGATGTCCGCGCGCAGCGCCTCGCCCTGGTCGCGCTTCGTCCCGCCCCGCTTCACGTTCGGCCCGGCGAGGCGCCGGACGTACTCGTGGGAGAAGACCGCGGGCATCGGGCGGACCGCGGACAGCGGCTCCTTCAGCTGCTCGAGGAGCGCCGGCTCGAGCACCGCGGCGTGCCGGGCCGACTCGTACGCGTCGTCCTCGAAGACGTCCCAGCCCCCGAACCGGACGTCGGAGAGGGCCGCCAGCGGTACGAGCTCGCGGATGAGGGGCGTCCGCCGCTCCGTCCGCTTCCCGAGCCGGACCGTGCCCATCTGCGTGAGCGAGCCGAACGGCTTCGCGAGCCCGCGCCGCACGGCCTCGACCCCGGCGACGAGCGTGGTGCCCACCGCGCCGAGGCCGGGGAGGAGGATGGCCAGCCGGCCCTGGGCCGGCGCGATCTGGACGGGTTTCTTCACGTGGAGTCCTCCCCGGTTCGGCGTTCGGGCGTGCAGGCGAAGGTGGGTGAGACCCTGCACGGCGGCAAGTCGTTCACCCTGGCGCCATTGTGGTCACCCCCCGCTCCCCCTGGAGGCGGGCTAGCGGGGCGGCCCCTGCGGGATACAATCGGGGTGCGATGTCCCGAGAGAACCGCCGCGATCCCCGCGCGCCGTCCGAGCTCCCGATCCGCCTCGCGCTCGGGTCCATGGATGCCTTCGTCGAGCGGTACGCGCTCAACGTCTCGCGGGGCGGCATCTTCGTCCGGACGCGCGACCTGCAGCCCCCGGGCACCGAGGTCGCGCTCGAGGTCACGCTCGAGAACGGCGAGTGCGTGATCCGGGGGAGGGGCGTCGTGCGGTGGACGACGCCGCCGTCCGCGCCGGGAGAGCCCGAGCGGGCGCCCGGCATGGGGATCAAGTTCCTCGAGCTCACGCGCGAGAGCCGCGCGCTCGTGGACCTCATGGCCGCGACCCGCGGCGAGGAGGCCGGCTCGGAGGAGCCGCCGCCGCCGTCCGACGACGGGCTGGACGACCTCGACGTCTCGGAGGTGGAGCTGGAGGCGGACGCGGAGGCGCCCGCGCCCCCCCCGCCGCCCCGGGCCCCGCCGCCGGCGCCGGAGCGGCCGCGGAC
>JAEYZK010000051.1 GCA_023428085.1 Pseudomonadota bacterium
AAGAAGTCCTCGCCCGGCGCGACCGACCGGTCCATGGCGCTCAGATCGAAGCCGAACGGCGGATATTGCGGCGAAGGCGCCGGCGCCGCGGGCGCGGGCGCGGGCGCCGCCTCGACCGGCGGGCGCGGCTCGGCGCGCGGGCCGACCAGCGGGAGGGTGACGACGAACTCCGCGCCCTTCCCGACGCCCTCGCTCCGCGCGCGCACCGCGCCCCCGTGGAGCTCGACGAGCCCCTTCACGAGCGACAGGCCGAGGCCGAGGCCGCCCTCGCTCCGCGCCAGCGTGCGGGCTCCCTGGACGAACGGGTCGAAGAGCTGGGGCAGCAGCTCCGCGTCGATGCCCACGCCGGTGTCGCGGACGCCGAGCTCGGCCGTCCCGTCCACCTCCCGCAACGTGACGGAGATCGCGCCGCCCGGGTGGGTGAACTTGGCCGAGTTGTGGAGGAGGTTTCCGAGGACCTGCGCCAGCCGGGTCGCGTCGGCGTCCGCCCAGAGGGCGCCGACGGGCAGCGCCACCTGGAGCCGCACGCCGCGTCCCTCGATGGCGGGGCGGGCGTCCTCGGCCGCGCGACGGACGGCCTCGGCCAGGTCGACGCGCTCGCGCTGCAGGAGGATCTTGCCGCGCGCGATCCGGGTCACGTCGAGCAGGTCGTCCACGATCCGCGTCAGGTGCTCGGTCTGGCGGTCGATCACCGCTCGGGCGCGCCGCGCCTGCTCGCTGCCCGGTTCGGCGCGCTGCAGGATGTGGACGGAGTTGCGGATGGGCGCGAGCGGGTTGCGCAGCTCGTGCGAGAGCATCCCCAGGAACAGATCCTTCGACCGGTTGTGCTCGTCGGCGATCGCGCGCGCGGCGCGCTCGGCCTCGAGCGCCCGGCGGCGGTCCGAGAAGGCCCGGCGGACCTGGTCGCTCGCGTCGAGGAGCGCCTCGTAGAGCGCGTCGAGCTGCCGGATCCCGGAGGGGCGGTAGGCCGGCCGTTCTCCTCCCGTCAACCGGTGCGCGTTCGCCGCCATGCGGTTCACCGACGCCGCGATCCGCCGGGCGAGGAACGCCGCCGCGGCCATGGTGAGGAGGAGCACGCCCATCCCGACGGATCCGAGCCGCACCATCGACGCGCGGAGCGTGTCGTCGAACTCGCGGGCGGGGCTGCCGAGGAACGCCGTCCAGCCCGCGGGGGTGGTGGACCACGTCCAGAGGTACTCGTTCCCGTCGCGCGTCCGGAACCTCCGCAGGCCGCGGGCGCCGGAGTCCATCGCCTGGAGCGTGTCGGCGCTCGGGAGCTCCCCGAAGAAGCGGTCCAGCTCACGCGTGCGCAGCACGATCCGGCGCCGCCCGTCGAGCACGGTGGAGAGCGCGTCGCGCGCGCCGACCTGCGCGGACAGCGTCCGCGTCAGCTGCGCGGGGTCGAGGAGCGCGGTGACGATCCACGCGACGCGTCCCTCGCGCACGACGGGCACGTCCATCGTCACGCTCGGCCGCCCCGCCAGCGGGTTCTCGTGGAGGTCCGAGAGGGAGGCACGCCCCGTGGTGAACACCTCGCGCTGGTGCAGCGAGAGCCGCACCGCACGGTGCGGCTCGGCCGGCGGCGGATGCTCCGCGACCACGGTCCCGCCAGGGTCCAGCACGGCGAGGCCGCGGATGGAGCCCTCGGCGCGGAGGACCCGCTGCGCGAGCGACCCCACCCGCTCGACGTCGAGAGCGCCCGCGCGCAGCGCCGGCGACTCGGCGAGGATCTGCAGCGTCTCCTGCACGTGCTGCAGCTCGCCGACGAGCGCTGCCTGGAGCGCCGACTGGGCGGCGGCCTGCTCGCGCTCCGCGTGATCGGCCGCCTGCTCGGCCATGATGCGCAGCAGGAAGCCGCCGTAGGCCAGCACCGGGACCGCCACGACGAGCGGCAGGAACAGGAGGAGGACCTTCAGGTCGATGGAACGGCCGCGCCGCCGCCGCCCCCGCGCCTCTCGAGGCGGCGGCGCGGCGGTGTCGGCCTCGTCGTGGTGCACGTGCGCTCCCTTCAGGCGCCCAGATCCCGCCACAGGAACGCACCAGCGCCCGCGCACATTTCGAGGCTCCCTGCGCCCTCCCCGGGACGCAGCGACCGGGGGCTCGCCCGCAGGTCGCGGTCCCCGAGCCCCTCAAGGCCCCGGGTCGTTCCGGGAGACGACGGCAGCCGCGCGACCTCGCCGCGGGGGCGTGTACGCCTCCACGCCGTCCTGCGTCCCGAAGCCCGGCTCCGTGGTCTTGAACCCGCCGAGCACGTAGAGCGTCCGGCCGAGGACCGCCGCGGCGGCGCCCGTCCGGTCCGTCGGCATGGGCGCGCGGTCCTCGAACGTGTTCGTGGCCGGATCGTAGGCGCGGTTGTCGGCGACGGTGTTGGGCCCCGGCGCGAACTCTCCGCCGAGGACGTGGATCCGGTCGCCGAGGACACCGGCCACCGGGCCCCCGACGTCCGAACCGACGAGCTGGGTCGGGGCCCACGCGTCGGCCACCCAGTCGTAGACGTCGAGCGGGCCGCCGCCCCACGGGTACTCGCGAGGCGCCCCGAAGAAGGCGTAGATGCGCCGCCCGGACGCGGCGATCGCGAAGTCCCACTTGGGCGTCGGCATCGGGGACCGGACCGTCCAGGTGCCCGTCCTCGGATCGTAGCGCTGCACCGTCCCGAGGACGTCGGTCCCGTCGAACCCGCCGATCACGTAGATCCACCGCTTGACGACGACCGCGCGCAGCCCGGCGCTGGCGACCGGGAGCGCATCGACGGAGGCCCACGAATCCGTCCTCGGGTCGTAGACCTCGACGACGTCGAGGATGGCGGCGCCGTCCCGACCGCCGATCGCGTACACGCGCCCGCCGAAGGCGACGACGGCGAGATCGGACCGCGGCGTCGGCATGGGCGCGCGCGGCCGCCACGCGTCCTCGCAGGGGTCGTACTCGTCCACCGCGTCGAGCACCCCGCCGCCGGACACGCCGCCGACCGCGTAGATCCTGCCGTGCACCGCGGCGGCGCCGTGGCGCCAGCGCGGCGTGGGCAACGGAGCCAGGACCCGCCACGGCTCCGCCGCCGTCCACCCGGGCCGGCACCGGCCGGGCGGATGGGCCTCGGCCGCGAAGGGGCTTCCAGAGAGCAACAGCGTGACCGCGACGAACCACCCGGAGCACCGCATGAGGGCACCTCCTCGCTCCCGCGCGAGAGTGCACGGACAGTACTGGCACTCCCAGTTGCTGGCGTGCGTTCAGGAGGGTGAGGCCCTCAAAGGCTGCCGCCGGCGGGCGCGCCCGCGACGGCCGCCAGGCACCGCTCCAGCATCTCGAGCATGAGCTCGATCTCGCCGGCGGTCACGTCGAGCGGCGGCCGGAGCCGGACGCTCTGCGCGCCGGCCCCGAGCAGCAGGAGCCCCTCGCGCTCGAGCGCGAGGTCGAGGAGCCTCGCCTTGTCGCCGGGGCGGCGCAGGCTGAACCCCTGGTAGAGCCCCATCCCCCGCACGTTGAAGACGAGCTCCGCGTACCGGCGCTCGAGCGCCGCCAGCCCGCGCGTCAGCACCTCCGCCTTGCGCGGCACCTGCTCGATCAGCGCTTCGCTCCGGACGATCCGCATCTCCTCGACGAAGCGGACCATGTCGGCCAGGCTCCCGCCCCACGTGCTGTCCAGCACGCCGTGGTCGGCCATCGAGTGGTGCATGTAGACGACGCCGTTCCCGAACTTCTTCGCCACGGCGACCGCGGCCGGCGGGTGCGGGAGCGCGAGCTGGTCGATCGCGAACACCGTCCCCGTCTGCCCGCCGGCGGTCTGGACCTCGTCGAAGCCGAGCGGGACCTCGAAGCGGTGGGCGAGGGCCGAGAGGCCCTGGAAGAACCGCGGGAGGCTCGTGCGGTGCCCGCCCGCGCCCTGGATCGGCTCCACGACGATGCCCACGACCTCGCGGCCGTACCGGGCGAGGCAGTCCTCGACGATGGCGAGGCTCGCGTCGCACTCGGCGACGTTCTCCGCGTCGCGCCGCGAGGCGTCGAAGTGCGGGAACGGGACCTGGAGGTTGCCGGGCACGAAGCCCTGGAACCCGGCGGTCACGATCGGATCGTGCTTCAGCTGCGTGACGTTGAGCGCGAAGATCGTGCGGCCGTGGAAGGCGCTGTCGAAGTAGACGAACCTGCGCACGTCGGGGCTCTCGCCCCGCGCCCGGAGCCTCTCGGCGTGCAGGTTGATCATGTACTTCATCATGTTCTCGACCGCCTCGGCCCCGGAGTTCACGACGTAGACCTCGAGCCGGTCGTTCCGCATGCAGCGCGGCGCGAGCTCGTGCAGCAGGCGGTAGTAGGCGAGGCACTCGGGCGTGAGGAAGTCGGGGTTCGCGACCTTGTTGTTCGCCGCCTGGACGAGGCGCGCGGTGTACTCGGGCTCGAGCAGCCGCGGGTGGTTGTGCCCGAGGAGCTTGGCGCCGTAGTAGCCCGCCCAGTCGAAGATCCGCTCGCCGTCCACCGTGACGAGCCACATGCCGCGACACCGCGAGAGATCGAGCACGAAGGGGTACGGCTCGACGACCACGTAGCGCGCGAGCTCGCGCAGGAGCTCCTGGCTCTTCGGGCCCGGGAATCGGCTCATGGCTCCGCCAGCATGCCCGAACGCGAGGGGCGCGGGCGAGCGGCGCCCTGGGCGCGGCGGACCCGATGGGCGCGCGCGACCCACAGTGGTCCCTCCCCTCCGGGGATCGCTGATCCAGCCGGGCCGGCCGGGTCGAACGATCGAACCCAGACGCGGTGCAAACCTCCGCTTGCCGTCTCTTGCCGCACCCGCCGCGCCCCGACCCTCTTATGCCTATCGCTCCCATGACGAACGCCATCGAGACGACCGGCCTCGTGAAGCACTTCGGCAAGACCCACGCGCTCGCCGGCGTGGACCTCCAGATCCGGCGCGGGACGGTCTACGGCCTGCTCGGCCCGAACGGCGCCGGGAAGACGACGACCATCCGCATCCTCTCCACGCTCCTCCGGCCGACCGGCGGCACCGCGACGGTCCTCGGCCACGACGTGGTGCGCGAGCCCGCGGCGGTGCGCAGCAAGGTCAGCCTCACCGGCCAGTTCGCGTCCGTGGACGAGGACCTGACCGGGCGGGAGAACCTCGTGCTCATGGGCCGGCTGCTCGGCCTGTCGTGGCGCGACGCGAAGGGCCGCGCCACGGAGCTGCTGGACGCGTTCGGGCTCGCCGAGTTCGCCGGCCGGCAGGTGATGACGTACTCCGGCGGCGAGCGCCGCCGCCTCGACATCGCGGCGAGCCTCGTCGCGATCCCGGAGATCCTGTTCCTCGACGAGCCCACGACCGGCCTCGATCCGCGCAGCCGCACGCAGGTCTGGGAGCTCGTGCGCCGCATCGCGGCCGACGGGACGACGGTGCTCCTCACGACGCAGTACCTCGAGGAGGCGGACCGGCTCGCGGAGCGGCTGGCGGTGATCGATCACGGCCGGGTGATCGCCGAGGGCACGAGCCGCGATCTCAAGGCGTCGGTCGGCTCGAACGCGCTCCACCTCCGGCTCGTGGACGCGGGCCGCCGCGCCGAGGCCCAGCGGCTCATCACCAAGGTGCTGGGCGACGGCGTGCTGCCGGCCTCGGAGCCGGCGGAGGTCGCGGCGCGGCTCGAGCGTGCCGGCCAGGCCGCGGCAGTCCTGGCCGCCCTCGGCGAGTGCGGGATCGAGGTCGAGCAGGTCTCGGTCGCGAACCCCAGCCTCGACGAGGTGTTCCTCGCCCTCACCAGCCGCGCGCAGAAGCATCCCGAGGCGCAGACGGAGGCCCGCCAGTGAACGCCACCCACGAGGTGCTCGCCATCGGCGCGAGGCCGCGGCCCGCGTCCGCGGGATCCGCGGTCCTGACGCTCGCGTGGCGGGCGCTCCTCAAGATCAAGCACGTCCCCTTCCAGCTGTTCGACGTGACCGTCACGCCGATCATGTTCACCCTGCTGTTCACGTTCATCTTCGGCGGGGCGCTCGCGGGCTCGCCGCTCGAGTACGTCCAGTACCTGCTCCCCGGCGTGCTCGTGCAGACGGTCCTGTTCATCACCGTCTACACGGGCGTGGGGCTCAACGCCGACATCCACAAGGGCCTCCACGACCGGTTCCGCTCGATGCCGATGTGGCAGGCGGCCCCGCTGCTCGGGGCGCTCGCGGGCGACGTCTTCCGCTACACGGTCGCGTCGCTGGTGATCCTCACGGTCGGCTTCCTCCTCGGCTTCCGCCCGCAGGGCGGCGCCGCCGGCGTCGTCCTCGCGGTGGCGCTGCTGCTCGTGTTCAGCTTCGCGCTCTCGTGGCTCTGGATCATCGTCGGCATGCTCGTGCGGACGTCCGAGTCCGTCATGACGACGAGCTTCGTGTTCCTCATGCCGCTCACCTTCGCGAGCGACATCTTCGTGGACCTGAAGACGATGCCCGGGTGGCTCCAGACCGTCGTCGGAAACAACCCGGTGACCCACCTCGCGAACGCCTCCCGCGGCCTGATGCACGGCCGGACGGACGGCGGCGACGTGCTCTGGACCCTGTGCGCCTCCGCGGCGCTGGTGCTCGTGGCCGCGCCGATCGCGGTGCGGCTCTACCGGAAGGAGCGCTGACGAGCGGCCTCGCCGGTACCCTCCTCGGAGCCGCCAGACCCGGGGGGCCGGGCGTGCGCTCGGCGCTCGGGCCGCCATGATGGTGGCCCGAGAGGCCGTCGCCGGGTTATGAAGGGCCGCCTGGACTCGGGTCGGCCCAAGGGCGAAGTTGTCGGCGACGACCTGTGTTCCACTCGGGTGGCCTCACGCGAAGCGAGGCATCCTGCCGCACCGGGCGGCAGCGTGCTCGTCCTTCGGGGGGCGATCCCAGGCCCCAACCAAGGAGCGCGATTGAGCGAGAAGGAAGCTGGCATCGAGGTGCAGGGACGCGTGGAGGAGTCGAGCGGCGGCATGTACCGCGTGAAGCTCGATCAGGGCCCGACGGTCCTGGCGTACCCCTCCGGCAAGATGAAGCGGTTCCACATCCGGATCATCACCGGCGACCGGGTGAAGGTTGAGCTCTCGCCGTACGACCTGACCCGCGGCCGCATCACGTACCGCGACAAGTGACGCGCGGCGTGGCAGCCCGTAGGTGAAACGCCCTGCCCCCGTCGTCCGGGAGCAGGGCGTTCATGCTTCTTCGGAGCGTGCCCGCGCGCCCGGCCCCGGAGAGCCGGGCGCACGCGGACGGGCTACGGCGCGGTGATCGGCTCGCCGCTCGCGTCGCACGAGTAGAACGAGGTCCACTTGTCGACGGCCTGGAGGCCGGCGCCGGTGACCTGGTCCTTCCACGCGCAGCTGGGCTTGCAGCAGTCCTGCATCGTGGTCGTGGTGTACCCGGTGCGGAACGTGCCGTCGGCGGTGGCCGGCGTCTTCGCGTTCGGGTTGGCCGCGGGCAGCCCCTGCGGCGCGAGCCGGCAGCCCGTGACGCGCGTCAGGGCGACCGGGCACTCGACCCGCTTCACGCGGACCTGCCAGTTCTGGTGGTAGAACGCGTTGAACGCGTTCGTCTGGATGCACGACGCCTTGGTCGTGGCGGTCATCTTGGCCGAGCCCGACGCCGTGTTGTTGCAGAGCTGGGCGATCTTGCCCTGGCACGCGGTGGACTGCATCGACGCCGCGGTGACCGTCCCGTTCACCTTGCACTCGGGGATGTTGATCGCCTTGATGCCGCCGGTGGTCGGGTACTCGCTCGGGAACGCCGTGTACATGAACTCGCCGAACGTGGTCGTCGCCGTGCCGTTGTACGTCCCGGGGATGCAGGCGTTGAACGCCCCGAACCCGCCGGCGCCCATGTAGATGTCGAAGTTCTTCCCGCCACCCGCGGCGGTGTTGAAGCTCTGCACGATCATCGGCGGCGGGATCGGCAGCTCCGGCGGCTGCGGCGAGCCGCCCTCCGGCTTGTCGAAGACGAGCTGGTAGCACTGGCAGCAGGTGCTCGTGCCGGTGTCGAGGCCGCCGGTGTCGGCGTCGTGACCGACCACGCCGTAGACGAACGGCGGGCTGTCACCCCAGTCCGCCTTCGCGGCGGCGACCATCTCCTCGCTGAACGCGATGAACCGCGGGCAGGCGAAGGTCTTCGGGAACGTGCTCTTCTGCGGGCTCTCCGGGGGCGAGCAGGCGTTGGCGGTCTGGCAGCGGCCTCCGCACGCGCCCGTCTCGCAGCCCTGGTTCCAGTACTGGGCGTAGCAGACGTCGGGCGGATCGATCTCGAACGAGCCGGGCGTCGTGCCGACGTTGACGACGACGCTCACCGGGGAGGAGGTCGCCGACTGGTTTGCCGTGTCCCACGCGCGCGCCGTGTACGTGTGCGTCCCGTTGTCCGCGGCGGTCAGGGTGATCGCCAGGGTCGACGGCGACTCGGTCACCGTCCCGAGCAGCCGCGTCCCCTCGAGGAAGTCGATCTGGGTCACGCCCTTGTCGTCGGTGGCGGTGGCCGTGAGCGTGATCGTGGTCGCGGTGGTGACCGTGGTCGCGCTGCTCGCGAGCGAGACCGTCGGCGGAAGGTCGACCGTCGTGCCGATGTTCACGGCGACGGTGACGCCGGCGGAGGTCGCCGTCTGGCCGGCCGTGTCGTAGGCCCGGGCCGTGTACGTGTGGCTCCCGTTGTTGGCGGAGGTGAACGGGATCGCCAGCGTGTACGGCGCGGTCGTGTCCGAGCCGAGCAGCGCCGTGCCCTCGTAGAACTCGACCCGGCTCACGCCTCGATCGTCGGTGGCGGTGGCGGTCAGCGTGACCGTGCTCGCCGTCGTGACGCTGGTCGCGCTGCTCGCGAGCGCCACGGACGGCGGATCGTCGGTGGTGCTGCCGGTGGAGGTGACCGTGATGCCGTCCACCTTCGGGTTCTGGGTGCCGGCGACGAACCGGAGGACCACCTGGCCGCTCGCGTTCGCCGTGGCGCTGAACGTCCGGGCGATGGCCCGGTTGCGCCCGCCCGCGGAGGCGAAGATGTCGAAGTTGCTGAGGACCGTCGTGCCGTTGATCTGCACGCTGAAGATGCGCTGGCCGGCGGCGGACACGTAGCCCTCGGCGAAGTAGAGCGTCACCGTCGCGGCGGCCCCGGCGGTGAAGCCCGGGATCGTGTACGTGAACGCGCCGTACCGCTCGCTGTTGAAGATCGCGGCCGGCGGCGGATTCGAGGTGATCTGCGACAGGTCCACGGTGGCGGTCCGCGTGTACGCCGTCCCGCCGGTGAAGTACTGGTCGGCGACGAACGTCCCGGAGGCCGACCCGCCGGCGTTGACGGAGACGGTGGTCCCGCTCGAGGTGCCGATGTTCACGGTGACCGTCACGGCCGCCGAGGTCGCCGTCTGGCCGGCGGTGTCATAGGCGCGCGCGGTGTACGCGTGCGCGCCGTTGTTCGCGGCGGTGAAGGCGATCGACGTCGTGTACGGCGCCGCCGTGTCGGAGGCGAGGAGCGTCGTGCCCTCGTAGAACTCGACGCGCGCCACCCCGACGTCGTCGGCGGCGGTCGCGGTGAGCGTGATCGAGCCCGCCGCCGTGACCGTGGCCGCGCTGCTCGCGAGGGAGACGGTCGGAGGCGCGTCGGCCGTCCCGATGTCGACGGTGACGGTCACGGCCGCGGAGGTGCCCGTCTGGCCCGCCGTGTCGTAGGCGCGCGCGGTGTACGCGTGCGCGCCGTTGTTCGCGGCGGTGAAGGCGATCGACGTCGTGTACGGCGCCGTCGTGTCGGAGGCGAGGAGCGTCGTGCCCTCGTAGAACTCGACGCGCGCCACCCCGACGTCGTCGGTGGCGGTCGCGGTGAGCGTGATCGAGCCCGCCGCCGTGACCGTGGCCGCGCTGCTCGCGAGCGACACCGTCGGCGCCGCGTCCGTCGTGCCGCCGAGCGGGATCACCTGGCCGTTGACCTTGAGGCTCACGATCGTGGACGAGGTGAACGTCCCGCTGCCGTTGAAGCCGACGTCCCACGTCTGGCCGCGCTGGATCGGCTGGATCCAGGAGGGGTTCGTGGCGGTGTAGTTCCCGGACGCGTCGGGCCCGGTGATGGTCCCGTTCCACGCGGTGCCGGCGAGGGAGCCGCTGGCGAGCTTGAACACCACCTCGAACGAGGTGATCGCGCTCGCGAACGCGGTGTTGGAGAGCCGGACCGCGGCGGGGAAGCCGCCGTTCCACGGCGCGCTCGTCGTCAGGACGTCGACGGTGACGCCGCTGCCCGAGGCCGCGACGGCGCCGGTGTCGCCGTTCGCGGCGACGCCGGTCTGGTTGGAGCTGCCGCAGGCCGCGAGGGCGACGCCCATCGCGATGATGCCGGGGAGAGGTCCGATTCCACGGACCTTCCGCCAGAAGTTCCTGGTCATGAGAAAACCCCCTTGGGGGGACACGGGGAAGAGTGGACTGTACGTACGTTCAAACGAGCAGATCAACCGAAAAATCTCGCCCGACCCTCGCGAGCGGATCGCCGGTGCTTGCTTGATCTGAATCGATTCGTCGCCGCCCGCGGCCGCCGTCCCGGGCGCGCTGCGGCGCGTGCGCGGGTCGGCGCGGGCCGATCGGCGTGCCGCTGCGGCGCCCCGGGGCGACGGGACCCGGCGCTGCTGCTACAAGACCGGTGGCCCCGGAGGCCCCCGTGACAGACCCCGAACGCCCCACGACCTCCCCGCGTCCCCTCGTCGAGCTCCGCGCCGCCATCGACGCGATCGACGCCGACATCCTCGGCCTGCTGAACCAGCGCGCGCGGATCGCCAACGAGGTGGGCGAGTACAAGCGGGCCGCCGCCCCGGGCGCGCCGTTCCACGTGCCCGCCCGCGAGCGCGAGGTCCTCTCCCGCCTCGAGCGACTCAACCCGGGCCCGTTCCCCACCGAGGCCATCCGCCCCGTGTTCCAGGAGATCATGAGCGCGTGCCTGAGCCTGGAGCGGCCGCTCCGGGTCGCGTTCCTCGGGCCCGACGGAGCGTTCTCGCACCAGGCGGTGAAGCACCAGTTCGGCGCGTCGGCGCACCCGGTGGCGCAGCGCTCGATCGCCGCCGTGTTCCGCGCGGTCGAGGCGGGGCAGGCCGACTACGGCGTCGTCCCCGTCGAGAACGCGACCCAGGGGATGGTCGATCCCACGCTCGACGCGTTCCTCGAGAGCCCGCTCCGGATCGTGGGCGAGATCCTCCTCCCGTTCGAGCTCGCGCTCCTCGTCCACGGGGACGCGGAGCTCCCGCGGATCGCCCACGTCTACGCCGCGCCCGACGCGATGCCGCTCGCGGAGCCGTGGCTGGGGGCGCACCTGCCCTGCGCGGCGCGGATCGCGGCCTCGAGCGCGACCGAGGCCGCGCGGCTGGCGCGGGAGGATCCCGACGGCGCCGCCGTCGCGCCCGACGTCGTCGCCCGGCTCTTCGACCTGCGGGTCGTCGCCGAGGGCATCCAGACCGGCGGCGAGGCCACGCGGTTCTGGGTGCTCGGCGGGACCCGCGCGCCGCGGAGCGGCAAGGATCGCACGAGCCTCGTCGTCTCCGCGGGCGACAAGCCCGGCAGCCTGCTCCGCATCCTCGAGCCGCTGGCCCGGCGCGGCGTGAACATCACCCGGATCGAGAGCCGCCCCGCCCCGCGCCGCGCCTGGGAGTACGTCTTCTTCCTCGATCTCCTGGGCCACGAGGAGGACGAGGCCGTGGCCGCGGCGCTCCGCGAGATCGGGGAGGCGAGCCACGAGCTGAAGCTCCTCGGCAGCTACCCGAAGGGCGAGGCCGGCGGCGCGGGCTGAGGACGGTCGGTCCTCCCGCCCTGCCGCCGTCCCCCCGGCGTCAACCCTGCGGCCGGTCCGGGCACGCCCCGCGGCCGACACGGCGCGACGGCCCCGCTCCTCCGCGCGGACGCGGAGCTCAGCCCCGGAGCGCGCGCAGCCCCGCGGCGACCGACGCCGCGAGCGACGTCGTCGGACGGCCGATCAGCCGGCGCAAGGTGCCGCTTCGGTCGTCGAGCGCGCCGCGCGCGATGCCGGCGTCCACGTCGGCGAGGAGCGCGGCGACGGGAGGCGAGAGGCCCGCGCCCTGGAGGGCCGCGGCGTACGCCTCGGCGGGCAGGTCCCTGTAGACGACCGGCTTGCCCGCCTGGCGCGACACCTCGGCCGCGAGCTCGGCGAGCGTGAAGGGCGCGTCGCCCGCGAGCTCGTGGACCTTCCCCTCGTGGCCGGGCGTCGTCAGCACCGTCACCGCGGCGGCGGCGTAGTCGGCGCGCGCGGCCGCCGCGATGCGCCCCTCCCCCGCGGCGCCGAGGACCACCCCGCGCTCGAGCACCGACCCGAGCCGCTCGGTGTAGTTCTCCGTGTACCAGGAGTGACGGAGCAGGACGGTCGGGAGGCCGGAGGCGCGGAGCGCGGCCTCGGTCTCCTCGTGCTCGGCGGCGAGCGCGAGCGGGGTCGTGTCGGCGTGGAGGATGCTCGTGTACGCGACGAGCTTCACGCCGGCGCGCCTCGCGGCGTCCACGACGGCGCGGTGCTGCGGGCCGCGCTTGCCCGCCTCGCTCCCCGAGATGAACAGGAGCTTCTCGACGCCCTGGAGCGCGGGCTCGAGCGTGGCGGGCTGGTCGTAGTCGGCCCTCCGGACCTCGACGCCCCGGGCGACGAGGTCCTGCGCCTTCCCCGGATCCCGCGCGGCGGCGACCACCTGCCCCGCAGGGACCTTCTGCAGCAGCTCCGCGAGGACGAGGCGGCCGAGGTGGCCGGTGGCGGCGGTGACGGCGATCATGGGCGGGCTCCTCTGCGGGGATCCGATCGAGCGACGGCGGTGCCCGGGCGCCCCCCATCGTGTACGGCCGCGGTGGTCGCGCGGATCGCGCCGCGCGCCACCCGGCCCCTACGCCTGCTGCTGGCGCTCGATCTCCGCCCGCAGGCGCTCCTCCTGCGCGCGCAGCTCCGGCGTGAGCGCCTCGCCGAAGTCCTCCGCCTCGAACACGGGCCGGAGCTCGACCTCCTCGCCGCCGTCGAACGGCGCCCGCTTGAGCCAGTCCACGGCCTCGTCCATCGACCGGACCTGCCAGAGCCAGAAGCCCGCGATGAGCTCCTTCGTCTGGGCGAACGGTCCGTCGCGCACGGCGCGCTCGCGCCCCGAGAACCGGATGCGCTTCCCCCGGGACGACGGGTGGAGGCCCTCCCCCGCGACCATCACGCCCGCCTTCACCAGCTCCTCGTTGTACTTCCCCATCGCGGCGAGCAGCTCCTGCTCCGGCATGTGCCCCGCCTCGGACTCGTCGCTCGCCTTCACGATCACCATCACGCGCATCGCCGTCTCCTCCGGTCGTGTCTGCGTCGCGGCTCCATGGAATGCCGGCCGCGCGCTCCGCGCGAGCGGGCCGTCGCGGAAACCTGTACCGCTCGGAACTGACAGGCGTCGCGGCTACGGCGAGGATCCTGCGTCTCCTGCGCCCGCGTCGCCGCCCGCGCCCGTTCCGCTCTGGGCCTGGGCCTGCTGCTGGAGCTTCGACTGGAGCTGGAGCGCCATCGCGTGGTGCTGGTGCAGCGAGGCCTCGATCTGGCCGAGCACCTGCGTGAGCTGCGGGACGCCCTCCTCCGCTGCGTTCGTCGCGGTCGTGTGGACCTCCTCGAGCAGGTCCTCGTGCGCGTCCACCATCTGCCGCATGAACCGCTGGTCGAAGTCCGCGCCCTTCTTCTGCTGGAGATCCTCCTCCTCCCGCAGCTCCTTCAGCGTCTCCTGGTACGTGTCGCCCTGGAGCTGGACGCCGAGCCGCTGCGCGGCGCCCTGGAGCTGGCGATCGCTCTTCTGATGCTCCTCGACCATCCGCCGCGCGAACTGCTTCACCTCCGGGGATCGCGCCTGGTTCTGCGCGGTCCGGGCGAGCTGGATCTCCGCCTGGTTCGTCGCGTGGAGCTTCTGGAGCGACTCGCGGATCCGATCCGTCACCTGCTGCTGGCCCGCTTGCGTGCCCTGGCCCGCTTCCGCGTGCGCCGTACCCGACCAGGCGAGCACGCCCGCGACCGCCGCGGCCCACATCGTGCGGTTGATCCCCATCGCTCTCCCCATCGCTCCTCCCCCTCGGGACCTCAGCGGGGCCCCCGGACGTCTGTCGATGCCGGGAAGTTGGGGATCGACGACCCGCCCCGCTCGACCGGTCGGCCCACCAGCTCGCCGCCGCCAGACGACCGGCCGACCCGCACTCCCGGTGCGGAGTGTCCCGTTTCACCCCAGGCGGCAAGTCCCCCAAACGCCGGAGCTTTCGTGGGGTAATTGATTCGGACCAAGGCGCCGGTGCCACCGCCAGGAGCCTAATTCGAGGATGAGGAGGCCAGCGCCTCTCGTCCAGACGCTCCAGGATCTCCGCGAGGGGTGCAGCGCCGCCGCGGACACCGCGCGGATCGCGGACCTGGTCGTGCAGGCCGCGCAGCGAAGGATCGGGATCTCCGCCGCCTCGCTCTTCCGGATCAGCGGCCCGGTCGCCAGGCCCGGCGACTTCGTGAGCCTGGGGGCGCGCGTGCCGGCGGCGACCGCGGAGGTCACCGCGGAGCTGCTGCGGCTCGCCGATCGCGAGCTCGCCCCGTTCGCGGAGCTCTTCGCTTCGTCGCGCCGCAGCTTCGACATCGCGGAGCGCTGGAGCACGGACTTCCTCCGGAGCACGCGGACCTGGAATGAGTTCTGGCACCCCTGGGGCGTCGAGCGGCAGCTCGTCGGCGTCCTCGGTCGGCCGGCCGCGCCGCGCGGGTTCGTGTGCGTGGCGCGGCACGCCGCGGAGGCGCCGTTCACGAACGGGGATCTCGCCGCGTTCGAGGAGCTCCGGGCGGAGCTCGAGCGCGCGCTCACGGAGGCGCACCGGGCGTCAGAGGGCATGGAGGGGGCGCTCGCCACGTTCGCGGCGACGAGCGAGGCGGCGGCGCTGCTCTTCGACGGATCGGGGGAGCTGCTCTGGCTCAGCGAGGCGGCCTGCGCGCGGCTGTCGGTGTGCGCGGCCCGGCTCGGCGCTGCCCACGTGATCGCGCGCTCTGCCGCCCTGGAGGAGCTCCGCGCCTGGGCGCGCGCGTGCGCGGGCGCGGACGGGG
>JAEYZK010000066.1 GCA_023428085.1 Pseudomonadota bacterium
GTCCGCGTCCGGCGGCGCCGGGAGCCGGAGCGTCAGCGCGTCCGGCGGGACCCCGCGGCGGCGCAGCTCGTCGAGCATCGTGAGCGCGCGGCGGCCCGCGCCGGGCGCGCCGCGGAGCTGGAGCGCGCACGCGAACCCGAGGCCGCGCTCGAGCAGCGGGGTGGCGACCTCGGCGAGCACGCGGGCGCACTCCTCGGGCGAGCCGTCGCCGGGATCCACCGTCACGTGCGTGAGCCCCACCTCGACGTACCGCCAGACCTCGGCCGTCGCGCGCTCGACCGCCATCGCGCCGTGATCCGGGAGCGTCACCTCGGCGCCGAGGAAGATCGGGAGCCCGGCGGCGATCTCGTCCGCGGTGCGGACCACGGCCTGGAACCACGGGCCGGGCGCGACCCCCGGCGGGAGGACGAGCCCGAGCGTCGCGCGCAGCACCTTGGCGGCCACGAGCCCGGCGCGGACGACGCCCGGGCTCCCGGCCACGATCGCAGGGAGCTTCGCGTCGGTGACGGCGAGCAGGTCGCGGACCGAGAGCGGGCATGCGTCGCAGCGCGCGGGCAGGCGGCTCACGACGCTCGCGGGGCGGAAGGCGAGGACGGGCGAGAGCACGGGAGGGGTATAGCACGGGGGGGAGCGGGGTTCAGGTCCGGCGCCGGCCCCTGGGGCTGCCGGGCGCGGGCGCGTTCCCGGGGAGGCTCAATGCTCGAGATCGTAGACGTGCGCGTACGCGCTCGACTCGATCTGGAGCGTCGTGTGATCGATGCCGAAGGTCTCGCGCAGCTCGCGCTTCACCTCGTCCAGGATCTCGTCGTTCCGCCCCATCTCGTCGGGGTGGACCACGAGGTGCGCGGAGAGCGCGTGGAGGCCGCTGGAGATGGTCCAGACGTGGACGTCGTGCACCGCGCGCACCCCCTGGCACCGCGCCATGCGCGCCGTGACCGCGGCGACGTCGAGGTGGCGCGGCACCGACTCCATGAGGATGTCGGTGATCTCGAGCACCAGGCGGCCCGCGCCCCAGAGGATGAGCCCGGCGATGCCCAGCGAGAGGACCGGGTCCACCCAGCCGAGCCCCTCGCCGAGCGCCATCGCGCCCGCGCCGATGAGGATCGCCACCGACGAGATCGTGTCGGAGAGGACGTGCAGGAACGCGGACCGCGCGTTGAGCGAGTGCTCGCGGTGCAGCAGCCCGAGGATGGCGAGGTTCGCGGCGAGGCCGACGGCGGCGACCGCGGACATGAGCCCGAGCGCGACCGGCGGGCCGGGGCTCCGGAGCCGCTCCACCGCCTCCCAGGCGATGAACCCCGCGAGCAGGAACAGGGCGGCGACGTTGAGCTGGGCGGCGAGCACCTCCACCCGCCGGAACCCGTACGTCCGCTTGTCGTCGGGACGGCGCCCGGAGAGCCAGGCGGCGAACAGGGCGAGCCCGAGCGCGCCGGCGTCGGTCAGCATGTGACCGGCGTCGGACACGAGGGCGAGCGAGCCGGAGAGCCACCCGCCCACCGCCTCGGCGACCATGATCGCCGACGTGAACCCCAGCGAGACGGCGAGCCGGCGCATGCTCGCCGGACCGGCGGCGGAGTGCGCGCCGCGCCCGGCGCGGGGCGCAGCGGCCTCGCCCCCCGCGTCCGCGCCGGGAGGGTGCTCGCACCGGTGGCCATGCGCCCCGTGGAAGTGCCCGTGCGTCATTTCCCCTTGAACCTCCCGTGCACTGTACTCCATGCTCCCGGCCTCCCGGACCGGGGAGCGGACCGGCCGGGCGCACGCGGCCCGCGCGGCCCGGGGGGCGAGCGAGGCGCGGACACGATGGAGAAGACGGCGCACACGGCGGTCGGGCGCGACGGGACGCGCCTCCACTGGACCGAGCTGGGCGCGGGCGCCCCGCCCATCGTGCTCACCGACGGCGTCGGCTGCGCCGGGTTCGTGTGGCGGCACCTCGAGCCGGAGCTGGCGCGCAGGAACCGCGTCATCCACTGGAACTACCGCGGTCACGGGCGGAGCGCCAAGCCTCGGGAGGCCCACCGGGTCACGCTCGACGACGACGTCGAGGACCTGCTCGCGGTGCTCGACGCGGCCGGGGAGCCCCGGGTCGTCCTCTGCGGACACTCCATGGGCGTGCAGGTCGCCCTGGAGACGCACCGCCGGGCCCCCGAACGGATCGCCGGGCTGGTGCTCGTCTGCGGGGCGTCCGGCCACCCCATCGACACCTTCCACGACTCGAAGGCCCTGAAGCACGCCTTCCCGTTCGCGCGCAACGCGGTGGAGAAGCACCCCACCCTCGCCCGGCTCGTGTTCAAGGCGATCGTGCCCACCGAGTTCGCGCTGGAGCTGGCGCTCGATCACGAGGTGAACCGCGCCCGCGTCGAGCGCGCCGACCTCGTCCGGTACTTCGCCGACCTCGCCCAGGTGGACCCGGTCCTCTTCGTGCGCATGCTCGCGTCGGCGAACGAGACCGACAGCTCCGACCACCTCCCGGACGTGGACGTGCCGACGCTCATCATCGCCGGCGGCAACGACACCTTCACGCCCGTGCGCCTCTCGCGGGCGATGCACGAGGCCATCCACGGGAGCGAGCTCGCGGTCGTGCCCCACGGCACGCACGTGACGCCGCTCGAGTACCCGTCGGCGGTGGCCCGGTTCATCCGGTCGTTCCTCGGGCGCCGGTTCGCGCCGGCGGAGCCCGAGGCCGCGGCGCCTCCGCGGCCGCGCGCCCGCCCCCGGCGCCCGGCGGCGCAGGCC
>JAEYZK010000078.1 GCA_023428085.1 Pseudomonadota bacterium
GCCCTGGAGCGCCTGCTCGCGGACGAGGCGCGGCCGATCGGCGTCCTCGTGAACAACGCCGGGGTGGCGCGCGACGCGCCGTTCCCCGCGCTCGAGCTGCCCGCCTGGGAGGCGGTGACGCGCACCACGCTCGACGGCTTCTACAACGTGACCCGGCCGCTCGTCATGCCGATGGTCCGGCGGCGGTTCGGCCGGATCATCAACATCTCGTCGGTCTCGGGCGTCATGGGCAACCGCGGGCAGGTGAACTACGCCGCCGCGAAGGCGGGGCTCATCGGCGCCACCCGGGCGCTCGCGCAGGAGGTGGCGCACCGGGGCGTCACCGTCAACGCGATCGCGCCCGGGCTCATCGACACGGACATGATCGCGTCGGCGCCCGTCGAGGAGATCCTGAAGCGGATCCCGGCCCGGCGCCTGGGCAAGCCCGAGGAGGTGGCGAGCCTCGCCGCCTTCCTCGCGTCGGAGACGGCGGGGTACATCACCGGCCAGGTCATCGGCATCAACGGCGGGCTCGCCTGACGGCAGGCCGCGAGGAACGGAACGCATGAGCCAGCACCGCGTCGCGATCACGGGCATCGGCCTCACCAGCCCCATCGGCAACTCGCTCGACGACGTCGCGCGCGCGCTCGTGGAGGACCGGGGCGGCATCCGCGTCATCCCCGCGCTCGCCGAGATCACGAACATGAAGACGCGGCTCGGCGCGCCGTGCGAGGTGGACCTCTCCGCGCTGCCCAAGAAGCGGACCCGGACCATGGGGCGCGTGGCGCTCCTCTCCACCTGGGCGACGCAGCGGGCCATCTCCGACGCGGGGCTGGACGCGGAGACGATCTCCTCGGGGAACGTCGGCCTCGCCTACGGCTCCACCGGCGGGACGAGCGCGGCGGTCGAGGAGTTCGTGCGCAAGCTGCTCATCGGGCGCAGCCTCGACGGCATCCAGGCCTCCACGTACCTCAAGTTCATGAGCCACACCGCCGCCGCCAACGTGGCGCAGTACTTCGCGATCCGCGGCCGCGTGATCACGACCTGCTCGGCGTGCGTGTCCTCGAGCCAGGCCATCGGGTACGGCTACGAGGCGGTGCGGAGCGGCACGCAGGAGATCATGCTGTGCGGCGGCGCCGAGGAGATGGACGTCGTGCACGCGGGCATCTTCGACCTCATGTTCGCGACCTCGGTCAAGTACAACGACCGGCCCGCCGAGACGCCGCGCCCGTTCGACGCCGATCGCGACGGCCTCGTCGTGGGGGAGGGCGCCGGGACGGTCGTGCTCGAGCGCTGGGAGCGGGCCCGCGCGCGCGGCGCGAAGATCTACGGCGAGGTGATCGGGTTCGCGACCAACTGCGACGGCCTCCACATGACCGCGCCGTCCGAGGACGGCATGACGCGGGTCATGCAGGCGGCGCTCACCGACGCCGGGATCGCGGCGGACCAGATCGACTACGTCAACGCGCACGCCACCGCGACGGACATCGGCGACGTCTGCGAGAGCCGGGCGGTGGCCCGGGTCCTCGGCGGCCGGGTCCCCGTCTCCTCCACCAAGGGGTTCACCGGGCACACCCTCGGCGCCTGCGGCGTCGTGGAGACGGCCTTCTGCCTCGCGATGCTGCGCGACGGGTTCCTCGCCCCGAACAAGAACCTGGTTCGCCCGCACCCGGAGTGCGCCCCGCTCGACTACGTGACGGGCGCGGCGCGGCAGGTCCGCCCCCGGACCGTGATGAACAACAACTTCGCGTTCGCCGGGCTCAACACGTCCCTCGTGTTCCGCGCCGTGTAGGAGGCCCGCCCCACCCGGTCGCGCGCGCGATGCGGTAGCATCGCGCCCATGCGCCTCGCCTCCGCCGCCGCCGCCACCGCCCTCGCGCTCGCGTCCTGCGCGCGCGCCGACCGGATCGAGCTCCAGCCCGCCCGCGTGGACTTCGTCGGCGCGGGGAAGACCACCCAGGTCCGGGCCATGCCGTACGCCTCCAACGGGCGGTTCCTCCCCGAGCCGCCCTGCACCTGGACCTCGAGCGACGAGCAGGTGGTCCGCGTCGCCGCGAAGGCGAACGAGGCGACGCTCACCGCCGCCGGCCGCGGGAGCGCCGTCGTGCGCTGCATCATCGGCGCCGCGCGCGCGGAGCTGCCGGTGCAGGTGCGCGTCGTCTCGCGCCTGTCGGTCAAGCCCGAGCGGCTCGAGCTGAAGGTGCAGGACGAGCGCGTCCCGCAGCCGCTCGCCGTCGAGGCGTTCGACGACGCCGGGCGGCCGCTCGTCGGCCGGGCGGCGGTCGTCACCTGCGCGAGCGAGGAGGTCTGCCGGGGCGACGCCCGCGGGCAGGTCTGGCCCGTCGGCCCGGGCGTCACCACCGCGCGCGTCGAGGTCGAGGGCGCCGCGGTGGAGCTCCCGGTGAAGGTCACCGAGGCCCGCAGCGCCGACGCGCGGCCGAAGGCGGTCAAGGGGAACCCGATGGAGGAGATCGAGCGGGAGTGGAACAAGAAGCTCGAGGAGGAGAGGAAGGCGGCCGAGAAGGCGGCGGGGAAGTAGCGGCCGGGAGCAGCTCCAGAGAAGAGAAACCGGGTTCGACCCCGGGAGCGGGTTCGGCCCCGGGGACGGGGACGGGGACGGGTACGGCGGCTCCCGCTCCCGTCCCGCACCCGGCCTCTGCTTCTCACTTCACCCCGAGTATCCCCCTCGCCTCCGCAGCATACGCCCCCGCAGGACAGGCCCCGACATACCGCCGGAGGAGCGCGGTCCGCTGCTCGGCGGCGTCCTTCAGCCTCGGCAGGTCCGCCCGCGCGCGCGCGGCGCCCCAGAGCGCCTCGCAGCTCGCCGGGTCCTTCTCGAGCGCCTTGTCGTACAGCTCCTTCAGCTTCTCCGGCTTCGCGGCGCGGGCGCGCTCGGCCTCGGCCATCTCGACGTAAGCCGCGGCCACGCCGCCCGTGCCGCCGGCGCCGTACTCGTCGATCGCGGTGGTGAGCTCGACGAGGGCGCTCGGGATGTCGTTCTCCGCGCGGTGGAGGCGCGCCAGGGCGACGCGGGCGTCGGGGAAGGGGCGGCCGAGCTCGATGGCCTTCTTGTAGTTGCCGCGGGCGAGGTCGAGATCGCCGGCGGCCCGGTACGCGTCCCCGAGCAGGAGCGACAGGCGCGGCGACTCGCCGAGCCGCGCGACGGTGCGCTTCAGGGTCTCGAGCGCCTGGGGCACGCCGCCGTCCTTCCGGAGCATCGCGCGGGTGAGGTCGGCGTAGAGCGAGACGCGCTTGTTGTCGAGGGCGATGGCGCGCTGGAACTGGTCGACCGCGCCCGCGGCGTCGCCGGCGCGGAGCTTCCGGACGCCCGCGAGCCAGGGCAGGTCGGGGTTCGCGGGATCGAGCTTCGCGGCCTCCGCCTCCTCGGCGGCGGCGCCGTCGAGCTTCCCCCGCGCGGCGAGCACGCCGCCGCGGATGGCGCGCGCGAGCGCGAGCTGCGGCTTGGAGGCGCCGGTCTGCGGGGCGAGCACGAGCTCGGCGGCCCTCGACGCCTCCTCGGTCTGCCCGCGGCCCAGGAGCACGATCGCGCGGCCCAGGATGGACGAGACGTGGTCCTTCTGGATGCGCAGCGCGTAGTCGTAGTAGTTGACCGCCTGCGCCTCGTACCCCTCCCCGCGGCGGCGGAACTGCTCGGCGAGGAGCCAGGCCGTGCGGGCGTCGCCGGCCTCCTTCTCCTGGGCGCGCTTGAGGGTGCTGGCGGCGGCGTCGAGCTCGCCCGCGCGGAGCTGCACCGCCCCGAGCACCGCGGTGAGGAACGTCGTCTGCGTCGCGGGGTTGGCGGCGAAGACCTTCTCGATCCCCTCGCGCGCGCCGGCGGAGTCCCCGCCGCCCGCCCGGAGGTACGCCTCGGCGGCGTAGAGGTGGGAGTGCGTGCGGCCGACCTCGAGCATCTGGTTGAGGTGCTGGACGGCCGAGGCCCGGGCGGGCTCGCCGTCGCCGTGCTCGAGCCAGCGGAGCGCGTCCACGTAGGCGAGGTACGCGTGCCCGCCGACGTTGGCGGAGTCGTGCTCCAGGATCTCCGCCGCGCCCTTCGCCGCCGCGAGGTACGCGGGGTACGTGTCCTTCTCGACCTGCTCGCGCACGTCCTTGAGCAGGGCGTCGATGGCGCGGGCGCGGTCCGCGTCGGACCGCGTCTTCCACGCCCACCCGCCGAGCGCGGCGACGAGGGCGAGCGCGAGGCCCAGGCTGCCGACGAGCATCGTGCGGTGGGACTTCTTCTTCGGGCTCCCGCCCCGCGCGATCTCGTAGCTGCTCGTCCCGTACTTGTCCGCGAGCGCCTGCGCGTAGGCGACGTCGCGGGCCCGCCGCGAGGGCACCGGCGTCGGGATCGGGACCTCGATCGAGCGCTCCAGCGGGTCCGGCTGCGCGGCGGCCGCGGCGCCGCCGGGGACGACGCGCGGCGCGACCGGCGGTGCGTCCGGGCCGGTGCGCGGGCGGCCGGGCGCCGCGGGCGCCGCGAGCTTCACGCCGTGCTTCTGGAGGAGCTCGAGGACCTCCGGGTCGTTCGGCGCGGCCTCGGCCGCCCGGCGGAGGGCCGCCTCGCCCGGCTCGCGCTCGCCGAGCCGGAAGTGGAGCGTGCCGGCGAGCCGGTTGGCGGCGACGAAGGTGGGGAAGGCGGCGAGCACGCCGCCGAGCTCCTCGAGCGCCTTGCGGTCCTTCCCCTGGTCCGCGTACACGCGGGCGAGGAGGACGCGGGCGCTCGGATCGTCGGGGTGTGCCTTCACGCCCTTCTTGCAGACGACCATCGCCTCCATGAACCGGCCGGCCGCGAGGTACGCCTCGGTCAGCGGGCGGTAGGCGTCGGAGGTCGGGTCGGTGGCGAAGGCGTGCTCGAGGGCGGAGATCTCGGCGGGCGAAAGCTGCTTTCCGGGCGGACCCATCGCGCACCACAATAACACCCGCCCCGGCCAAGAGGAGCTTGACACATCCCCGCGAAAACCGTTAAGGAAGCGGTCCCTTGCAGCATGGGACCCGGGGCTGTAGCTCAGCTGGGAGAGCGCTAGAATCGCACTCTAGAGGTCGTCGGTTCGATCCCGATCAGCTCCACCATTCGAAGGGCCCGCGCGGAGACGCCGGGCCCTTCGGTCTTTTTCGAGGCTCACGCCCCCTCCCCCGCGGCAGGCGCCGGGGTTCCACCCCTGGACGCCGCGTCCACGAGCTGCACCGTCCGCGTCGGGAACGCGAGCGCGGTCCCCGCGCGCTCCACGAGCTCCATGAACGAGAGGTAGAGCTCCTGCCGGAGGCGCGTGAACTCGGCCCAGTCGGCCGTCGCGAACCACGCCACCACCTCCACGTTGAGCGACGACTCGCGGAACTCGTTGAAGCGGACGCTCGGCGGCGTGTCGCGGAAGAGCAGCGGGTGCGCGCCCAGCAGCTCCTCGATCCCCGCGAGCACCGCGCGCATCTGCGCGGGCGTGGTCGAGTAGACGAGGCCGAGGTTGGCGAAGAGCCGGATCCGATCGCGCGCCGCGAACGTCTCGGAGCGGCTGTCGGCGAGCTTTCCGTTGGGGATGGTGATGAGGGTCCGGTCGGGCGTCCGGAACCGGGTGGAGCGCATGCCGATGCTCTCGACCGTCCCGAGGAAGTCCTCCACCTTCACGAAGTCACCGACCCGGAACGGCTGGTCCACGCCGATGGCCACGGAGCCGAACAGGTTCTCGACGGTCTTCTGCGCGGCCAGGGCGAGGGCGATGCCGCCGATGCCGAGGCCGGCGAGGAGGCTCGCGACCTTGAACCCGAGCTCGTTCAGGACGGCGACGACGCCCATCGCGAGGAGCAGGACCTTCGCCACCTTCCGCCCGAGCGGCAGGAGTCCGGCGAGCCCCGTGCCCGCGCCGGACCTCGTCCACGGCGCGGCCCCCAGCGCCAGGAAGGCGACGTCGAGGAGGCGGAACCCGGCCCAGAAGAACGAGAGGTACGCGGCCGCGCGCAACACGCGCTCGAGCCCCGCCTCGAACCCGCCGCCGAGCGAGAGCCAGGCGTGCGCGACCGAGAAGAGCCCGATGGCCCAGAGCGTGGTGAGCGGCCCCGCGACCCGATCGATGATCTCGTCGTCCCACGAGGTGCGGGTCCGGGCCGCGAGCCGCCCGAGGAGCGTCCGCGTGGCGTAGCCGAGCAGCGCGCCCAGGGCGACGCACACGAGCACCAGCGCCGGTAGCGCCAGCCACTGCCACCAGAGCAGGCCCAGCGGACCGGGCTGGACCAGGACCGGCGGGAGGTGCGGCTCGAGCGCGGGGCGCGGCCCCGGCGGCGGCGCGCCGGCGGCCTGGGCGCGCGCCAGGGAGGAGACCGCCGCGGCGAGCAGGGCCGTTCCCGCCCACGCGGCGCGGAGCGAACGATTCGTCATGCGCGGGAAGATAGCGCGGGGCGGCGCCGGGGAGCGGTTCCGGAAGAGGTCCGCCGCCGCGGCCGGCGGCGGGTTAGATTCCGGCGAGGAGGCCAAGGATGCCGCGCGTCACCGAGGAGGAGTTCGAGCAGGGCAGCGAGATCGTCCGCGTCTACCTGGCCGCGTCGATGCGCGAGGCCCGCGCGGTGGAGCAGACGCTGGAGGGGCTCGGCGTGAACTACCTGGCCGAGCCCGAGCGCTACCCGGCGCGCTGGGCGCTCGGGCTGTGGGTCCGGACCGGGGTCGGGTTCTGGGTGGCCGAGGAGGCGCTCGAGCCGGCCGCGTCGGCGCTCGAGCGCGCGGGGCTGCGGTCGGGCCTCGTGCTCCGGTGATCGCCGGCGGAGCGCGTTCGTCGCGCCCCGCCGCCTCCGCGCCCGTCGAGGCCGAACCTACGCGGCCTTCGGCTTGGGGAGCGGCTTGCCCTTCTCGAAGGAGACGTTCGGCCCGTACTTGGCGACGATCTTCTTCTTGGTGTCGAGCCCGGTGGCCTCGATGACGAAGGTCGGCACGCGGCGGGCGCGGTTGTCGGCCACCCACCTCGTGATCTCGGTGCGCGGCGGACGGCGGCGGGAGGACGCGCTCCGGGCCGGGCGGACGCGCCCGCGGCCACGGCCCGGGCGGCCGGTGCGCTGGAGCTCGCGCTCGAGCCCCTCCTGCACGAGCGCCGCCATCTGGCGGGCGAGTTCGGCGGACACGCGGGCCACCACCTTGCTGGCGGCGGACTGCAGGATGTCATCGATCGAGGTCTGCGCGGTTCTGGCCATGTGTCGAGGGGCTCCGGTGGCTCCGTGTGTTGGCCCGCAAAATACACGAGCGCGGAGGATTGTCTACGAATCAATGCGCGCATTGCACGCCATTGTTCGCACGTCCCCGTCGGGTCTGTGGCGAAGGAGCGTTTCACGCCTCGTCCACGGGGGCGACGTGCGCGTGCCCACCCGCCGGCGTGCGGCGCAGGCGCCGACCCGTCCTCCGGGGACAGGGCGCCAGGGCGCACGGGAAACGCTCCGGATCAGGGGGGTCTCCGGGGAGGCGCGGGGT